>CALANM010000129.1 GCA_937926065.1 uncultured Microbacterium sp.
CGGGTGAAGCGGTGGCGGCCGGCAAGCGCGTGGTCATCGTCGACCAGGAGCCGCGCACCGACCTCGGCGGGCAGGCGCACTGGTCGTTCGGCGGGCTCTTCCTCGTCGACTCGCCCGAGCAGAGGCGGCTGGGGATCCGCGATTCCCTCGAGCTCGCGCGCCAGGACTGGGCGGGCACGGCGGGCTTCGACCGTGAGGAAGACGCGTGGCCCCAGCGATGGGCCGAGGCTTACCTGAACTTCGCGCACGAAGAGAAGCGAGCGTGGCTTCGCGGTATGGGCGTGGGGTTCTTCCCGATCGTCGGATGGGCCGAACGCGGCGGCTCTACTGCCACCGGACCGGGCAACTCGGTGCCGCGCTTCCACATCGCGTGGGGCACCGGTCCCGGAATCGTCGCTCCATTCCAGAAGGCCGTCGAACAGGCGGAAGCCGCGGGGCGTGTCGTCGTGCTCCCCCGCCACCGTGTCACCCGGCTGATGACCCAGGACGGCGCGGTGACCGGCGCGATGGGAGACATTCTCGAGCCATCCGGGGCCGCCCGCGGCGAGGCGACGTCGCGGGAGGTCGTCGGCTCCTTCGAGATCACGGCCTCGGCCACCATCGTCGCCTCGGGCGGCATCGGCGGGAACCACGACCTTGTGCGCGCCCAGTGGCCCGCGCGTCTCGGCACGCCGCCGAAGACGATGATCTCGGGCGTCCCCGCGTACGTCGACGGCTCCATGCAGCCCGTCTCAGAGGCCGCCGGAGCGCGTGTGATCAATCGCGACCGCATGTGGCACTACGTCGAGGGCATCCAGAACTGGAATCCGATGTGGCCGAACCACGGCATCCGCATCCTGCCCGGCCCGTCCTCCCTGTGGCTGGACGCGACGGGGTCACGCCTGCCCGTGCCGCTGTTCCCCGGCTTCGACACGCTCGGCACGCTCGCGCATCTGCGCAAGACCGGCTACGACCACTCGTGGTTCGTGCTCTCCCACTCCATCATCGAGAAGGAGTTCACGCTGTCGGGAAGCGAGCAGAACCCCGATCTGACCGGCAAAGACGTGCCGCTGCTGGTCAAGTCCCGGCTCGGCAAGGGCGCTGCAGGTCCGGTGCAGGCGTTCCTCGACCACGGCGCCGACTTCATCGTGCGCCAGGATCTCGACGAGCTGATCGCCGGCATGAAGGCGCTGCCAGGCGGCGACGCCTTGGATGCAGAGCGGGTGAAGGCCGAGGTGGTCGCACGCGACCGCGAGATCGACAATGACTTCACAAAAGACGCGCAGATCGCGATGCTGCGCTCCGCTCGCGCATTCCGGGGCGACAAGCTCGTGCGCACCGCCAAGCCCCATCGCATTCTCGACCCGAAGGCGGGCCCCCTCATCGCCGTCAAGCTGCACGTGCTGACACGCAAGTCGCTCGGCGGAATCGAGACCGACCTGTCGGCACGCGCGCTCGGAGAGGGCGGCGAACCGATCCCGGGCCTGTACGCGGCCGGCGAGGCCGCGGGCTTCGGTGGCGGCGGCCTCCATGGCTACCGCGCGCTCGAGGGCACGTTCCTCGGCGGCTGTCTCTTCTCCGGGCGCGCTGCCGGTCGGGCTGCTGCGGCCGCCGTGTGAGCTGGCGTCTCAGTCGCGCGGAGTCGTCGGCCTGACGGCCGTGAGCCCGGCTCGGGTCGTGCCCCGGGTGATGACATGACCCCGCGCGAGGCTGACACGTGACCATGGGCCTTGCCGGCGCACCTGCGCCTCTTCCTCGCCGCCGATGAATCCAAGGGCGAACGCGGTGAACGCGACGCCCAGCGGAAGGCCTGCGAGGTCGGCGTCCTCACGCCCCCACACGTCTGCGCGCACGGCACGCACCAGGTCTTCGCCCGCGGCGGTGGGGACGACCTGCGCCACGGAGGCGATTCCCCACTGGGCTCGCGAGGCGAGCGTCGCTGCGGGAATCGCACCGGCGGCCGTCCACCCGGAGCGGGGCGGCGAGATGCCTGCCCAAGGCACGGACACGGCCGTCTCCGGCAGTACGAGGGCGACGCCATCCTCGCTGAGCGTGAGCGCCGACGCGTCGACGGCGAGATCACAGACCAGCTCTGCGTCCACGCGAAGGAAGCGCATGCCCAGCACCGTCGGCGTCTCGTCGAGCAGTGTCTGCGGCGCGAGGGCGGCGCAGCTCAGAGCGAGCACGCCGCCGGAGGCGCGAAGCCGCACCGCTCCGTCGCCAAGACGCGCGGCCCGCTGAGCGAACGTGAGGGCGTCGGCGGCGGAGGGAGCGTCGTCGAAGAGGATGAAAGACGGCATCCGACCTAAACTATCAAGCGGTGTGTCGACCGGAGCGGGAGCGGAGTTGGCGTGACAGACGGTACTGATCCGGTTGCAGCGATGCTGGAGGTCCTCGACCTCGCGTCCAGCGAGGCGCGCACGACGGAGGACATCTTCACGGGGTCGTCGCACCCCATGCCCAGCGGCCGGATCTTCGGCGGCCAGGTGCTTGCGCAGGCGGTGATCGCGGCGGAGCGCACGACCGACGATGACCGCATTCCGCACTCGATGCATGGCTATTTCCTGCGCCCGGGCGATGCTTCGCAGGGGCTGACGATCTCCGTCGATCGCATCCATGACGGCCGGTCATTCTCCACTCGGCGCTCGCAGGCGTTCCAGGGCGGTGTGCCGATCTTCTCGATGATCGCGTCGTTCGAACGCGAGAGCGACGGCCTCGATCACCAGGTCGAGGCGCCCAGCGGCATCCGAACGCCCGAAGAGATCCTCGCGCAGCCGAGCCCGACCCCGTTGCACCCGCTGTCTCAGCGCCTCCTGGCTCAGAGCCCCATCGAGACCCTCCATGCCACGGGCGACATCTACACATCGGTCGAGGGACCGCAGGAGCCACGACAGGCGGTCTGGATGCGGGTGCGCCGTCCGATCGGAGACGACGCCGCGATGCATCGCGCTGTGCTCGCGTACATGAGCGACATGACGATCCAGGAGCCGGTGCTGCGCGCACATGGCATTCCCTGGTCGCTGCCCGGGCTCAAGGTGGCGAGTCTCGACCACGCCATGTGGTGGCACCGGCCGGCGCGCGTCGACGAGTGGATTCTCTATGTGCAGGAGTCCCCCAGCGCCCGTGCCGGCCGCGGGCTCTCGACAGCGCGGATGTTCGACCGCTCCGGTCGCCTCCTGGCCACGATCTCTCAGGAGATCATGGTCCGGGTGCCTGATGCGGGATCGGCTCGCTGACGAGCTCCCCGGACGGTCCGAGAGTCCGCCGTCGTGCGGTCAGCGCCGGTGCCCGTAGCGGACAGCCTCGCCGAGGTAGGGCGTCCACGCCGCGCGCATCTCCTCGGTGAGGCGCATCGGCCGGCCGGACTTGGCATCCACCATGACGACAACGGTGGTCGCGCGAGCGTACAGCCTCTGCGGCGTGTCGGTCTGCGGGCTGTAGACCTCGTAGCAGACTTCGATGCTGGATCCGCCGATCTTGCTGAACCACAGCTGCACGTCCAGCGGCTCACGCCGATACGGGACGGGCGCGAGGTACTCGATCTCCTGACGAGCGATGAGCGTGAGCAGCCCGGCGTCGATGCTGCTGCTGACGACGGCGGTCTCCGGCGCCATGTCGCCGTCTTCCGGGGTCCAGAAGACGCGCACCCGCGCCTCCTCCAAGAGCTTCAGCATCGACGTGTTGTTCACGTGATTGAACGCATCGAGGTCTCCCCACCGCAGGTGGATGGGGACGTGGAGGCGCGGGCCGCTGTCAGTCACGCGTGAGTTTGCGGTAAGTGGAGCGGTGCGGTGTCGCGGCGTCGGGGCCGAGGCGATCGATCTTGTTCGCCTCGTACGCTTCGAAGTTCCCCTCGAACCAGTACCAGCGGTCGGGCTGCTCCTCGGTGCCCTCGTAGGCCAGGATGTGCGTAGCGATGCGGTCGAGGAACCACCGGTCGTGGGTGATCACGACGGCGCAGCCGGGGAACTCGAGCAGCGCGTTCTCGAGCGACTGCAGCGTCTCGACGTCGAGGTCGTTGGTCGGCTCGTCGAGAAGCAGCAGATTGCCGCCCTCCTTGAGCGTGAGGGCGAGGTTGAGCCGGTTGCGCTCACCACCCGACAGCACGCCTGCCTTCTTCTGCTGGTCGGGCCCCTTGAAGCCGAACTTCGACACGTACGCGCGCGAGGGGATCTCGGTCTTGCCGACCGTGATGATGTCGAGTCCGTCCGAGACGACCTCCCACAGCGTCTTGTTCGGATCGATGTTGGCGCGGGTCTGATCGACGTAGCTGATCTTGACCGTCTCGCCGACCTTGAGGTCGCCCCCGTCGAGCGGTTCGAGGCCCACGATGGTCTTGAACAGCGTCGTCTTTCCGACGCCGTTGGGACCGATGACACCGACGATGCCGTTCGGCGGAAGGCTGAAGCTGAGGCCGTCGATCAGCGAGCGATCGCCGAACGACTTCTTGAGGTTCTTGGCCTCGATGACGATGCTGCCCAGACGCGGCCCCGGCGGGATCTGGATCTCCTCGAAGTCGAGCTTCCGGGTGCGCTCAGCTTCGGCGGCCATCTCCTCGTAGCGCGCGAGACGCGCTTTCGACTTGGCCTGACGCCCCTTCGCGTTGGAGCGGACCCACTCGAGCTCTTCGGCGAGGCGCTTCGCGAGCTTGGCGTCCTTCTTGCCCTGGACCTCGAGACGCTCGGCCTTCTTCTCGAGGTAGGTCGAGTAGTTGCCCTCGTAGCCGATAAGCCGGCCGCGGTCGACCTCGGCGATCCACTCCGCCACGTTGTCGAGGAAGTAGCGGTCGTGAGTGATGGCGATGACCGCGCCGGGGTACTTCTGCAGGTGCTGCTCGAGCCAGAGGACACTCTCGGCGTCCAGGTGGTTCGTGGGCTCGTCGAGCAGGAGCAGATCGGGCTTCTGCAGGAGGAGCTTGGTGAGCGCGACACGACGCTTCTCACCGCCCGAGAGGTTGCTCACGGAGGCGTCGCCGGGAGGCGTGCGAAGGGCGTCCATGGCCTGTTCGAGCTGCGAGTCGAGGTCCCACGCGTCGGCGGCGTCGATCTCCTCCTGCAGCGTCCCCATCTCGGCGAGAAGCGTGTCGAAGTCGGCGTCGGGGTCGCTCATGAGTCCCGAGATCTCGTTGAAGCGATCGAGCTTCGCCTTGATCGCGATGCCCTCCTGGATGTTCTCCAGGACCGTTTTGGACTCGTCGAGCTCGGGCTCCTGCATGAGGATTCCGACGCTGTAGCCGGGGGCGAGCTTCGCCTCGCCGTTCGACGGCTGGTCGAGCCCCGCCATGATCTTGAGGATCGTCGACTTGCCGGCGCCGTTGGGTCCGACCATGCCGATCTTCGCGCCGGGAAGGAACGCCATCGTGACGTCGTCGAGAATGAGCTTCTCTCCGACCGCCTTGCGGGCACGGACCATCTGGTAGATGTACTCAGCCATAGGGGTAAAACGCTCTCCAATGCGTGATGACGTCAGCCTCCCAGCCTACCGTTCGCGCACGCCGTTCTCTCCGGATACCGCGACGCGTGCCTGACTCTGCGCCGACCCGCACTCGCAATCGACCGGACGGCAGCGATCACCAGTCGATCGGGCGGGTCTGTCCGACCAGGCAGCCGCCCTCCGGGAGTTCCGGGAGCACGACGGCTGTCGGCTTCTCGGTCGAAGGGCCGACCTGCCCGACGATGCACTCGTCGCGCCACAGGACGGAGAACTGGATGCTCTCGGCGGGATTGCCCACGGTGGACTCGTCACGCGTCACCTCCATGTCCTCTCGGTCGAAGCCGGCATCTTCCAGCGCATCGATGTATGCCCGGCCCTTCACCCGATCGTCCGAGTCCCAGACCGTCTCGGTCACCCACGTGAACACGGCGAGGTTGTCCTCGGCGGTGCCTTCCGGCACCAGCACCGGCGTCGTCGGCGTCGGCGCATCGGAGACGGTGACGGCAGGAGAGGCGGTCGGCGACGGCGCGGCCGATCCTTCAGACGAGCAGGCGGCGATCGCGATCGTCATCAGTCCGACGACGGCGACGAGAGCGGAACGGGAGAGGGATCGCTGCACTCCGCGAGTCTACGTCGCACACCTCGCTGCACATGGCTCCCCCGGCCCGGGACCCTCAGAACGGAGTGGCATCCTCCAAAGGCGCCACCGCCCACTCCGCGGAGCCCTCGGAGGTCGTCGGGGCGCCTGCTCTCTGTCTGCCACCCTGATTCTCTGCCGTTCCGGCATCCGCCTCCAGCGTCGACGTCACCCCGACGGCCCGCTCCTGCCGGGTGAAGGTCGATGTGCCCCACAGCAGGTCATGGCCGAGCGAGAAGGCATCGATCTCCGCCGCCACGCCCTGCCGGCCGTTCGACTCCCATTCCCGAAGCTTGAACGCGCCCACCACGACGACGCGCTGGCCTTTGCGCACCGACGCAAGCGTGTGTTCGGCGAGCCCGCGGTAGGCCGACACGGAATACCAGTTGGTGTGGCCGTCCACCCATGACCCTGTCGCCTCGTCGCGGCGGCGGACGTTGCTCGCGACCCGAAGGTTCGCAACGGTGACTCCTCCCGATGTCCGCCGGCGTTCAGGATCGTTCACGACGGTCCCGACGATGGTGATCTGGTCGCTCATGCTCTTCTCCTCTCGGCGGGGCTTCCCGCACTGGTCGAGGATCCCGCGGTCTGCCTGCACCCCGGTGCGATCGCCGTGTTCCCGTGCGGATGTGACGGCCGCCCGTCCCTTGTGGAGGAAGCCGGGGGCGATGTCGGACGTCGCACATATGTTCGAACCGAGAGGAGAAGACATGGCGCTCACGCTTTACACGATGGAACTCCCCGGAGTCATCAGCGGCATGCGGATGCTCCGGGTAGGCGACGCGCTCTGGCGCGTCGTGGATCGCGAGGGACGTGCCGTCGGCCACCTGACGGTGCGGACAGACGTCCGTGGCCGGCGCTTCGTCGCACGCCGATTCCAGGTCTCGAGTCGCACATTCCGGGACATCGGTGAGTTCTGGACACCCCGGGAGGCGGTCGACTGCCTGCGTCTGTCGCGCTGATCGAGCGACGCCGCTCAGACCAGCGCCTCAGTCGGTTCGACGATCCCACGCGGGGCCGCGGTGCGCACCTCCGGCCACACCGCGGCGAGGATTTCGACAGCACGACGCAGCTGGTCGGCGGGCGCCGTGAAAGGGATGCGCAGATGACGTTCGTGCCCGCCGTCGGGCGAGAAGCGCGGCCCCGCAGACAGGTGCAGCCCCCGCTGGCGCGCCGCGAGCACGAGGCCGGAGCTGAGCGGAGCATCGAGCTCGACCCAGAGGCAGACGCCGCCAGTCACCGTCGGCACCCGCCACCGAGGCAGCCTGTCGATGAGCGCCGATGTGAGGGCGTCTCGCCCCTCACGGAGAAGCGTGGCGCGCTGCACCAGAATGGCCGACATCTCCCCGATGAGCCGCACGGCCACAGCCTGCTCGAACTCGGGCGTGCCGAGTTCGTTCGCGGAGCGGCCGGCGATGACCTCCGCCGCGATCTCGCGATCGGCCCGGATCCATCCGATGCGCAGGCCGCCCCAGACGGTCTTCCCCAGCGAGCCCACCCGGACGACCCGATCATCCGGGAACGCGAGGGCCGACGGGACAGGGTGGTCGATGGCCAGCTCCCCTGTCGTCTCGTCGACCACGATCACCGAGTTCGACGATCGTGCGGCGGCGTGGATGACTTCCTGCTCCTCGGGCGTCATGCTTCGCCCCGTCGGATTCTGGAAATGCGGCATGAGGTACGCGATCGACGGCCCCGTACGGGCGAAGACCTGGACAGCACGGTCGAGATCCCATCCGTCATCCGTCGTGACCGGAATGCTCACGAGCCGCGCGCCTGCCCGGCGCAGCGCCTCAGCGGCGTGGGGGTAGGTCGGCGTCTCGATTGCGGCGCGGTCCCCGCGGTGCAGGAGCGTCGTTGCCAACAGGTGGATCGCGCTCTGGGCGCCGGTCGTGACGACGATCTGCTCGGGCGTGGTCGACAGGCCTCGCTGGGTGTAGCGGTCCGCGATCGCCGCTCGCAGGGCGGCCGAGCCGACGATGTCGTACCCGGCACGCGACACGAGGGCCGCCACGTCCTGCGCTGCGTCGCTCATGACGCCTGCGAGTCCGGGCCAGGCGGCAGGGCTGGCCTGCACGAGGTCGATGTCGTCGGCTGCCACGCGCGGGGCCCCGGACTCTCGGCGCCCGAGTGGGAGCGTGACGCTGCCCGAGCCGCGCACGCTCGAGATATGCCCCGATTCCCTCAGGGAGCGGTACGCGGCCGCGACGGTCGTCCTGCTCACCGACAGAGCGTGAGCAAGCTCTCTTTCGGCAGGAAGCGCGGTGCGAGGTGCCAGCCGGTTGTCGAGGCAGAGCAGCCGGATGCCGTCGGCCAGCGCCTCGTAAGCGGGCTCGCGCGTGCGCCACCCGCCCAGCGCGCTGCTGAGAACACGTGCCGACACCCGAGAGTCCATCCGGCCACTTTATGGCGATTGGCCTGCTCTGAGAAGGCCAATCATGCGATGTGATGGGATCCATGGTGTTGCGTTCGATTCAGCTGCTCGTCGGCCTCCTGCTCTACGGCGCCGGCTGCGCGTTCATGGTGCAGGCGAGCATCGGCCTAGATCCGTGGACCGTCTTCGCGCAGGGCATCTCCCTCCAGACCGGCATAGGAATCGGCTGGGTCACGAATCTTCTCGGCTTCTTCGTGCTGCTGCTGTGGATCCCGCTCCGACAGAAGCCCGGCGTCGGCACGATCGCGAACATCCTGCTCGTGGGCACGAGCATGCAGATCACACTCGGGCTCGTGCCGCCGATCGAGGGATTCGTCGTCCAGCTCGCCGTGTTCCTCGCGGGCATCGCCCTTGTGGCGCTCGCGTCCGGGCTCTACATCGGCGCGAACTTCGGCCCGGGGCCGCGCGACGGGCTCATGACGGGCATCAACAGCCGCCTGGGGTGGCCGATCTGGCTCGCCCGCCTCATCGTCGAAATGTCCGTGCTGGTCGCCGGCTGGCTGCTGGGCGGCACGGTCGGCCTCGGCACGCTGCTGTTCGCCGCGCTGATCGGGCCCGCTGTGCACCTCGCGCTGCCCTGGTTCGACCGTCGGCCGAAGGTCCCCGCCGAACAGACGGCGGAGTCGGCGCCGGCACACTGAGCGCACGGAGCGGCGGTCCTCACAGAGGCGAGGACGCCGCCGCCCCGGCGTCGTCAGTGCTCACGGAACTGCGGCCAGTCGGAACCCGGAGGCATGTGCGCGTGAAGCGCCTTCTTGGCGATCTCCATCGCCGGGTAGGCGCCGAGAGACTTGTCTGCTCCTGCCATCGTGACCGTGTAAGTGCCGTCGGCTTTGCGGATCGTGCCGGCGACGCGCCCCTCCGCGTCATACGCCAGCCAGAGCGTGGAGGCTTCCGTGGTTGTCATGTCACACTCCCTTCCGGTGTCCCCGACCGTACGCCAGACGCGCTCGGTGCGCTACGGCAGCGGCATGCCGCGCGTCGGAGAGGCGATCGCTGCCGACTGTCGCGGTACGGTAGGAATGGATCCACCACTTCCCCTCATAGCTCAGTGGACAGAGCGAGCGGTTTCTACCCGCCAGGTCGGGGGTTCGAATCCTCCTGGGGGGGCTCCAGTCTCACCGCGTCGTCCGCCATGGGCGGTCGTCGGCGCTGCCGTGTCAGGCGCGCTCGTTAGGATGGCTACATGGTGGGAGCAGCGGAGAACGACCGGCTCGTCTGGATCGACTGCGAGATGACGGGCCTCGACCTCTCCGTCGATCAGCTCGTCGAGATCGCGATCATCGTGACGGATTACGAGTTGAAGATACTCGACCCGGGCTTTCAGATCGTGATCAAGCCCGACCAGGCGGCTCTCGACAACATGAGCGAGTTCGTGACCGAGATGCACCGCACCTCCGGCCTGCTCGATGAGATCCCGAACGGCGTCAGCGTCGCCGAGGCCGAGTTCAAGTCGCTCGAGTACATTCAGCGCTTCGTCCCCGAGGGCAAGGCGCCCTTGGCCGGCAACACGATCGGAACCGACAGGATGTTCCTCGCGCGATACATGCCGCGCGTGGATCGCTGGCTGCACTACCGCAACGTCGATGTCTCGAGCATCAAGGAGCTGTCGCGTCGGTGGTATCCGAGGGCGTACTTCCACGCCCCCGCGAAGGACGGCGGACACCGCGCGCTGGCAGACATCCGCGAGTCGATTCGGGAGCTCGCGTACTACCGTCAGGTGGTGTTCGTCCCCGAGCCCGGACCCACCAGTGACATGGCTCGAGAGGTTTCGGCGGCGACAGTGTCAATGTTCGCCTCCGAGCTGTAATAGAATCGACTGGTTGCCTGCGTGCAGGCACATGGTGGGTATAGCTCAGTTGGTAGAGCACCTGGTTGTGGTCCAGGGGGTCGCGGGTTCAAGTCCCGTTACTCACCCCAAGTTTTCCAGCGAGAACGCGGCACACGCGCCGTCGGCGTCGATTGCCGCAAGCGTTCTCGTGGTCTACGCCGAGAAGGTTCCGAGATCCTCGAGACCGCGGGTCGACGTCGTGGTGAAGTTGCCTGCCCAGAACCAATCGTGAGAGAACGCCCCGCGGAACCAGATCCGCGAGGTCACGCCGTTCTGCGTCACTTCCTCGCCGCGGATGAACCCGTCGAAGAACCCGACGGTGCCTCTGCGAAGCTGCGGCCTCTTCACCGCGCCTGCCAGCGTGGGCTGACCTCTGCGGTTCGTGGTGTGTCGCACGACGCGCTGTTGTGGACCGTTCGGCCGAAAAGGCCGCGACGCCGTGGGCGCGGGGCCCGGCAGATGCCTCCGGAAGTAGGGATGCGGATCGACACGGGACCCATCGACGTAGAGCTCGAAGTGGAGGTGCTTTCCGTTCGGCGACTTTCCTGTCGACCCCATTGTCCCCAAGCGCTCCCCCACAGCGACCCGTTGCTCTTCACGGACCCGGATCGACCCCTGAGCGAGGTGATTGTAGGTCGTGACGCACTGGTCGGTGTGACGGATGATGATCCGATTGCCCCACCCTCGGTTGTATTCACCCCCGGAGTAGACGTATTCCACAACGCCCTCCGCGGCGGCGTACACCCCGGTGCCGGAGCCCCAGCCGTAGTCCTCGCCCGAATGCCGGCCGAGTGGGTGCGACGGCGGACGAAAGCCGTTGTGCGTGCCCTGCTTCGCCGGCCTGCGGAGCTTCATATGCGCCTCCCTCTCCGAGGAGACCGGGCGGCGGCAGGTGATACATCCGAACACCGCGCGCGGAGCCGCGCGGACTAGGCTTGATGTGTGGTGGTCGGGCGATGATGGAGATGGATGCCGACACGTTCGAGACCCTGGTGTCAGAGGTCCTGGATGACCTGCCTGACGAAATGCTCGCAGGCCTCGAGAACATCGTCTTCGTCGTCGAGGACCGACCCGAGGACGGCTCGCTCGACCTCTTCGGACTGTACGACGGGCTCGCGCTGACCCAACGCGACAGGTACGGCCTCGGGGACCTTCCCGACCGCATCATCGTCTATCGCGATCCGCACCTTGACGCGTGCGACGATCTCGAATCGCTCAAAGACGAGCTCCACACGACCCTCGTCCATGAGATCGCGCACTTCTACGGCATCGACGACGCCCGTCTGCATGAGCTGGGGTGGGCATGAGCCTCCCCCTTGAAGACCTCGACACGCGGCGTGACACGGCTGAGTCCCGGCCGTGGCAGACCGTCGTGTGGAATGACCCGGTCAACCTCATGTCGTACGTGACTCATGTGTTCCGGGAGTACTTCGGATACAGCAGGGAGCGCGCCGAGCAGCTGATGCTTGCCGTGCATCACGTCGGCCATGCCGTCGTCGCCGAGGGCGCGCGGGAGCAGATGGAGCTGCATGTCCAGGCGATGCACGATTACGGCCTGTGGGCGACCGTGAGACAGGGAGACGCATGAACCCGCGCATCGTCGTGCTTGAGATGGCGAAGCTGGAGGCGGCGCACCTGACGGGACTTGTCGAACAGTTCCTGGACCTTCTCGAAGAGCCCTCGATCCCGACCACGCCGTCCGACCCGGCGGTCGCCCGCCTCGTGCCCGATGCCTACCCTGATGATTCGGAGGCCGGCGTCGAGTTCCGAAGCGTCACACAGGGTGACCTCCTGCAGCGCCGGCGTTCGGACGCCGAGACGGTGCTGGCCGATCTGGTCGACGACGGCGCACGCCTGGTGGTGGAGGAGCTGGACGACTCTGCCGCGACGACGGCGATGACGGTGCGGCTCGACTCCGAACGCGCGGCGGCGTGGCTGCGCACGCTGACGGCGCTGCGGCTCGTGCTGGCCACGCGCCTCGGGATCACCCACGAGCACGACCACGACCACGATGATCCGCGCTTCGGCGTCTACGACTGGCTCGGCTTCCGTCTCGAAGGCCTGCTTCAGGCACTCGACGATTGACCTCCCGTGCCCTCAGGGCACGTCGACGATGATGACCGCAAGGGATGCCGGGTCGTGCGCTCTGATGTGCGCCTCTTCCTGGGCCGCCCATCGCTCCCAATGGGGCCGATACGCGTCGCCGTCGCGATCGAGGGCGCGCTCGCGCCGAGAGCCAGTCGGAGACTCGACCCACACCTGAACGTCGCTGAGCATCCTGCTCGCCGGTGTCAGCACCCCCGCGCCCTCGACGACGAGCGGCACATCGACGGGCACCTCGCGCTCCTCCGCGACGCGGTCGCGGGTCCAGTCCCACCGTGGCCAGCACCCGGGCCGGCCGTGCGCCCGCGGCTCGAGCACACCGCGGCGGACGATCTCCGCGCCAGCCGCGAGCCCGTCCCACCCCGGATAGACGGAGTCCAGCGCCAGCACGTGCGCGTCGAGAGCACCGGCGACCCGTGCGGCGAGCGTGGTCTTGCCCGCCCCCGACCGACCGTCGATCAGGATGACCGGCGCGCGAGCCGCGCGTGCGCGTGCGCGTGCCACGATCTCGGCAGTCGCCGAGGCCAGCACGCGCTCGATGTCAGCGCTTGAGCGCACGGATGATGCGGCTCAGCGCACGCCCCGCGACCCAGAGGAACGGGATGCCGACCGCGAGGATCGACACGACGTTCGGCTCGAAACGGAGGTCGTCGCCGCGTCGCACGTACGCGCCGAGCGGGATCGCGACTCCGCCGCCGCCACCGCCCGAACCGCCGTTCTCGTCTTCTCCTGCGCCGAATCCCGACCACGTCAGCGCCACGGGCACGAGCCGGACGCCGTCGACGTCCTGCTGCTCTCCGTAGACGCTGGTCACGCCCAGCGATGCGGCCTGCTTGCCGAGTTCCAATGCGAGGTTTGGCATGGCTCCACGCTACTGCGCCTCCGCGCGATGCGCGCGGGGTCCTGCCGATCAATCGGAGCAGCTCAGTGGTCGACGGGCGGGAGCCGTGGATTCGTCGGCAATGCGTTGACGTCTCGACGACCGCCGAGAATGCTGGCGCGCGTCACCGCCGCACGCCCGAAGCGAGCGCGCGCCGAGTCGAGCGCCTCGTCGACCGCGCGCCAGTCGGCATCCTCATCCCACAGCGGGATCATTCCGCCACCGGCGGACCGGAGCCGTTCGCCGCGGACGCCGATGAGCCTCACCGGCTGGGACAGCGGCAGCTGGGCGAGAAGGTCGATCGCCACATCACCGATGCGTTGTCCCACGTGCGTCGGTTCCGGAAGCGTCACGGAGCGCGACAACGTCGTGAAGTCGGCGTATCGCAGCTTAAGGGCGATCGTCTGCGCTTCCCAGCCGCCGGCCCTCAGTCGGGCAGCCACCCGATCGGCCAGGCGTCGCAGCTCCGTTCTCAGCACGACGGGATCGTCGACATCCTCTAGGAACGTCTCCTCGTGCCCCACGCTCTTCTCGACATGCTCCGTCTGCACCTCGCGAGGATCGATGCCGTGGGCGAGCTGCCAGATCCGCTCCCCCATTGCGCGGCCGAGAGCCCGCTCGAGGACAGGGCGGGGTGAGGCGAGCACGTCGGCCACGAGGCGGATGCCACGGCGTTCGAGAGCCTCGGCCGCCTTCGGGCCCACACCCCACAGTGCTCTCACCGGCCGGTCGGCGAGGAAAGCCGCCGTGTCCCGCTCCGAGACGATCAGCAGACCATCCGGTTTCGAGAGCGTCGAGGCGATCTTCGCCACGTGCTTGGTCGCCGCGACGCCGACACTGCAGGCGAGCCCCGTCCGCTCACGCACTCGCACGCGCAGATCACGAGCGATGCGACCGGGGCTGCCCCAGAGTCGTCGCGCCCCGCTGACGTCGAGGAAGGCCTCGTCGATCGACAGCGGTTCGACGAGCGGCGTGATCTCGTGGAAGATCTCCATCACCTGTCGGGACAGAGCGGCGTATCGGTCGAAATGAGGCGCGACGACCACGGCGCCAGGACACAGGCGCAGCGCCTGACCGACCGACATCGCGGCGCGCACGCCGAACCTGCGCGCCTCGTACGACGCGCTCGAGACGACGCCGCGCCCTTCGAGGCCGCCGACGATGATCGGCTTGTCCGCGAGCGACGGGTCGTCGAGCACCTCGACCGACGCGTAGAACGCGTCCATGTCCACGTGGAGGATGCGGGTGCCGGTGTCATCGGCTCCGTCGGCGGACACCAGCCGCCCCGTTCCGTCTCCGCGTCCCATTCCTCCATTGTCGCTGAGGCCGACGACACCTGGGCGGCGCCGTCGGCCTCAGCCGAAGGACGTGCGGCCGCGACTATTCCGCCGCGCGTGCCAGCACGAGCTCACGCACGCGCGCCGCGTCGGCCTGGCCGCGCATGGCCTTCATGACCGCACCGATGACAGCTCCGGCCGCCTGCACCTTGCCATCGCGGATCTTGGCGAGCACGTCCGGCTGCGCTGCGAGGGCCTCGTCGATGGCGGCGATCAGCGCGCCATCATCGGAGACGACAGCGAGACCTCGCGCGTCGACGACCTCCTGCGGCGTGCCCTCGCCTGCGATCACTCCCTCGAGCACTTGACGGGCGAGCTTGTCCGTGAGCGTGCCTGCGTCAACGAGCAGCTGCAGGGCGGCGACGTCGGCAGGGCCGACGAGCGACGACGGCTCGACACCCTCTGCGTTGGCGATGCGGGTGATCTCACCCGTCCACCACTTGCGGGCGGCGGCCGGTGACGCGCCCGCCTTGACGGTCGCATCGACCTCGGCGAGGAGGCCTCCGTTCGCGACGTCCTGGAATTCCAGATCGGTGAATCCCCACTCCGCCTTCAGGCGACGACGGCGTGCCGCCGGGGCCTCGGGGAGGGCGGCACGCAGCGACTCGATGAGCTCCTCCGATGGCGCCACCGGGAGCAGGTCGGGCTCCGGGAAGTACCGGTAGTCATCGGCATCCGACTTCGGGCGTCCCGGCGACGTGGTCCCGGTGTCCTCGTGCCAGTGACGGGTCTCCTGCGTGATGGAGCCCCCGGCGGCCAGGATGGCGGCCTGACGCTGGATCTCGTAACGCACTGCCCGCTCGACTGAGCGCATGGAGTTGACGTTCTTCGTCTCCGTGCGCGTGCCCAGCGGCGGCACCGGCTCGCCCTCGGCGACCCGGGGGCGCAGCGACACATTGGCGTCACAGCGCAGGTTGCCGCGCTCCATCCGGGCCTCGGATATGCCGAGCGCGAGGACGATGTCGCGGATCGCGGCGACGTACGCCTTCGCGACCTCGGGTGCGCGGCGATCCGCGCCGAAGATCGGCTTGGTGACGATCTCCACCAGCGGCACTCCCGCGCGGTTGTAGTCGACGAGCGAGTACTCCGCGCCCTGGATGCGGCCCGTCGAGCCGCCCATGTGCGTGAGCTTGCCGGCGTCCTCCTCCATATGCGCGCGCTCGATGGGCACCGTGACGAGCGTCCCGTCCGAGAGCTCGATCTCGACCGCGCCGTCGAATGCGATCGGCTCGTCGTACTGCGAGATCTGGTAGTTCTTGCCGAGATCGGGGTAGAAGTAGTTCTTGCGCGCGAACCGGCTCGACGGCGCGATCGAACAGCCGAGCGCCAGCCCGAGACTGATCGAGTAGCGCACCGCGGTCTCGTTCACCACGGGCAGTGATCCGGGAAGACCCATATCGACGGGCGCGACGAGCGTGTTCGGCTCGGCGTCGTGATTCTCGGGGTGCGCGGGGTTGCCCGCGCCCGAGAACATCTTCGTCTTGGTGTTCAGCTCGACGTGGACCTCGAATCCGAGCACAGGCTCGAACAGCTCGAGTGCCTTGTCGAAGTCCATCAGTGCGACCTTCGCCATCAGCGGGCGCCTCCTTCCGTGCCGTGTGCCGTCGCCAGCGCCGGTGCTCGGTCGAGCAGGGGTCCGCCCCACGCTTCGACGAGCAGCGCCTCCAGTCCCGCTCCGACGCGATACAGACGCGCGTCCTCCCGGGCCGGTGCGAGGAACTGGATGCCGACCGGCAGGCCGTCGTCGTCGGCGAGCCCCGACGGGATCGAGATGCCCGGGACGCCCGCGAGGTTCGCGGGAATCGTCGTGACGTCGTTGAGGTACATCTGCAGCGGATCGTCGATCTTCTCGCCCAGGCGGAACGCGGTCGTCGGCGCCGACGGCGTGGCGATGACGTCCACCGAGGAGAACGCCGCATCGAAGTCTCGCTGGATGAGGGTGCGGACCTTCTGCGCGCTGCCGTAATAGGCGTCGTAGTAGCCGGCGGAGAGCGCGTAGGTGCCCAGGATGATGCGGCGCTTCACCTCATCCCCGAACCCGGCGTCGCGCGTGGCGGCCATGACGTCCTCGACCGTTCCGCCTGGCACGTCGACACGGAGGCCGAACCGGACGGAGTCGAACTTCGCGAGGTTGCTCGACGCCTCCGCCGGGAGGATCAGATAGTAGGCGGCGACGCCGTACTCGAAGTGGGGAGCGCTGATCTCGACGATCTCCGCGCCCTGAGCCTCCAGCAGCGCGAGGGCGGCGCGGAACGACGCCGACACGCCGGGCTGGAAGCCCGAGTCGGGCAGCTCCTTGATGACGCCCACCCTGAGGCCGCGGAGACCCTCACCGGTCGCGCCTTCGCGGGCCGCAGCGGCGAACGAGGGCCACTGCTGCGCAAGCGACGTCGAGTCGTGCGGATCGTGGCCGGCGATGACATCGTGAAGCAGCGCGGAGTCGAGGACCGTGCGCGAGACCGGACCGATCTGGTCGAGGCTCGACGCCAGCGCGATGGCCCCGTAGCGGCTCACGCCGCCGTACGTCGGCTTCATGCCGACCGTGCCCGTCACATGCGCAGGCTGACGGATCGACCCTCCCGTGTCCGAGCCGAGCGCGAGCGGGGCTTCGAAAGCCGCCACCGCGGCCGCCGAGCCGCCGCCGGAGCCGCCCGGGATGCGATCGAGGTCCCACGGATTGCGCGTCGGCCCGAAGGCGGAGTGCTCCGTGGATGAGCCCATCGCGAACTCGTCCATGTTGGTCTTGCCCAGCGGAACCAGCCCGGCCGCACGCGAGCGCGCGACGACTGTCGCGTCGTAGGGCGACATGAAGCCCTCGAGGATCTTCGAGCCGCTCGTGGAGGGCATGTCAGTGGTGACCAGGACGTCCTTGATCGCGAGCGGGACCCCCGCCAGCTCCCCCAGGGCATCCCCGGCAGTGCGACGGCGGTCGATGTCGGCGGCGACCTCGAGTGCGCGCGCGTTGACGTGGAGGAACGCGTGCACGGCGCCGTCGACGGCATCGATGCGGTCGAGGTGAGCGCGCGTCGCCTCGACGCTGGACACCTCCCCGGTCGACAGCAGGCTCGACAGCTCCGCAGCGGTCAGACGGGTCAGATCGGCGCTCACTGCTCCTCCCCCAGGATCGCGGTGACGCGGAAGCGGCTCTCGGCGGCATCCGGCGCGTTCTGAAGGACCTCGTCGAGGCTCAGCATGTCGCCGACGACGTCGGGACGGAAGACGTTCTCCATCGCGATCGGGTGACTGGTCGCGGGCACATCAGCCGTCGCGACTTCGGACACCTTGGCGATGTTGTCGACGATCACGGCAAGCTGACCGGTGAGGCGCTCCACCTCCTCGTCACTCAGCTGTATGCGGGCGAGGACGCCGAGATGGCGGACGAGATCGGGGCTGATTTCAGACACCACGACAGTCTAGTTCGGCGCGCTGCCCGCTCACGCGCGCGAACGCGGAGCCCTAGGCTGGGCGCGTGACGACGTACGACCCGCCTCGCCCATGGACCTCCAGCTACGCCGAGGGCGTCCCCGCCGACCTCGAGCCTGTCACGGGGTCGCTGCTGGACATCGTGGCCGCCTCGGCGCGCGACTACCCTGAGGCGCCCGCCCTCCAGTTCTTCGGTCGCGAGACCACGTACCGCGAGCTCCAGGACGCGATCGACCGCGCTGCTGCAGGACTGCGTGCGCTCGGTGTGGGGCCGGGAGACCCGGTTGCGATCGTGCTGCCGAACTGCCCGCAGCACATCGTCGCCTTCTACGCCATACTGCGGCTCGGCGCCGTTGTGGTCGAGCACAATCCCCTCTACACGCCGCGCGAGCTGCGCAAGCAGTTCGAGGACCACGGTGCAAAGACGGCGATCGTCTGGAGCAAGGTCGTCAGCACCGTTCAGGATCTTCCTGCCGACGTGACCGTCACGAACCTGATCTCGGTGGACCTCACGACCGCAATGCCGCTGTCGCTGCGGATCGCGCTCCGCCTGCCCATCGCGAAGGCCCGCGAGTCGCGCGACGCACTCACCGCCCGCGTGACGGGCGCCCTGCCGTGGGAGAGCCTGCTGCAAGCGCAGCCCTTGCCCGCCTCGCATCCGCTCCCCCAGACCGACGACCTCGCGATCATCCAGTACACGAGCGGTACCACCGGCACTCCGAAGGGCGCGATGCTGACCCACCGCAACCTGCTGTCGAACGCCCGTCAGGCGCAGGCGTGGGTGCCGTCGATTCGCCGAGGCGAGGGGTGCGTGGTGTATGCGGTGCTTCCCATGTTCCACGCGTACGGGCTGACACTGTGCCTCGCGTTCGCGATGTCGATGGGCGCCCGGCTCGTGCTGTTCCCGCGCTTCGAGCCGGAGATGGTTCTGTCGGTCACCAAGAAGCATCCGGCGACGTTCCTGCCGCTCGTCCCGCCGATCGCTGAGCGTCTGCTGCGGGCCGCAGAGGAGCAGGGCGTATCACTCCACGGCACGGAGATCGCGATCTCCGGCGCTATGGCGCTGCCGCACGAACTGGTCGTGCCTTTCGAGGAGGCGACGGGCGGGTACCTCGTCGAGGGCTACGGCCTGTCCGAATGCTCCCCGGTTCTCATGGCGAACCCCGTCGCGGAGCATCGGGTGCCCGGCACCGTCGGCCTCCCGCTTCCCGGCACCGAATGCCGCGTGGTCGACCCCGATGACCCGACGAAGGACGTGGCGCCGGGCGAGCGCGGCGAGCTCATCGTGCGGGGACCTCAGGTGTTCTCGGGCTACTACGGAAAGCCCGAGGAGACCGAGAGCGTGTTCATCGACGGCTGGTTCCGCACGGGTGACATCGTCACGATCGACGACGCCGGTTTCGTGAGGATCGTCGACCGCATCAAGGAGCTCATCATCACGGGTGGCTTCAACGTCGCGCCCACCGAGGTGGAGAACGCGCTCCGCCAGCACCCTCAGGTGGAGGACGCCGCCGTCGTCGGCCTGCCGAGCGAGCACTCCGGCGAGGAGGTCGTCGCGGCCGTCGTGCTCAGTCCCGGCGTGCAGAACCCCGACGTCGAGGCCATCCGAGAGTTCGCCCGCGGCATCCTGACGCCATACAAGGTGCCGCGTCGGCTGTTCGTCGTCGATGAGCTGCCGAAATCCCTCATCGGCAAGGTCCTGCGGCGACAGGTGCGTGAATCGCTCCTGAGGCTCACCCAGCCATCGGGCGACTCAGCCGGCTGACTGCCCTCGATCCGCCCGCCCGTCGTGGCGGATCACCCCGCGTCAGCTGGGCCGGCGTCCAAGGCGGCGGGACCCTGCTCGACGAGAACCTTGAACTGCGCCGCATCGATGATGCGGAGCCCAAGCGCCTCTGCCTTCGCCAGCTTGGACCCGGCCCCGGGCCCCGCGGCGACGAAGTCCGTCTTCTTCGATACGCTCGACGCCGCCTTGCCGCCAGCCGCCATGATCGCCTCCTGCGCGCCTTCTCGCGTGTACCCTTCGAGCGACCCGGTGGCGACAACCGTGATGCCTTCGAGCACACCGCCGGTGACGGACGCCGCACCCGGTCCTGCGTGCCCGGGGATCTCCAGGCGCGCGCCGGCCGCCGCCCAGCGTTCGACGATCTCGCGGTGCCAGTCGACGTCGAACCACTCGATGACGGAATCGGCGATGACGCCTCCGACACCCTCGACCGCGGCGAGCTCGTCGCGGCCGGCAGCACGGATGGCGTCGACCGACCCGAACCACTGCGCGAGCGCTCGCGCGGCCACGGGCCCGACGTGCCGGATGTTCAGCGACACCAGGAATCGCCACAGCTCCTTGGTCTTGGCCTTCTCAAGCTCCTGGAGAAGCTTGAGCGCCGCGGAAGACGGCTGCGGGCCCGTGAGCCCCTGCTTCTTCTCGGCCGCCGTGGGATTGCGCTGGAAGGGTGCGCGGGTCTTGACCGTGCCGTCAGGCTCCTCCTTCGGCAGCCCCGTCTCCGCGTCGCGGACGACGACCTCGATCGGCACGAGCTGCTCCAACGTGAGGTCGAACAGCCCCGCTTCGGTCTCGAGCGGCGGCGTCGGCGGATACTGCGGCTGAGTGAGGGCGGCGGCCGTCACCTCGCCGAGGACTTCGATGTCGAGTGCCCCGCGCGAGCCGATATGCTCCACGCGGCCGCGCACCTGCGCGGGGCAGGCCCGCGTGTTGGGGCACCTCAGGTCGACATCGCCTTCTTTGGCCGGCGCGAGCGGTGACCCGCACTCGGGGCATTCCGTCGGCATGACGAATGCGCGCTCCGTGCCGTCGCGCAGTTCAGCCACCGGGCCCAGGACTTCGGGGATGACGTCGCCCGCTTTGCGAAGTACGACCGTATCGCCGATCAGCACGCCCTTGACCTTGACGACGTCTTGGTTGTGGAGGGTCGCCTGTCGCACGACGCTTCCGGCCACGCGAGCCGGCGCCATGACCGCGAAGGGGGTGGCTCTACCGGTTCGTCCCACCGACACGACGATGTCCAGCAGCTTCGTGTTGACCTGTTCGGGCGGGTACTTGTAGGCGATCGCCCACCGTGGCGCGCGGCTGGTGGCGCCAAGCTCGTCATGAAGCTCGAGCTCGTCGACCTTGACGACGATGCCGTCGATCTCGTGCTCGACATCATGCCTGTGCTCGCCGTGGTAGGCCACGTAGTCGAGGACGCCGTCGACGTCATCGAACGTGCGGAAGTACGGACTGGTCGGAAGGCCCCAGTCCGCCAGCAGGGCATAGATCCCGCTCTGCGACGCGACCGGCGGATTCTGCCAGGCGCCGATGCCGTGGACGAACAGCCGCAGCGAGTCCAGCCTCGCCTGGCCGGCCTCGCGTTCGAGACCCGACTTCTTATCGAGCTGCTGCCGGAGACCGCCGCTGGCGGCGTTGCGGGGATTCGCGAAGGCCGGGAATCGGCGTGCCGCCGCCCGCTCCGCCTTCTCCTGGTCGACGCCTCGGCCGACGCTGCCGGCGATGACGCGCTCGCGCATCTCCGCCTGCAGCTCGTTCAGGCGGTCGAAAGCCGCGACGGGAATGAAGACCTCGCCGCGCACCTCCACGAGTGACGGATGGCCCGCCCCGCTGAGGCGCTGCGGGATGCCGGCGACTCGGAGGGCGTTGACGGTGACGTCTTCACCGACGCGACCGTCGCCGCGTGTCGCCGCAGACACGAGCACTCCGTCGACATACCTCAGGCTGATCGCGAGTCCGTCGATCTTGAGCTCGGTGAGCCAGCGCACGTCGCGGCCGGCGGAGGCACGCGTCTTGACGCACCACTCTCGAAGCTCTTCGGCGCTGAACACGTTGTCGAGGCTCAGCATGCGCTCCGCGTGCTCGACGGGCGCGAACATGGAGTTCTCCGCCGCACCGACGCTCTGCGTCGGAGAGTCCTGTCCCTGGACCTCGGGAAACAGGCGCTCGAGACGCTCCAGCCGCCGCATCCAGCCGTCGTAGGTCGCGTCGTCGACGAGCTCGGCGTCTCTGCCGTAGTAGGCCTCTCGCGCGTCGAGAATGAGGCCGGTGAGCCGCTCGGCCTCTGCACGCGCGTCGTCGAGAGTCAGTGCTGACAGGTCGTAGTCTTCGGCATCCGTCACCCCGTCAGTCTAGGAGCGCCCTCCGACAGACCGCAGGACTCAGCCGGAGACGGGAACCGCCGAGCGGGTGCGCGCGATCGTGAACTGGCCGATGACGCGCGTGCCGTCGTAGAGGACGGCGGTCTGGCCGGGAGCCACGCCATCGAAAGGCACCTCGGGGCGCACCGTGATCACGCCGTCGACGACCGTGGCGCGAGCCGGCACCGGATCGGCGTGAGCCCGGATCTGGACTTCGCAGTCGAACTCGTCCGCCTCCGGCGCGCGCCCGGCCCACGAATGCCGCTCGCCCGCGATCTCCGCCGTGGCGAGCGCCTCCTTGGGGCCGACGACGACCGTGTTGGTGACCGGACGCACCTCCAGCACGAAGCGCGGCTTGCCGTCGGGAGCGGGGGTGCCCAGCTGGAGCCCGCGCCTCTGGCCGACGGTGAACGCGTGGGCGCCCTCGTGGGTTCCGACCACGGCTCCCGAGCGGTCGACGATCGCGCCCGTCTCGCTGCCCACCTTCTCAGCCAGCCAGCCACGCGTGTCGCCATCGGGAATGAAGCAGATGTCGTGGCTGTCCGGCTTCTGGGCCACGGTCAGACCGCGCTCGGCGGCCTCGGCCCGCACGATCGCCTTCGAGGGCGTCGTGCCGAGCGGAAAGTACGTGTGGGCGAGCTGCTCGGCCGTCAGCACGCCGAGAACGTACGACTGATCCTTCGCGGCATCCGACGCGCGATGCAGCTCACGGCCCTGCGGACCATCGACCACCAGGGCGTAGTGGCCCGTGCAGACGGCATCGAAGCCGAGTTCGAGCGCGCGCTCGAGAAGCGCGGCGAACTTGATCTTCTCGTTGCACCGCATGCACGGGTTGGGCGTGCGACCCGCCTTGTACTCCTCGATGAAGTCATCGATGACATCGTCGCGGAACCGCTCAGAGAAGTCCCACACGTAGAACGGGATGCCGAGTCGGTCGGCGGCACGTCGCGCGTCCATGGCGTCTTCGATCGTGCAGCATCCGCGACTGCCCGTGCGCAGGGTTCCGCCCGCCCGCGACAGCGCCAGATGCACGCCGACGACATCGTGTCCGGCGTCGACGGCACGCGCGGCTGCAACGGCCGAGTCGACGCCGCCGCTCATCGCCGCAAGGATCCTCATGCCCTCAGTCTACGAACCCCCGCCTGGGCAGAGGCTCAGCGAGCCGTTGCGGCCACGGCACGCCGGTAGACCGCCGGGAGGACGCGCAGCAGCGTCGCCACATCGTCCTCGGTGGAGGTGCGGCCGAGGGTGAGGCGCAGCACCGATCGCGCGGCGCGCTCGTCGCGGCCCAGAGCAAGCACGACATGCGACGGCTCCGTGACGCCCGCCTGGCATGCCGAGCCCGTCGAGACCGCCACGCCCTCCTGATCGAGCAGGAAGAGAAGCGTCTCCCCCGACGCGCCCGGGAAGTGCACGTGCAGGTTGCCTGGGAGCCGGCGTTCCGGGTCGCCCAGGAACTCCGCCTCGGGGACGGCGGCGCGAATGCCGTCGGCGAGACGCCGGCGCAGCGCGCCAACTCGCTGCGCCTCCGCCTCACGATCCGCCACCGCGGCAGTGATCGCCGCCGCCAGAGCCGCCGCGCCCGCGACGTCCTGCGTGCCAGACCGGAGACCGCGCTGCTGACCGCCGCCGTGCAGCAGCGGAGACAGCACCGCGTGCCGGGACACGACGAGCGCGCCCGTGCCGATCGGCGCACCGATCTTGTGGCCCGAGAGGCTCAGTGCCACCAGGCCGCCCGCGCCCTTGTGAGCGCCACGCCATTCGGAGAAGTCAACGGGGATCGCTCCGACCGCGCCCACCGCATCGAGGTGAAGCGGGACCCCCGCCGCCCGCGCGGCGGCCGCCAGCGCATCGGCATCCGAGAGCGTGCCGACCTCGTTGTTGGCGACGAGTGCCGTCGCCAGCGCGGCGCCTTCCAGTGCTGCGGCGAACGCGTCGACGCTCACGGCACCGGTCGCCGTGAGCGGCACGTGGCGGATGACGGCGCTCTGCGACGTTCGCAGCCACTCGACGGCATCCATCGTCGCGTGGTGCTCGCCGTCGGGCAGCACGATCGCCTCGGCATCCACGGAGCGCGACCACCACAGGCCCTTGAGGGCGAGGTTGATCGACTCCGTGCCGCCCGACGTGAAGACGACCTCGATGGGGTCGCATCCGAGCGCGGCGGCGACCGCCTCGCGGGACTCCTCCAGCACACGGCGCGCTTCTTGACCCGCGGCGTGGACCGACGAGGCATTGCCCACGATCTGGGTCGCCACCAGCCACGCCTCTCGCGCCTCGGCGCGCAACGGCGTCGTGGCGGCGTGATCGAGGTACACCGGCATCGCGCTCCTCCCGCCGTCGTTCTCGGGCCTCCGGCGTTACTACTGTAGATCGCATGTCCCGAACGCCGGCCGACGACGAAGCTCCCCTTCTCTCCGCCGGGCTCGACCGGCTCGGGGTGACCCTGGGTCCGGACGGCGGCACCCTGCGAGTGTGGTCGGCCAACGCGACGAGCATCGAGCTCGTGCTGTTCGACGAGATCGATCTCGACTGGATGGTCGACTCCCTCCCCCTCCAACGTGACGAGCACGCCGTGTGGGAGGTCACCACCCCTCGCCTCGCGGCCGGCGCCCGCTACGCGATCCGGGTCGACGGGCCGCACGGCCCCGGTCACACCTTCAACCCGCAGACTCTGCTCATCGAGCCGTACTCCAAGGGTCTCGTCTCCGGTGGCTACACAGACTGGCGCTCGGTCGTCGTCGACACATCGTTCGACTGGGGCGGCATCGAGAAGCCACGCACATCCCTCGACAAGACCGTGATCTACGAAGCGCACGTGAAGGGCCTCACCAAGCGGCATCCCGGCATCCCGCCCGCTCTGCACGGCACCTATGCCGGGCTCGCCCATCCCGTCATGGTCGAGCATCTCCGCTCGCTGGGCGTGACAGCCGTCGAGCTGCTCCCCATACACGCCTTCGAGAGCGAGCCTCGACTCCTCCAGCACGGCCTGACCAACTACTGGGGCTACAACACACTCAACTTCTTCACGCCCCACGCCGACTACGCGACCGCCGCGAGTCGCGCCGAGGGCCCGGGCGCGGTGCTGCGTGAATTCAAGACGATGGTCCGCGACCTCCACGCTGCCGGCATCGAAGTCATCCTCGACGTCGTCTACAACCACACCGCGGAAGGCGAGATCGGCGGCCCGCGCACGAGCCTCCGGGGCATCGACAACCGCTCGTACTACCGCCAGCACGGCGATGGCGCCTACATCGATGTCACTGGATGCGGGAACTCGGTCAACACCGCCATCGGTGCCGTCGCGCGGCTCGTGATCGACTCCCTCCGCTACTGGGCGAACGACGTCGGCGTCGACGGCTTCCGCTTCGACCTCGCCACGACTCTCGGCCGCGGCGCCGACCATTCGTACTCACCCGACCACCCGCTCCTGAAAGCGATCACGACCCACCCCGACCTGGCGGGGGTCAAGATGATCGCCGAGCCGTGGGACGTGGGGATGGGCGGATGGCAGACGGGCAACTTCGGCGCCGGCTGGTCCGAGTGGAACGACCGCTATCGCGATCGGGTGCGAAACTTCTGGCTCAGCGATGTCGACTATGCGCGGCGCGCCGGCACGGCTCCCGTCGGCATCGGCGGGTTCGCGACGCGCCTCGCTGGATCGTCGAACACGTTCTCGACCGATCGGGGCCCGCTCGCCGGCATCAACTTCGTGACGGCGCACGATGGCTTCACACTGCGCGACCTCGTCTCGTACGACGTCAAGCACAACATGGGCAACGGCGAGCACAATCGTGACGGCGCCGACATGAATCGCTCATTCAATCACGGCGCCGAGGGATCCACCGACGACGAATCGATCCTCTCCCGACGACGCAAGGCAATGCGCAACCTGCTCGGCACCTTGCTGCTGTCAGCCGGCGTGCCCATGCTGACCGCGGGTGACGAGTTCGCTCGCACGCAGCGCGGCAACAACAACGCCTACTGCCACGATTCGCCGCTGACGTGGCTTTCGTGGGAGCACGCGCCCTGGCAGGAGGACCTCGCCGCCCACGTGCGCCGGCTGCTGCAGCTGCGTCGAGAGAATCCGGCCCTACGGCCGTCGCGCTTCGCCCACGAGGTCGAGACCGTCCCGAGCGCGTCGGTCATCGACTGGTACGACGAGCACGGCGAGACGATGTCCGTGGAGAGATGGACCAACCCAGATCACCGCACGCTGCAGTACGACGCACGCTCGACGCCCGAGATCGAGAGCCCCAACCGCATCCTCCTGATCGTTCACGGCAACGAGCGCCCCGTCGACGTGACCCTGCCGCGCATCGAGGGCGTGTCACGGTACGTCTCACTGTGGTCGAGCGTCGAGGAACGCCCTTCGCTGGACGAGAACGCGCTGCATCCCGGCGACGTCGTGCACCTTCCCGACACCGCCATGCGGCTGTTCCGCATCGAGTGACGCAGTCCCGGTCTCGACCGGTACCCGCCTGCACGCCATGGCGGTAGGTTCGACACGTGGCCTCCAAGACGCACACCACCGGTTCCATTCGCAGCACTGCGCAGATCCCGGCTCGTCCAGCGATGCCGTGGCAGGCCGAGCCCGATACCGTCAACGGGCGCATCCCGATGAGTGACGCGCGCCCCAGCGTGCCCGGCGGGCGTTTCCCCGCGTCGGCCTTCGTCGGCGAGGCGGTGTCGTTCCAGGTGACGGCCTTCCGGGAAGGGCACGACCTCATCGGAGTGCACGTGCGCCTGACCTCCCCCTCCGGGGAGGAATCGCTGCATCGACTCACCGATCTTCGCGACGGATTCGACCGCTGGCGGGTGCTCCTCTCGCCGCTCGAGCAGGGGATGTGGCGGTTCCGTTTCGAGGCCTTCGGCGACGATTTCGCGACCTGGCAGCACGCCGCCGATCTGAAGATCGAAGCCGGCGTCGACGCACCCCTCATGCGCGAGATGGGCGCGCTGCTCTTCGACCGGGCCGCGGCAGAGCGCGGGCGCCCGACGGCCGAACGTCGCATGCTGACCGAGGCGGCCGAGCGCCTGCGCGATACGGCGGTCGACGACGCCGCGAGCCTCACGATCGTGCGCGATGCGAGCATCGCCGAGGCCTTCGCCGCGCGCCCGCTCCAGTCGCTGCTGACGGCGGGCCCTGAGATGCACCTCCTCGTAGAGCGCGAACGCGCGGGTGTGGGGGCGTGGTACGAGTTCTTCCCTCGCTCGGAGGGCGCCAGGCGCCTGAAGGACGGCACAGTGAAGAGCGGGAGCTTCCGCACGGCGAAGAACCGGCTCCCGGCGGTGGCCGCGATGGGATTCGACGTCGTTTACCTGCCGCCCATCCATCCGATCGGAACGATCAACCGGAAGGGGCCCAACAACACCCTCGAGGCCGGACCGGGCGACCCCGGCTCGCCGTGGGCGATCGGCTCCGCCGCCGGCGGCCACGACGCCGTCCACCCCGATCTCGGAACGCTCGCCGACTTCCGCGCGTTCGTGCGTGCCGCACAGGCCGAGGGGCTCGAAGTCGCGCTCGACCTGGCGTTGCAGGCAGCGCCTGATCACCCCTGGGTGACGCAGCATCCCGAGTGGTTCACGACGCTCCCGGACGGTTCGATCGCCTACGCCGAGAACCCGCCGAAGAAGTATCAGGACATCTACCCGATCAACTTCGACAACGACCCCGAGGGCATCCGTGCCGAGGTCCTGCGCATCGTCCGCCACTGGATCGCGCAAGGCGTCAAGATCTTCCGCGTCGACAACCCGCACACCAAGCCCCTGCAGTTCTGGGAGTGGCTCATCGCCACCGTCAACGCTGAGGACCCCGACGTCGTCTTCCTGGCCGAGGCCTTCACGCGCCCGTCGCCCCTGCAGGCCCTTGCCTACAGCGGCTTCCAGCAGAGCTACTCCTACTTCACGTGGCGCAACACCAAGCCCGAGCTGGAGGAGTTCCTCCGGTGGATCTCTGACGATACCGCCGACTTCATGCGCCCCAACCTCTTCGTCAACACTCCCGACATCCTCACCGAATACCTGCAGTACGGGGGCCGGCCCGCATACAAGATCCGCGCGGCGATCGCCGCGACGGGCGGCGCGAGCTACGGCGTGTACGCCGGGTACGAGCTCTTCGAGAATGTCGCCCGACCGGGCTCCGAGGAGAACATCGACAACGAGAAGTACGAGTACAAGTTCCGTGACTGGGCCGCCGCCGAA
The DNA here is from genome assembly GCA_937926065.1 of uncultured Microbacterium sp. Classification (GTDB taxonomy): domain Bacteria; phylum Actinomycetota; class Actinomycetes; order Actinomycetales; family Microbacteriaceae; genus Microbacterium. The sequence goes on from CALANM010000129.1 coordinate 28,408, forward strand.
GCCGCCGGTGATTCGCTCGCGCCCTATCTCACACGGCTCAACGAGATCCGCCGCGCGCACCCCGCCCTACGACAGCTGCGCGGACTCTCCCTGCACTGGAGCGACGACGACGCGATCCTCGTCTACTCCAAGCACATCCCGGGGGCCCTTTCGACCGATGGCGTCGACGACACGATCATCGTCGTGGCCAACGTCGACCCCCACTCGGCCCGTCAGACCATGGTGCACATCGACAGCGCCGTCTTCGGCATCCCCCGCGGCGACGACTACGACGTCACGGACCTCATCACCGGCTCCCAATGGACGTGGAACCAGGACAACTTCGTGCGCCTGGACGCCTTCCACGAGCCGGTGCACATCCTGCACGTGAAGGGCAAGCGATGACATCACCCTCCCTCTCGGTCCTCGACGCCGTCGCCACCGGGTCGTACCACGCGCCCCACGATGTGCTCGGGCTCCATCGCGAAGGCGACGTGTGGGTCATCCGGGCGCGCCGGCCTATGGCTGCCGCCGTCACAGCGCTCGCCTCCGACGGGCGGCGTATCGAGCTGAGCCACGTCCATGGCGGCGTGTGGGAGGGAACGACCGAGGAGCCTCCGGCGGCGTACGAGCTCCTGGCGACATACGACAACGGGCCCGAGCACCGCGCCGATGACCCCTACCGGCACCTCCCGACGCTCGGCGAGATGGATCTTCACCTCATCCGCGAAGGACGACATGAGGAGCTCTGGCGGGTGCTCGGCGCGCAGGTACGGCACTTCACGGGCGTGTCCGGTGTGTCCTTCGCCGTGTGGGCGCCCAATGCGCGCGCCGTCCGGGTCGTCGGGTCCTTCAATGACTGGGACGGACAGTCCCACGCGATGCGCTCTCTCGGCTCAAGCGGTGTCTGGGAGATCTTCGTTCCCGGCCTCGGAGCCGGCGCCGTGTACAAGTACGAGATCCTCACCGCCGACGGAGCGTGGATCCTCAAAGCCGACCCGATGGCCCGGTGGTCGGAGGTTCCGCCGGCCACCGCCTCCGTCGTGACCGAGAGCACGTACACGTGGAACGACGACGCGTGGCTGCGACAGCGCGCTTCGCAGACCCCGCTCGACCAGGCCATGTCGACCTACGAGCTCCACCTCGGCTCCTGGCGCGACGGGCTCGGCTACCGCGAGGCGGCGGACCCGATCATCGAGCACGTGACCTCCCTGGGCTTCACCCACGTGGAGTTCCTGCCCCTCGCAGAGCACCCGTTCGGGGGCTCCTGGGGCTACCAGGTCAGCGGCTACTACGCCCCCACCAGCCGATTCGGCACCCCTGATGACCTCCGCTATCTCATCGACCGCCTGCACCAGGCCGGCATCGGGGTCATCATGGACTGGGTCCCCGGTCACTTTCCCAAAGACGCCTTCGCCCTCGCGCGATTCGACGGTCAGCCCCTCTACGAGCACCCCGACCCGAGGCGTGGCGAGCACAAGGACTGGGGAACGCTCATCTTCGACTACGGCCGCAACGAGGTGCGCAACTTCCTCGTGGCCAACGCGCTGTACTGGTTCGAGGAGTTCCACGTCGACGGGCTCCGCGTGGATGCCGTTGCGTCGATGCTCTACCTCGACTATTCGCGTGAGGCCGGCGAATGGGAGCCCAACATCCACGGCGGGCGCGAGAACCTCGAGGCCATCCGCTTCCTGCAGGAGGTCAACGCCACCGCCTACAAGCGCTACCCCGGCATCGCGATGATCGCCGAGGAGTCGACGAGCTTTCCGGGCGTCACCGCGCCCACCGATCAGGGCGGGCTCGGGTTCGGCTTCAAGTGGAACATGGGCTGGATGAACGACTCACTCGTGTACATGAAGCGCGACCCCATGTACCGGTCGCACCACGAGGGTGAGCTGTCGTTCTCGTTCGTCTACGCGTTCACCGAGAACTTCGTGCTGCCCATCAGCCACGACGAGGTCGTGCACGGAAAAGGAACGCTGTTCACGCGGATGCCCGGCGACCACTGGCAGAAGCTCGCCAATATGCGTGCCTACCTCGCCTACATGTGGGGCCACCCGGGCAAGCAGCTGCTGTTCATGGGTCAGGAGTTCGGGCAGATGTCGGAATGGTCGGAGTCCCGCCAGCTCGACTGGTGGATCCTCGACCAGCCGGCGCACCGCCAGCTCCGCGACTTCGTAGGCGCGCTCAACGGCGTCTACCGCGCTCACGCACCGCTCTGGTCACGTGACAGTGACGCCTCCGCATTCGCCCGGCTGGGTGCGCCGACGTGGAACCCGAACGTCATCGCCTTCGCGCGCCGCGACCATCACGGCAACACGGTCGCCGTGATCGCGAACTTCTCCGGCGCACCGATCTACGACTACACGATCACGATGCCGGAGCGCGGCGAGTGGGTCGAGGTCCTGAACTCCGACGCACACGAGTACGGGGGCTCGGGAGTCGGCAATCTCGGCGCCGTGCACACCGATGGCGGCGGAGATGTCAGCATGGTGCTTCCTCCCCTCGGCGTGCTCTGGTTCGCACACCGCGCCTGATCGACGGACCGAGGTCAGAAGAGCAGGCTGGCGAGCCGGCTGCGGGCGCGGACGACACGCGCGTCCGCGTCGCCGACGAGCCCGAACAGCTCGAGCAGCCGTTCGCGGACGGGTGGGCGCTGGTCGGCGGGAAGCTCTGCGAACAGGTCGAGCAGACGTCCGAACGCGTCCTCGACGTGACCGCCGGCCAGGTCGAGATCAGCGACCGCGAGCTGCGCCGCGACATCCTTCGGCGCGGCGGCGGCTGCCGCGCGTGCCTCCTGAAGATCGAGGCCCTGCACGCGGGAGAGCAGACGCACCTGCCCCAGGCCGGCACGCGCGTCCTCATCGCGGGGGTTCTCCGCGAGCGCCTTCTCGTACGCCGCGATGGCACGCGCGTAGTCCCCGGCCTCGATCGCCTCGAACGCCTCTTGGTGAAGCGGCGGCAGCGAAGGCTGTTCAGGGTCCTCCTGTGCAGCCTCGCCGTCGACCGGAACTGTGCCGGTCACGCCGTGCTGGGCGGCGAGCTGCAGCAGCTGACCGAACACCTCACGCACCTGCTGCTCGGGAACCGCGCCCGTGAACAGGGGCACCGGCTGGCCGGCGATGAGAGCGACGACCATCGGGATGGACTGCGCGCGGAACGCCTGCGACAGCTGCGGGTTGGCATCGACGTCGACTTTGGCGAGCACGACACGGCCGGCCAGTTCGGTCACGACCTTCTCGAGCACAGGGCTCAGCTGCTTGCACGGGCCGCACCATTCCGCCCACAGGTCGACCACGACGGGAACGGTGCGCGACATCTCCAGGACCTGGGCGAACGTGCCGTCGGTGGCGTCGAAGATCAGTGGAGTGGCGGCACCGCCGTCCGTGGCCGTGGCCCCGGTCGTGTCGCCGGCCGGAGGAGCGGCCGGACGCGAACGGAGAGAGGAGAGATCTACGGCACCGCGCAGGACGGCACCGGGCATGGGATCGGTCACTTCTTCTTCTTCACCACCTTGGCTGACAGGATGTCGGATGAGTACCCGAGGAATCGAATGCGCTCGGTCGAGCTCTGCGCCGGCACGAAGAAGAACAGCTGGTCCGAATACGTCGTCGTGAAGCCGGTGGACGACTGGCTCACGCCGGTGAGAGTGCGGACCACCGGGTTGCCGGGCTTCCCGTCGACTTTGATGACGGCGTCCTCGTTGGTCGGAGTCACGGAGTCGTGCTCATAGACGGTGACGGCGACGATGGCGCCGCTGTCAAGGGTCGCCATGGCGACCGGCGGCTCGGAGCCGGCGGCGGCCGTGAACGCGATCTTGCCGGTCTTCTCGCCCGTCTTGTTGAACTGCTCGACCCGCTGGGCGCGGTTCTCGGCCACCAGCGCCCGGAAGCTGTCGGTCTCTTCGTCGAAGAGGGGCGCGTACTCGCTCTTCTCTCCCTCGTCGAGCACATCCGCATAGGCCGCCGCGAGGTCCTGCGGCGGGATCAGGAGGAAGCGGTTGTCGGGCTGCACGAGCAGGGCGCCCAGGTAGGGCGGCGCCACATTGAGCGTTGCATCGGCGACGAGGTTCGCGGTGTAAGAGAGCTTGTAGGGCGACCAGGCGTCCTGCTGCGTCACGCTCATGATCGTCGCGACCGAGGTGTCGGGGTCTTCGACGACGGCGAAGAACGTGCGCGGCCAGCCCTCGAACGCTTCGGGCAGGAGGATCTTGAGCGCCTGCGTGGGGATCTCGGGAAGAGGCTCGACGTCATCGAGCTTCTTGCGCAGCTTGTAGTTGGTCGTGCGGGCCGCGAGGGCCGCGCCGTCGAGGCGCGTCGACGCGATCTTGGGGCTGTTCTTCTCGTCAGCCTTCGCGACCTGTTCTGATATGCGTCCGAGGATGCGCTCCGCCTGAGGCTCCGTCACGGCCGGCGGGTCGTCCTGGCCCTCCGGCACGATGATCGTCTCAGTCGGCGTCGGGGTCGGCGACGGTGCGAGCTGCGGCCATGCGTCGGCGGAGCAGCCGGTCGCCAGCGCCACCGTGACCGCCAGCGCCGGCAGGACGACGAAGCCGCGACGGCCGGACGACAGCTGGCGCCGCGAGGGCGATGAGCTGATGACGCCCTTGCCCTCCTGCGTCTCACTCAGATCGATCGGCTCAGTATGGGCCATGGGGATGCCTTTGCGCCGGGGCCCGCGCGAGCGACGCGCGTGTCGGACGCCGAGGATGTACAGCACGATGCCGATCGCGAGCATGATGCCGCCGCCGAGAATGAGCGGGCCGGCCCATGGCGTCGTGACGCCCGTCGGCCACGTGATCGAGATGTCGGTCGGCGCAGCGGCCACGCCGTCGGACGCGACGACGACGCTCATGTCGGCCGGCAGCTTAAGGGGGGTGATGAGCACGTCCTCCTGCTGGAACTCGTCGATCCAGAGATCCGACCCGGCGGGCACCAGCGGCTCTCCCTCGGCAGCGGAATCGGCGTCATCGGACGGGGCCGGGGATGCCGGAACGAGTCTCGACGCGATCTCGCCGCCGGACGCGGTGACCTCGACGTAGTCCGCGCGGGAGAGCCATGCCCGGAGATCGTCAGTGCGGCCGTAGGCGGCGAAGATCTCGCCCGAGCCCTGGGCGCGCAAGGTCTGCGAACCCGAATGGCTCTGCAGCACGCTGCCGTCGATGAGCACGTACGGAGCCGACTCCTCGACCTCGAGCGCCTGCGTGTACGTCTTGGGGCCCAGCAGCACGGTGCGCTGCGCGATGCCGGCACCGATCATGACCGTGGCGAGCACGAACGCCGCCACCGCCCAGACAAATCGCACGAATCGTCACCTTCCCCGCGCCTCGGGCAGCGCTTTGAGCTGCTGGGGCGCACACTCGACGTTCCAGCCTAGCGAAACGACCTGAATGTCGCCCGGGAGGGGGTGGCGCGACGTCGAACGCCCCCGGGCGTGCGTAATGTGTTCGTCAACCGAAGACCAGAGAGCCTCTCCGTGAAGATCCAGCATCCTTTTCGCACCGCCCTCGTGGCCACCCTCGGCGTGGGCGTCGGCATCATGCTCATCGCGAGCTTTCAGACCCTCTCGACCGTGCTCCTCTACGTGGGCACCGCGCTCTTCCTCGCGCTCGGACTGGATCCGCTCGTGTCGTGGGTGGAACGACGCGGGCTGCCCCGGTGGGCAGCGCTCCTGACGACGTTCGCCGGCGTCCTCGCGGTGTTCGCCGGAATCATGCTGATGGTCGTCCCCATCATCGTCCGCCAGATCTCGCAGCTCATCACCGAGATCCAGAAGCTCGTCACCCGGGCGGTGAATCAGGAGTGGGACCCGGTCGACGCCGCCAAGACCTGGCTGCACGACACGTTCCCGCTCCTCAACGTCGACCAGGTCTTCGACTGGCTCGCCGACTGGTACGCCTCAGTGGACATCGGCAACCTCGGCACGGTCGTCGGCGAGAGCCTCGTCGCGCTCGGCGCAGCCATCATCGCGGGCACGACGGGCGCGATCATCGTCCTCATCCTCACGATCTACTTCACGTCGTCGACACCGTCGCTCAAGGCCGCCGTCTACCAGCTCGTGCCCGCCTCGAAGCGAGCCCGGTTCATCGACCTGTCCGAGCAGATCACGGCATCCGTCGGCTATTACGTCATGGGGCAGGCGACGCTCGGCATCGTCAACGGCGTCCTCAGCGCGATCTTCCTCACGATCATCAACGCGCCGTTCCCTGCCGTCCTCGCCGTCGTCGCGTTCTTCTTCTCGCTCATCCCTCTCGTGGGAACGCTGACAGGCTCGATCATCATCGTGCTGACCTGCCTCATCCCCGGTCTGGGGTCGCCGCTCACGGCTCTCATCGCTCTGATCTGGTACGTCGTCTACATGCAGGTCGAGGCCTATCTGCTCTCGCCGCGAATCATGAACCGCGCTGTCTCGGTTCCTGGTGCCGTGGTCGTCATCGCCGCTCTCGCCGGCGCCTCCCTCGGCCAGCTCCTCGGCGCCCTCGTCGCGATCCCGGTCGCGGCAAGCATCCTGATCATCTACCGGCAGGTCGTCATCCCGCGGCAGAACGAGCTCTGACGCTAGGCGTCCCACTCGACGGGCAGCGGAAGGGCGTCGGGGTTGACCGCCGCGACGATCTCCGTCAGCACTCGACGGGTCTGGTTCTCCCCCACCCAGAGATGCTTCCCACCCTCGACGGGCACGAGCGTCGCGTGAGGGATCGAGGCGAATCGCTCGCGGGCCTCGTCGGGGCGCAGGTAGTCGTCGAACTCGGGCACCACGACGATCACCTTGCGCGGGTCCCCCGCCCACGCCGCGACGTCCTCGGCCGTCGCGCGGTGCAAGGGCGGCGACAGGAGGATGATGCCCTCGATGTCATGGTCGCGTCCGTACTTGAGCGCCAGCTCGGTGCCGAAGGACCAGCCCAGCAGCCACGGCCGCGGAAGATTCCGCTCCTGCACGAAGTCCATCGCCGCGGCGACGTCGAACGCTTCAGCCGCGCCGCCATCGAAGGCGCCCTGGCTGGTTCCACGGGGGGAAGTCGTGCCTCGGGTGTTGAAGCGAAGCACGGCGAGATCGGCCAGCGCGGGAAGGCGGCCGGCTGCCTTCCGCAGGATGTGCGAGTCCATGAATCCCCCGGCGGTGGGGAGAGGATGAAGCGTCACGAGGGTGGCCACGGGAGAGCGCGACTCGGGGGTCGCGAGCTCGCCGACGAGCGTGAGCCCGTCGATCGTCGACAGTTCGATGTCTTCGCGCTGCGCGGGAAGCAGCACCGGGCCCCTGATCTCCATCAGCCGATCCTCCAGCATGCGTTGTGCCAATGACGGCGTGCGGCCAGGTCAGCCGCGTCGCCGAGAACGCCGTCTGCGCGCCAGACGACGACGTGCGCGGTCCCGGGTGACAGGCCGCGCCCGCAGCCGGGGCATGTGTACGTCTTCACCGCCTGCGCCGCGGAGACGGGCTGCACGATCCAATCGACGCCGCGGCGAGTCTCGGTGCGCTTCCAGCCGGCGATGAGCCGCTGCAGCGAGTCCTCGCGCCGGTCATCGCCGTCGCGTCGGCGACGGTGCGAACGCGGCATCGGATCAGTACCAGCCCCGACGCTGCGAGTGGTCCCACGCTCCGCAGGGGGTTCCGTAGCGACCCTTGATGTAGCCGAGGCCCCACGTGATCTGGGTCGCGGGGTTCGTCTCCCAGTCCGATCCGGCGCTGGCCATCTTGCGGCCGGGCAGCGCCTGCGGGATGCCGTACGCGCCGCTCGACTTGTTATAGGCGTTGACACGCCAGCCCGACTCCTTCTTCCACAGGGCGACAAGGCAGGCGAACTGGTCGTCTCCCCAGCCACGTGCCAGGACCATCTCGTAGGCGATCGCCTGCGCGCTCCCCGGGTCAGGAGAGACGAACGGAGGGCGCCAGCCTGTAGAGCGCGACGCCGACGACGAGGCGGAGCCCTCTGCCGTGGGCGTGGGCGTCGGCTTCGGCTTCGGCTTGACGTAGACGGTGTAGTTCATGCCGTCCCGTCCCAGGCCGTCGTCCTCCGCAGACGCGGCGATGAAGGCCTGCGCATCGGCGATCGAGCTCGCGTACAGCGACACCGGGTCGAGTTCTGCCGCCTCGGCGCGAGGTGCCGTCGCCGTAAGCGGCAGCACGTAGGCGCCGACGAAGGCCGCAGCCGCGAAGGCCGCGAACACCGACGTGACGCGTCGACGACGCGACCATCGGTCGGGCTCCGAAGAGCTCCGCGAGGGGCTCGCCGCGGCCGCCGAACGCGCCGCGAGCGACCTCCGCGTCGTGGGGACCAGCTCGCCTTCAGAAGTCACAGTGACAGCGATTCTACCCGGCTGGACCGGCGGATGCCACGAAGCCTCGGCCGGAGATGCGCTGCAGGGTCAGCCGACGGCGAGCATGACCTCGATGACGGCGTCCAGCACCGCGTCGACCTGGGCCTCGTCGTAACCGCCGCGCTGCATCCGGAATGCGACGGTGCGCACCTGCTCGACCGTGAGCCGCTCGCCGGTCTCGAGGTAGTGCGCAATGCGATCGGCGACGATATCGACCTCTTCGATGCGGTAGCCATAGTGCAAGCGCCCGACGCGGCGGAAGCGCTCCCCTTGGGGCCGAGAAAGCCGATCGAGCACCTCCTGCGCCAGCTTGCGTGAGGAGCCGACCCAGGCGCGCGCGCCTGCCTGCGAGAGTGCCCGCTCGCGCTCCCGAGCGGCGAAGGCGTCTTCGATCCTCCCCATCGCGGCGTCCACCGCGTCGATGCGGTAACCGCGTCTGACGAGGGGGAATGCACTCCTGCGCACGTCCGCTGCCGTGAGCACGTCGGCGCCGTCAGCCTCGAACGAGGCGCGGGCACGCGCGAGGAAGGCGTCGACCTGCTCCGGGTCGTATCCGCGCTCACGGCCGGTCACGAGGGGGAACGGCAGTGCGCCGCGCTCGACCGCGCTCATGCCGCCGCCAGCGGGGACAGCACGAAGTACAACGCCAGCGCCACGGCGGCCGACGGCAGGATCGAGTCGAGGCGATCGAGCACGCCGCCATGACCAGGCAGCCACGAGCTCATGTCCTTGATGCCGAGGTCGCGCTTGATCATAGACTCTCCGAGATCTCCGACGGTGGCGGAAGCGAGGATGACGAGGCCCACGATGACGCTCGCCCAAATCGGGATGTGCAGCACGAACAGGCCGTACAGCACGGCGGCGAGCACCGCCGCCGTGGCCGCACCCGCGAAGCCCTCCCACGTCTTCTTCGGGCTGATGCGCGGCGCCATGGGATGGCGGCCGAAAGCCAGGCCCGCGGCATACGCGCCTGTGTCCGCGGCGACCACCACGACGATCATGCCGAGCAGCCAGAACTGGCCGTCCTCCTGTCGGAGAAGCACAAGCGTGAGGCTCGCGAGGAAGGCGACATAGAGCGGCACGAATCCTGCGACGAGCACATCCGACAGGACGTCGCCGTAGAGCCGGCCGTCACGTGCGGCCATCTGGGCGACCATTCGCCACACGATGAGGAACGCGACCGCCGCGAAGGTCGCTACCCAGTGGGTCCAATGCCCCTCGAGGTAGCCCGCGACCATGATGACGGCAGCCATCGCGAGCTGCGGCCAGATGTCGACGCGTCGGCCCGCGACCTGCAGCGCGCGCCCGAACTCGAACACGCCGAGGAGGCATACCGGGATCGCGAAGATCAGGAAGAGCGACTTCACGAACAGCAGCGACCCGAGCACGGCGGCCCCGATGGCCAGGCCGATGAGTATCGCGAGAAGGAGATTGCGGCCCGTGCGCTCGTTGATCCGCTCGTTCACCTGCTCGAAGTCCGCGCGCGCACGCTCGATCTGCTGCTCGAACTCCGACCGTGCCGCCTTCACATGCGAATGCAGTGAGGACAGATCAGGTTCGGCGCCGCGGCGCGCCCCGAGGCGGGTGCGAGACGTCTCCCCCGCGCCGGCATCCTGCGAAGGATCGGTCATAGAAGCCTCAGACCTCGAGAAGCTCGGCCTCTTTGCGCTTGAGGGCCTCATCGATCTCGTCGACGTGCGCGCGCGTGATGGCGTCGAGCTCCTTCTCGGCACGTGCAAGGTCGTCTTCGCCGACCTCGCTCTTGAGCGCGTCAAGCTCATCCTTCGCCTTGCGGCGGAGACCCCGGATCTGAACCTTCGCGTCCTCGCCCTTGGAGCGGACGAGCTTGACGTACTCCTTGCGGCGCTCAGCGGTCAGCTCCGGCATCGTGACGCGCACGATGTTGCCGTCGTTGGTCGGGTTGGCGCCGAGGTTCGGCGTGTCGCGAATGGCCTGCTCGATGGCACGCAAGGCGGACTTGTCGTAGGGGGTGACGACCAGCGTGCGCGCCTCGGGGTTGTTGAGCGAGGCCAGCTGCGCGAGCGGCGTCGGAGAGCCGTAGTAGTCGACCAGGATCTTCTGGAACAGCTGCGGGTTCGCGCGCCCCGTGCGGACGGTGGCGAAGTCCTCCTTCGCCGCTTCGACGGCGCGGTCCATGCGTGCGGTCGCGTCTGCCAGCGTCTCAGCGATCACGGTCACTCCATTCGTTGTTGCTTGATGACGAGTCTAGTGGGCGGTGTCGGCGCATCAGACGGTGACCAGCGTGCCGATGGACTCCCCCAGCAGCGCGCTCGTGACGTTGCCGGCGGGCTCCATGCCGAACACGCGCATATCGATCCTGTTGTCCATGCAGAGGCTGAAGGCGGTCGAGTCGACGACCTTGAGTCCGCGCTGGAGGGCGTCGTTGTAGGTCAGCCGATCAAGCTTGACTGCCGAGGGGTCGACTCGCGGATCGGCGGTGTACACGCCATCGACGCCGTTCTTGGCGACGAGGACCTCGTCGGCGCCGATCTCAAGAGCACGCTGCGCCGCGACCGTGTCGGTCGAGAAGTACGGAAGTCCCGCGCCGGCACCGAAGATCACGATGCGGCCCTTCTCCATGTGCCGCTCGGCGCGACGGGGAATGTAGGGCTCGGCGACCTGAGTCATCGAGATGGCGGACTGCACGCGCGTAGCCGCCCCGGCCTGCTCGAGGAAGTCCTGGAGGGCGAGGGCGTTCATGACCGTGCCCAGCATGCCCATGTAGTCAGCGCGGCCGCGGTC
>CALANM010000130.1 GCA_937926065.1 uncultured Microbacterium sp.
CGGCAGCGGCTCGCCGCGTGCCTCCGACTCCTCGGCGAGCATGGCGGTCGTGCGGCCGATGGCATCGACGACGGCCTCCCCGCGCTCGCGCACGAGCGCCGGGTCGATCTCGACCGCCGCGGCGACGTCGGCGGCGGTGCGCAGCGGATGCGAGAACACCGGACCGCGACCCGCCACGATCTCGACCTCCAGCCCGATGAGGGCGAGCGGAATGACGATGTCGCTGAAGAAGATCGCGGCGTCCACCCCGTGCCGGCGCACCGGCTGCATCGTGATCTCGCTGGCGAGGGCGGGGTCGAGGCACGCCTCGATCATCGTTCCCCGGCTGCGCAGCGCACGGTACTCGGGCAGCGAGCGCCCGGCCTGCCGCATGAACCACACCGGCGTGACCTCAGGGCGGTCGCCTCGGAGCGCGCGCACGAGCCGCGACGAGGCGGTGCTGTGGGCGACGAGCGGATGACGGGACAGGGCGGCGTCTGAAGCGCGGATGATGTGCTCCTCGATCGAGTTAATCGTTATACTAACCCGAGATCCGAAGGGAGCCCGCACGTGCTCGTCTGCCTCACCGCGCATCAGCGCACCACGCCACTCGGCTCGCTCGAGCGCCTGGCCGGCATGGGCGAAGAGGTGGCATCCCGCCTCAAAGAGGCGCACGACGGCATCCGGGGCGCGGTGGTCCTCTCGACCTGCAACCGCTTCGAGGCGTACTTCGATCTCGCCGACGCCTCCCCCGTCCCCGCGATGGATGCCGCGATGGAACAGCTATCCGGCATGGCAGACCTCCCGTTCCGCACCGTGCGCGACACGGTCGACTTCGCGCAGGGCAACCGCGTCGCCCAGCACCTGTTCTCGGTCGCGGCCGGCCTCGACTCGGTGGCCGTCGGCGAAGACGAGATCGCGGGCCAGGTGCGCCGCGCCCTCGACGCCGCCCGCCGAGACGGCCTCACGACGACACCCCTCGAGCAGCTCTTCCAGCGGGCCACCGAGGCCTCGCGCGCCGTGCGAAACAGCACGCGCCTGGGCGAATCCGGACGCTCCCTCGTGCGCCTCGCCGTCGAGCTCGCCGGCTCTCGCATCGATGACTGGGCGGATGCCCGTGTGCTGCTCGTGGGCACCGGGCGCTACGCCGCCGCCTCACTGGCCGCGCTGCGCGACGTCGGCGCGCGCGACATCCGTGTGCACTCGCGCTCCGGCCGTCGCCGCTTCGCGCATCGCGAGCACCTCACGACGGTAGAGGCCGCCGACTACGCCGCCGAGGCAGCCGCCGCCGACGTCGTCGTCACATGCACGACGACCACCGACGAATACGCCCTCGCCGCCGACGAGCACGCCGCCGCGCGGTCGGGCGCCGGCACCCCCCAGGTGATCATCGACCTCGGGATGCCGCGCAACGTCGACCCCGGCGTACGGGCGCTGCCCGGCGTCGAGCTGCTCGACCTCGAGACCATCCGCGTGCAGTCCCCCATCGACGAGAACGAGGTCATCAGCCACGCGCGCGAGATCGTGCAGGCAGCCGCCGCCCGCCACGCCGCCGCTCACCGTGTGCACGAGGTGTCGCCGGCGGTCGTCGCACTGCGCGAGCACGTGCGCGGAGTGCTCGAGAGCGAGCTCGCGCGCGGCGCGAGCGCCGAGACGGAGGCCGCGCTCCGCCACTTCAGCGGAGTGCTGCTCCACGGACTCATCGCGCGCGGTCACAGCCTCGCTTCGAGCGGTCACGGCACCGAGTGGGCCGACGCCGTCGCGACGGTGCTCCCTGAACCCGGCCGGAAAGACCCGTCATGACGATCGAGGCGCGTCGCGGCGCCGCGACGCAGGCGGAGCCGGTCGCGGAGGGCACGGCATCATCACCCGCCGCGAGAGGCGTCACCCTCAAGGACATCGCCCTGCGCGCGGGCGTCTCGACAGCCGCGATCAGCCAGGCGCTCAACGACCGCGGAAGCCTCAGACCCGAGACGCGGGAGCGCATCAAGGCGATCGCCGCCGAGCTCGGCTATCGCCCCAACAAGCACGCGGCGGCGCTGCGCGGCGGGCGCACCATGTCGGTCGGGTTCGTCATGGGCGACAGCACCTCCGAAGACGGCCGGCGCGCGCTCCAGCGCACCCGCCAGCTCAACGCGCTCGTGCAGTCGTCAGCCGCCCACGGGTTCACGGTCACCGTCCTGCCCGACTCCAGACCCGACCTGCTGCCCGCCGCCCAGATCGACGTGCTGTACTTTCCCGACCCGGCCGACGACCGCGCGCTGCTGCGTGAAGCCGCTTCCCGCGGCATCCCCGTCGTGGCAAGCGACCTGTACATCGCCGACACCCCTGGTCTCAGCATCCGCACCGGCTACAACGCCGCTGTCCGCTCGGCCCTCGCCCACCTCGAGGCGACAGGGGCTCAGCGTATCGGCCTGCTCGTCGACGAGAGCGAAGTGCCCCGCGACCAGCTCGGCGAGAGCGCCTACCTCGCCTGGACGACCGTGCGCGGACGCACGCCCATCGTCGCGCGCGTCGACGCGGGCCGCCGCAGCCTCGCGCGCCGCGTGCACGAGCTGCTCGACCGCGGAGCCGACGCCGTCTTCGCCTTCTGCGAGGAAGGCCCGGAGATCTATCTGCAGCTCGAAGCGACGTCGCTCGTCGTCCCGCGCGACGTGCAGCTCGTGGCCCTGTGCACGACCGACTGCGAGGCCAACGCCCGTCTGGGCATCACCCGCGTGTGCGTGCACCCGGAGCTGGCTGCCGAGGTCATGTTCGACAGCCTCTCGACGCTGGGCATCGGCGACGGGCCCGGCGTGGTGGACCTGCCGTGGGAGCTCCACGGCGGATCGACCACCCGCTGACCGACGAGTCGAGCCGCAGTCCGCCAAGGCTCAGAACTCGCCGTAGACCTCGAGCGTGTTGCTCGCGATCTGCGCGCTCAGCTCGTCGACCTCGATCCCGAGCTCTGCCGCCATGAAGCGCAGGGTCACGGGAATGAGGTACGGCGCGTTGGGGCGCCCGCGGTGCGGAGTCGGCGTGAGGAACGGGGCGTCGGTCTCGACGAGGATCCGCTCGCGCGGCGTCACGGCGAGGGCGTCACGGAGGTTCTGGGCGTTCTTGAAGGTCACATTTCCCGCGAAGCTCAGCCAGTAGCCGCGCTCTGCCGCGACGCGAGCCATGTCGGCGTCGCCCGAGAAGCAGTGGAACACCGTGCGCTCGGGCGCCCCCACGCGGGCGAGCGTCTCGAGCACGGCGTCGTGCGCGTCGCGGTCGTGGATCTGCATCGCGATCCCGTGCTTCTTGGCCAGCGCGATGTGCGCCTCGAAGCTCTCGTGCTGCGCCGCGAGCCCGTCTTCCCCGGTGCGGAAGAAGTCGAGGCCGGTCTCGCCGACCGCGCGCACGCGGGGCTGCGCGGCGAGCTCGTCGATCACGGCGATGGCCTCGGCGAGCATGCCCCGCTCGGCATACGCGGGCGCCTCATTGGGATGGATGGCGACGGCGGCGAGCACACGGGGGTGGGATGCCGCGGCCTCGGCCGACCAGCGGCTCGACTCGATGTCACCGCCGGCCTGGACGACGCCGATCACGCCGACCGACGCGGCGAGCTCCAGCTGCTGCTCAAGAGAGCGGGGCTCATCTCCGTCGGAGATCTCCAGGTGCGTGTGGTTGTCGTACACCGGAACCGCGAGCGGCTCGGGCAAGCCCGGCCAGCGCACATCGCGCGAGCCGTCGTTGTGACGCTCGCGGATGTAGCCCGACGGGTCGCCCGTGCCTGTCGAGTCGCTCATGCCTGTTCGACGCGGGGGAACAGCGGGGCCAGGCCGTTGACGCTCGTGCCGGGTCGCAGGCTGCCCCACGCGCCGGCGTCGCGCAGCGGCTGATCGTGCAGGCGGCCGAGCGACTCTGCGGCGCCCAGCGCGATCCACAGCTTCTCGGTGGCCGTCGGCATGATCGGCGAGAGGAGCACGGCGAGGGCCCGAAGGCCCTCGGCGGCCGTGTACAGCACGGTGCCGAGGCGATCGCGCTGCGCCTCGTCCTTCGCGAGCGCCCACGGCTCGTTCTCGGTGATGTACCCGTTGAGGTCGTCGACGATCGTCCAGATCGCCGAGATCGCCTCGTCGGGACGGAATCGCTCCATCGCCTCGTCGGCCGCGGCGGCGGCTGCGGCCACCGTCTGCTGCACGGCGAGGTCGCGCTCGCTGTAGCCCGACGGCGGCGGGACCATGCCCTCGAAGTAGCGCTCGATCATCGCCGTCGTGCGCGAGGCGAGGTTTCCGAAGCCGTTGGCGAGCTCGGCCTGGTACCGGGCGGAGAGGTCCTCCCACGAGAACGAGCCGTCCTGGCCGAAGGCGATCGCCGACAGGAAGTAGAACCGATACGCGTCGGAGCCGAAGACGTCGGTGATCTCGGTCGGGGCGATGCCCGTGAGCTTCGACTTCGACATCTTCTCGCCGCCCACCAGCAGCCAGCCGTGCGCGAACACGCCGCGCGGCACATCGAGGCCCGCGGCCATGAGCATGGCCGGCCAGATGACGGCGTGGAACCGCAGGATGTCCTTGCCGACGACGTGGTAGGCGGGCCAGCGGCGGGCGAACTGCTCGGGGTCGGTCCCGAAGCCGACCGCCGTCGCGTAGTTGAGCAGCGCATCGACCCAGACATAGATGACGTGCGACTCGTCCCACGGCACGCGGATGCCCCAGTCGAACGCCGACCGCGAGATCGACAGGTCCTTCAGGCCGCTCTTGACGAACGAGACGACCTCGTTGCGCGCCGACTCGGGACGCACGAAGTCGGGCGCGGTCTTGTAGAGCTCGAGCAGGCGGTCCTGGAACTCGCTGAGCTTGAAGAAGTAGTTCTTCTCCTGCAGCAGCTCGAGCGGCTTCGAGTGGATGGCGCACACCTTGAGGCCCTCGAACGCGCCGGTGCCGTCGACGATCTCCGACTCGGGCTTGAACTCCTCGCAGCCCACGCAGTAGAGCGCTTCGTACTCGCCCGCGTAGATGTAGCCGCGGTCGTAGAGGGCCTGCACGAACTGCTGCACGCGCTCTTCGTGGCGCGGCTGAGTCGTGCGGATGAAGTCGTCGTTGGCGACGTCGAGCGTCTTCAGGAGCGGGAACCACGACTCCTGCACCAGCTTGTCGACCCACTCCTGGGGCGTGACCCCATTGGCGGCGGCGGCCCGGAGCATCTTCTGGCCGTGCTCGTCGGTGCCCGTCAGCATCCAGGTGTCGTCGCCCGCCTGACGGTGCCACCGCGCGAGGGTGTCGACGGCCACCGTGGTGTACCCGTGCCCGATGTGCGGAAGATCGCTCGGGTAGTAGATGGGGGTCGTGATGTAGAAGGAACGGCCGTTGCTCACCCGAGAATTCTAGTCAGCCGGATGCGTGCCGACTCGCGTGTGACGACCGGGCTCAGGCTGTCTCGCGGATGACGAGGGTCGTGGGCAGCACGACCGCCTCGCGGGGCCTGCCGGCGATGACGTCGAGCACCATGTCGACCAT
Organism: uncultured Microbacterium sp.; assembly: GCA_937926065.1. Taxonomy (GTDB): domain Bacteria; phylum Actinomycetota; class Actinomycetes; order Actinomycetales; family Microbacteriaceae; genus Microbacterium. The sequence continues at coordinate 5,463 of CALANM010000130.1, forward strand.
GGTGCTCGAGATCTCGGCCCACGGCTGGCGCACGGTCGTCAGAGGCGGGTCGTGGATCTCCGCGAGGCCGGAGTCGTCGAAGCCTGCGACGGCGATGTCGTCGGGAACGCGTCTGCCCGCGCGGCGCAGCGCCGCGATCGCGCCGACGGCCATGACGTCGGATGCCGCGAAGACGGCGTCGATGTCGGGGGCCCGCTCGAGCAGTCGCGTCATGGCGGCGTCGCCGGTGGCCTGCTCGTAGCTCCCCTGCTCCACGAGGTCGGGGTCGAACAGGTCGCCCATCTCCTCGCGGAAGCCGACGAGGCGGAACCGGCCGCCGGGAGTGTCGTTGGGGCCGGTGATGAGCGCGATGCGGCGATGGCCCTTGTCGAGCAGGTAGCGCGTCATGAGGCGCGCCGACCCGGCCTCGTCGACCGAGACGTTGGGCACGGATGCCGCATCGCCGAGGGGGATGCCGGTGCAGACCGTGGGGACGCCGGCGGCGACGAGCGAGGCGAGCAGCGAGTCGGACTCGTGCGACGAGACGAGCAGGACGCCGTCGACATGGCCGGCGCGCACATAGCGCTCGACGTTGGCCTGTTCCTGCGTCGTGTCGGCGATCAGCAGCACGAGGGTCATGGAGCGCTCGGCGAGCGCTTCGGTGGCGCCGCGCAGCAGGAGCGCGAAGGTCGGGTCGGAGAAGAGCAGGTGCTGGGGCTCGGTCAGCAGGAACGCGAGCGAGTTGGCGCGGCCGGTCGCGAGCATGCGCGCGGCGTGGTTGGCGGTGTAGCCGGTCTCGACGATGGCGCGCTCGACGGCGGCGCGGGCCTCGGGCGACACCCAGTGGCCGCCGTTGATGACGCGCGACACGGTGCCGTGCGAGACGCCGGCGACGGCCGCGACATCGCGGATCGTCGGCTTCCGAGGGTGACCTGCTGATGCCATCCTCGTGACTTTACCGCGTCGGCCGGTCGGCACTGCGCACGCCGGACACGTGTTGCTGGGACCGGTCACAGTTTCGTAACGAACGGCAGTTCCTGACGCTCGCCGCCTCTACACTCGGTGCCACGGCTGGGACCGGTCACAGGCCCAACCCGCCGCCAGTGAAGGACGACGAGGACCCGAACCGATGAGCCCCACCTCCCGGCCGCGACTGCGCACGTGGCCCACCCTCTCCGGCATCGCCTACGGCGGCGACTACACCCCGGAGCAATGGCCCCGCGAGGTCTGGGACGAGGACGTGGCGCTCATGCGCGAGGCGGGGGTCAACCTCGTCAGCGTCGGCATCTTCTCGTGGGGCCTGCTCGAGGTGCGCGAGGGCGAGTTCGACTTCGGCTGGCTCGACGACGTCATCGAGCTGCTCCACCGCAATGGCATCGCCGTGGATCTGGGCACACCCACCGCCTCGCCGCCCGCCTGGTTCTTCGCGAACCACCCCGACGCCCGCGCCGTGACGCGTGACGGCGTGCCCCTCGGGTTCGGCGCCCGCGGAATGGCGTCGCACTCGGCGCCCGCCTACCGCGAGGCCTCCGTGCGCATCGCGACCGAGCTCGCCCGTCGGTACGGGCAGCACCCGGCCGTCGTCCTCTGGCACGTGCACAACGAATACGGCGTGCCCGTCGGCGAGGACTACTCGGAGCACTCCGTGCGCGAGTGGCGCCGGTGGCTGCAGGACCGCTACGGCGCCCTCGACGCGCTGAACGCGGCGTGGGGCACGGCCTTCTGGGGCCAGCACTACGGCGAATGGGACCACATCGGCGCCCCCGCCACTGCCCCGTCTGTCATCAACCCTGCCCAGCGCCTCGACTTCGCTCGATTCACCGACCATCAGCTGCGTCAGTGCTTCATCGCCGAGCGGGACGCGATCCGCGCCCACAGCGACCGCCCCGTGACGACCAACTTCATGGCCAATCAGCACCACGGCAGCGACCTCTGGGCGTGGGCGCACGAGGTCGACATCGTCTCCGACGACCACTACCTGTGGGCCGCCGATGAAGAGGGCGAGATCGGGCTCGCGATCGCCGCCGACCTCACGCGCTCGGTCGCAGGCGGCAACCCGTGGATCCTGATGGAGCACTCGACCTCGGCCGTCAACTGGCAGCCGCGCAACGTGGCCAAGCGGCCGGGCGAGATGGCGCGCAACTCGCTGTCGCACTTCGGCCGCGGCGCCGACGGCATCCTCTTCTTCCAGTGGCGGGCCTCGCGCTCGGGCGCCGAGAAGTTCCACTCCGCGATGCTCCCCCACGCCGGCACGACGTCGCGCGTGTGGCGAGAGGTCGTCGACCTCGGCAGCAAGCTCGGGAGACTCGGAGAGGTGCGCGGCTCGCGTGTCGAGGCAGACGTCGCGATCCTCTGGGACTTCGAGTCGTTCTGGGCGCAGGACCTCGAGTGGCGCCCGTCGCAGGACCTCAGCCACGACGAGCGCATCCGCGCCTACTACGAGAAGCTGTGGCGCGACGGCATCACGGTCGATTTCGCCCTGCCGAGCCACGACCTGTCTCGCTACCGGCTGGTCATCGCCCCCGCGCAGTACATGCTGAGCACGACGGACGCCGAGAACCTCAACCGCTACGTGGAGGAGGGCGGCACACTCGTGGTGTCGTACTTCTCGGCCGTCGTCGACGAGAACGACGCCGTTCACGCGGGAGGATTCGGCGCCCCGCTGGAGCCGTCGCTCGGCGTGCGCGTCGAGGAGCACCTGCCGCTCCGCGAAGGGCATGTCGCCGAGATCGAATTCGGCGGGGCGACGTTCCCCGTCGAGACGTGGCAGGAGGACCTCGTGGTCACCCGCGCCGAGGTGCGCGGCGCCTACACCGACGGCCCCGCCTCCGGGCGCGCCGCCATCACCCGCAACGTGCACGGCCAGGGCGTCGCCTGGTACGTGAGCACGCGTCCCGACGCCGCGGGGCTGGCCGCCCTCCTCGACGCGGTCTACGACGACGCCGGCCTCGCTCCGGCCGGCCTCCCGGCCGGGGTCGAAGCGATCCGCCGGGTCTCCGACGAGGCCGAGTACCTCGTCGCCATCAACCACGGAACGGATGCCGTTTCGCTGCCGACTTCGGGCTTCGACCTGCTGACACAGGAGGAAGCGCGAGGCATGCTGGTGCTGAACGCGGGTGACGTCGCCGTCATCCGCAGCCGGCGCACAGCCGAGGGGGGTGGTCGATGACCGACCGCGCTCCTGCGGACCCATCCGCGAATCCGCACTGAGAGACACATGCGTCACGGCCACCGGCCGCGACATCCACCACAAACGGTCGTAATGGCGCGACCTCTCCCGAGGCCCGCGCCGGATCGACCACCTTTCCGGAAGGACAATCCATGCGCAAGATGGCTATCGGCGTTGCTGCGTTCGCGGCGACGAGCCTGCTGCTGGCCGGGTGCGCCGGCGGCACCGGCGACACTCCGGCGCCCTCGGAGACCGAAGAGGCGCCCATCGATGCCAGCGGCATCACGCTGACGATCTGGACCGACGAGAACCGCAAGCCGGCCATCGAGGCGGCCGCGGCGACCTTCGAAGAGGAGACGGGCGGCGAGATCGAGCTCGTCCAGAAGAACTTCGAGGACATCCGCACCGACTTCACCAACCAGGTGCCCACCGGCGAAGGCCCCGACATCACGATCGGCGCCCACGACTGGCTGGGCGGCCTCGTGCAGGCGGGCGTGGTCGCGCCCGTGGACCTCACCGACGCGGCGAGCAGCTTCGCGCCGGTGTCGCTCGACGCCTTCACGTACGACGGCCAGCTCTACGCGCTGCCGTACTCGCTTGAGACGATCGCGCTCATCCAGAACACCGACCTCGTCGGCGAGGACGCCCCGGCCACGTGGGACGACATGATCGCGGCCGGCGAGGAGTCCGGCGCCGAGCGCCCCGTCGTCATCAACACGGCCGGCCAGACCGGCGACGCCTACACGATGTACGGCTTCCAGACGTCGTTCGGCGCTCCCGTCTTCGAGAGCACGGCCGACGGCTACACGACCGACGTCGGCATGGGCGGCGACGCCGGCACGGCCTTCGCCGAGTGGCTCGGCGCCAACGGCGAGAAGGGCGAGGGCTACATCTCGACCACGATCGACTACGACACCAACAACGAGCTGTTCGCCGACGGCAAGGCCGCCTACACGATCCAGGGTCCGTGGGCCATCGAGGCGCTGACGGCCAAGGACGTGCCGGTGAAGGTCAACCCGATCCCCTCGGCCGGCGGCGAGACCGCTGCTCCGTTCGTGGGCGTGCAGGGCTTCTACGTGAGCTCGCAGAGCAAGAACGCGCTCGTCGCGCAGGAGTTCCTCACGAAGTACCTCGCCACGTACGACGCCCAGAAGGCGCTGTACGAGGCCGACCCGCGCATCCCTGCCTGGAACGACCTGGCGACAGAGGTGTCGAGCGACCCGGTGATCGCCGGCTTCGTCGCCTCGTCGGCCAACGGCGTCCCGATGCCGAACATCCCCGAGATGGGCTCGGTGTGGGACCTGTGGAACGCCGCCCAGGTGCAGGTCATCAAGGGCGCCGACCCGGCCAAGACGTGGGACAAGATGGTCAGCGACCTCGAGGCGCTGATCGGCTGATCGACGGCTGACGGTCTGGGGCGGATGCGTCGTCGTCCGCCCCGGACTCACCCGTCTTCACTGAAGGAGATGCACATGTCGGTCACGCAGGGCACCGTCGCTGAGCCTGCGGCTCCCCCAGGAGCCCGCCCTCCGTCGCGTACGCGCCGCTCGGATGAGCCCCACGGCCGCCGCTGGGAAGGCGTCGGCTGGGGCTTCCTCGTGAAGCTCGTCATCATGGCGATCGTCAACGCCTTCGGAGTCATGGGCATCGTCGCCGCGGTCCAGGCCGAGGCATGGATCATCGCGACGGCCGCGATCGTGCTGCTCGTGGCCGCCGACATCGTCTACTTCACCAAGCGCGCGCTGCCTCTCAAGTACCTGCTGCCGGGGCTCGCGTTCCTCTTGATCTTCCAGGTGTTCATCTTCGGGTACACCGCCTACATCGCCTTCACCAACTACGGCGCCGGCCACGTGGGCTCTCAGGAGCAGGCCGTTCAGGCCGCCCTCAGTCAGGGCGAGCGCCGCGTGGAGGGCTCGCCGACCTTTCCGCTCGCGGTGGTCGAGCGCGACGGCGCGCTCGGCTTCGCGATCGTCGAGGAGGGCCAGATCAAGGCCGGCACGGCCGAGTCGCCGCTCGAGACGGTCGGCCCCGCCGCCGGGGCGGGTGCGCCCTCCGAGGTTCCCGGCTGGACGGTCGTCCCGCGCAACTCGATCATCAGCGACCAGGACCTGCAGCAGGAGGTCATCGCCCTGCGCGTGCCGGTCTCCGACGACCCCAATGCGGGCTCTGTGCGCACCAACGACGGCAGCTCGGGCTCGATCTATCGCTCGACGCTGGAATGGGATGCCGAGGCCCAGACGATCACCGACACGGTCAACGGCACCGTGTATCGCGCGAGCGACACGGGCAACTTCGTCGCCGACGACGGCACGAGCCTCCCGACCGGCTGGACGGTGAACGTCGGATTCGCCAACTTCGCCCGCCTGTTCACCGACCCGGCGATGGTGCAGCCGCTCGCGATGGTGACCGCCTGGACGTTCGTATGGGCGGTGCTCTCGGTGGTCATCCCGTTCGCTATGGGCCTCGTCTTCGCGATCATCTTCAACGACGAGCGAGTCAAGGGCCGAAAGGTCCTGCGGACCCTGTTCATCCTCCCGTACGCGTTCCCCGCGTTCATGTCGGCCCTGCTCTTCCGCGGCATGTTCAACGCGGAGTTCGGCGTCATCAACGAGTTCTTCTTCGGCGGCGCCAACATCGACTGGCTCGGCGACCCCTGGCTGGCCCGCATGGCGGTGCTGTTCGTCAACGTCTGGCTGACCTACCCGTATTACTTCCTCGTGTGCACCGGCGCGATCCAGGCGCTGCCTTCGGATGCACTCGAGGCGGCCTCGATCGACGGCGCGGGAAGGGTCCGCCAGCTCCGCTCGATCATCCTGCCGCTCGTGCTGGTGGCCACCGCTCCCCTGCTGATCTCGTCGTTCGCGTTCAGCTTCAACAACTTCACGATCATCTACATGTTCAACAACGGCGGGCCGGCGATCCCCGGCGCGCCGTACGCACTGGGCGCCACCGACATCCTGATCTCCGCGATCTGGGACATCTCCGGCGTCTCGGGCGGCAAGGCGGACTACGGCCTCGCCAGCGCCCTGTCGATCCTCGTGTTCATCGTGGTCGGCATCATCTCCGCCCTGGCGTTCCGCCAGACCAAGAAGCTCGAGGAGTACCAGTGATGTCCGCTCCGAACGACACCGTCCGCACCGACCAGGACGACACGGGCGTCACGGCGCGCCAGGCCCGGGGCGCCGTCTCGCTCGACGCGAGCCGCCGCGGGGCGGTCCGCCGCCGGTGGCTGCTCGACGTCGGCTGGAAGTACCTCGTGGCGCTCGGGATCCTCTTCTACGCGCTGTTCCCGCTCGTATACGTGCTGTCGGCGTCATTCAACCCGGGCGGCAACCTGGCGGCCAGCAACTCGCTGTTCTCGGTGTTCGACCTCGGCAACTACGCGGCCCTGTCCGACACCCGCTACTGGACCTGGTACGGCAACACCCTGCAGGTGGGCATCGCGGCCGCTGTCGGCGCCGTGCTCATGGGGGCGGCGGCGGCCTACGCGTTCTCGCGCTTCCGGTTCCGCGGCCGCCGCGGCGGCCTGACGGCGCTGCTCATCATCCAGATGTTCCCGCAGGCGCTGGCGTTCGTCGCGATCTTCCTGATGCTGCTCGCCCTCGGCGACGTGTTCCCCGCCCTCGGCCTCAACTCCAAGATCGCGCTCATCTGCGTGTACCTGGGGGGCGCGCTGGGCGTCAACACGTTCCTCATGTATGGGTTCTTCAACACGATCCCCAAGGAGCTCGACGAGTCGGCGAAGATCGACGGCGCCACGCACGCGCAGATCTTCTGGACCATCATCATGCCGCTCGTGACGCCGATCCTCGCCGTCGTGGGCCTGCTCGCGTTCATCGCCTCGTTCGGCGACTACATCATCTCCAAGATCGTGCTCGTCTCGGAGGAGAACTGGACCCTCGCCGTGGGCATGTTCCAGTGGGTGTCGAATCAGCTGTCGAGCAACTGGGGGCTTTTCGCCGCCGGCACGATCCTCGCCGCCATCCCGGTGCTTGCGCTGTTCTTCGGTCTGCAGCGCTACATCGTGGGCGGACTCACCGCCGGGTCAGTCAAGGGCTGAGCCGGGCTCGCCGCACGCGACTTCAGC
>CALANM010000131.1 GCA_937926065.1 uncultured Microbacterium sp.
GCGGCGGCGGGACGCCCGGCGAGGCCGGTCAGCAGCTCAAGCACGCACAGCGCCGCGAGGCGCACGGTGCGGCCGTCGGGCGCGTCGGCTGTGGCATCCACCTCGACGATGTCGGCGGAGCGCACGCGAGGGTCGACCGCGAGCGAGCGCACGAGCGCGCGGAGCTCCCACGCCGCCAGCCCGCCGGGAAGCGACGCGGGGCAGCCCGGGGCCACGGAGCGGTCGCACACGTCGACGTCGATGTCGAGGTGGATGCGGTGACCGACGCCGGCGATCTCGAGCGCCTCGGCAACGACGTCGTCCATGCCGCGGCGGCTGAGCTGGTCGAGGGTGATGACGGTGATGCCGTAGTCGGCGGCGCGCCGGGCGTACTCTGCCGAGTTGGCGAAGTCGGCGATGCCGAGCTGCACGATCCGCCGCGGATCGAAGCCGTCGTCGATGAGCCGCCGCACCGGCGAGCCGTTGGACTCGCCGTCGCGCAGGTCGAAGTGCGCGTCGATCGTGATGAGGCCCGTCGCGCGAGCGCCCTGGGCCGTCGCGTAGGTGATCGAGTTGTCGCCGCCGAGGGCGATCACGAGTCCCGCGCGGTGAAGCTCCCCGACGCGCTGTCGAAGGCGCTGCTCGCCGTCGGGGCCGTCGGGGTCGTCGACGTCGCCCGCGTCGGCGATGTTGAGCACGTCGTTGAGGTCGAGCGGCGGCGGACCCACCAGCGTCGGACTGAACCGTCGCAGCGCCTCGCGCACCGCGGCGGGGGTCGCGTGGGCCCCCGACGGTGACAGCGACGTCTTGGAGGCCGGGGCGCCGAGCAGCACGGCATCCTCGCGGCCGGTCCATTCCGGCCAGCCGCCGGCACGGGGCCAGCGAGGGTCGTCGGGAAGTGAGATCGGTTCAGTCATCGCCTACGTACACCCATGCTGTTCGGCCGCTCGCAAGCGGCACCGAGATGCGACGGTACAAGGAGACTTCGTACTCGTCGGCGGCGTCGAGCTCATCGCTCGTGAGGTGGAGCACCTTGCCCATGACCTTGTCGATCGGGCTGCCCGTGCGGCGGAGCACGGGGTGCATCGACAGCCCCGACACCTCCACCACGCGGCGATCTTCGATCTCGGCGTACTCGATCCGGTATCCGGGGAGCGCATCGTGCTCGCCCGCCACGATCCGGCCGAACGTGTCGAGCTGCACCTCGGCGAACTGAAGCGTGCCGTAGGTGAACAAGAGCTCTTCCGCCTCTGCCACGGACTCAGGCTACTCCCGGCGCGAAACGGTCGCTCTGGTGAATCGCCGCAGACGCGCCCGCCGGACGTCGGGGCCGGAGATGACCGGGTTCAGCCGAGGAAGGCGTGCGCGATCGCGAAGATCACGAGTCCCGCGAGGGCGCCCACGATCGTGCCGTTGAGGCGGATGTACTGGAGGTCGCGGCCCACCATGAGCTCGATCTTCTCGGTCGTCTCGGCCGCGTCCCACTTCTCCACCGTGTCGGTGATGATCGACGCGATGTCGTGGCGATACCGGTCGACGAGGAACACAGCGGCATCCGTGATGCGGTCATCCACCCGCTTCTGCAGCGCCGGGTCGGCGGCGAGGCGCGACCCCACCTCGACGAGCGCCTCGGTCGCACGGCGGCGCAAGGGGCTCGCGGGGTCGTCGAGGGAGCGCAGCAGGCCCGCCTTCGCCGTGTTCCACGCCTCGGCGGCGAGCTCGCGCACGCGCGGACTGTCGAATACGGCGCTCTTGGCATCCTCGAGCCGCCCGATCGTCTCGGGGTCGTGCTGCAGGTTGCCCGCCAGGCGCGTCAGGTAGCCGTCGATCGCGCGGCGCGCGGGGTGGTCGCCGTCGGACTGCATGGCCCGCACGAACTTCACGGCCTCGTGGTAGACGGTGTCGTCGATCAGCCGCATCGCCACCGACGGCACCCACGAGGGAAGCCGGCGTGAGACGAGTCCGTTGAAGGCGTCGCGTCCCGACTCGAGCCACGTCGCGAGACTGTCGACACCCAGATCGACGGCCCCGCGGTGCGCATCGGCGGCGATCACGCGCTCGAGCCATTCACCCACCGTCGGACCCCACTCGGGCCGCAGCAGGTGCTCGCGGGCGAGGTCTCCGATGAGGTCCTGGACCTCGTCGTCGCTCAGGGCGCGCAGGATGCCGGTCGCCACCGCGGCTCCTTCGGCCGCCACGCGCTCGGCGTGCTCGGGCACCCGCAGCCACTCACCGGCCTTCGCCGCGATGCCGGTCGACTCGAGCTTGGCGCGCACGACGTCGCCGTCGAGGAAGTTGGTCTCGACGAACTCGCCCAGGGTGCGCCCGATCTCGTCTTTGCGGCGCGGGATGATCGCCGTGTGCGGGATGGGGATGCCGAGCGGATGCCGGAACAGCGCCGTCACCGCGAACCAGTCGGCGAGGGCTCCGACCATGCCGCCCTCCGCGGCCGCACGCACATACGCGAGCCACGGGTAGCGCTCCTGCAGCGCGAACGCCACGACGAACAGCACCGCCATGAAGATCAGCGCCCCGAGGGCCACGCCCTTCATGACCCGCAGGCCGCGACGGCGCTCCTGGTCGGCGGGGCTCAACAGCTGCGTCGGTGTCGGGGCCATGCCGCTATGTTGTCACGCCCGTCAGTCGCGCGGCAGAACGCCGCCCGCCTGCACCCTGCGCGCGCGGCGTAGTCTGACCTCGTGATCGACGACATCCAGAAGCGCGCCCTCCACCGCACTCGCATCCTGGAGGGGCAGCTGCGCGGCCTCGCGAAGATGATCGAGAACGAGGACTACTGCATGGACATCATCGGCCAGTCCCGTGCCATCCAGAAGGCCCTGGCATCGCTCGACAAGCTCCTCATCGAGAACCACCTGCGCACGCACGTCGCGCACATGTTCGAGCACGGCGGCGACCAGCGTGAGCAGGCCGTCAAGGAGCTGTTGAAGGCCTACGACTTCGAAGGACGCTGAGCGCCGCCGCGATCAGGACTCGAGCGGCCCGAGCCAGGCTGTGGCCACCGTGCTGTGGGCCGACTCGGGGTCGGAGGGATGGAACATCCCCGCCAGCACGTCGCGGTAAAGGCGGCTCAGCTCGCTGCGGGTGAAGTACGACGAGCCGCCCGCCACCAGCATCGCGTCGTCGACGATCTGCTTGGCTGCCACGACCGCGCGGTGCTTCAGACCGCTCAGCTTCGCGAACCACAGCGGGCCATGGTCGACGACGTCGTCGACATCGCGGGCGACCGAGGCCAGCTGCGGCAGCATCCCGTCGTAGGTGAGCGCCATGTCGGCGATACGCCAGCGGATGTCGGGATCCTGGCTGTAGGTCTTGCCTGAGCGCTTCGACGTGCGCTTCTTCGCCGTCTCGACGGCCAGGTCGAGCGCTCGCCGTGCGATGCCCGTGTAGACCGATGCCAGCAGGATCTCGAACACGCTGAAGATGCCGAACACGAGCGGATCGGGCTGGGGGCCGGGAGTGAGTCGGCGCACGACACGGTCGGCGGGGGCGACGGCGCCGTGGAGCTCGGTCGTGCGTGACTGTGTGCCGCGCATGCCGACCGTGTCCCAGTCGTCGCGCGTGACCACGGCATCCGTGCGCGGCACGAAAGCGTAGACCATCTGAGGCGCGTCGGCGCTTGTCGTGTCGAGGCCGTGGAGGCCGAGCTGCGTCCAGACGGGCGCAAGCGATGTGAAGATCTTGGTGCCCGTGAACGCGTAGCCGCCGTCGGGCAGGGGAGAGGCATCGGTGTCGCTGCCGAAGAGCACGAGGTCGTTGCCGGCCTCGCTGATGCCGAAGGCGAACACCTCGCCGGCGACCGCGCCCTCCTGCACGAAGCGGAGCGAGTCGATGCCGCGGTCGGCGAGCACCTTCGCGACGCCCGTCCACACGAGGTGCATATTGATGGCGAGGGCGGTCGCGGGGGCGGCGGTCGCGAGGCGCTGCTGGAGCACGGAGGCTTCGGCCAGGCCGAGACCGGCACCGCCGAGCTCGGACGGGACGAGGATCGCGAGGTAGCCCGCCTCGCGCAGATCGGCGAGGTCCTCCTCGGGGAACGCATTGTCGGCGTCGATCGCGGCGGCACGTGCGCGGATGCGATCGAGCAGTTCGTCGGACAGGTGGGCGGCGGGATCGAACGTCACCTCACCATTCTGCTCCGACCCGGAGCCCGTCGGTCCGGAGCGCGGCAGGATGGGGACATGATCTCGACCGACCTGGCCCTCGCGCTGCGCGACGCCGGGCTGGTGTGGCATCCGGCATCGGGCGACCGCTTCCAGCTCGACGAGCCCGAGTTCGAGGCCGACGTGTTCACGGTCAGTGAGATGACGATCGAGCCGCGGCGGTACCCGACCGGCGTGATCCTCGCGTTCAACGGCACGACCGAGTGGGCGCTCGACTCCGTCGCGCTCGAGGACGCACTGTGGCTGCCCCGCGAAGACCAGCTGCGCGAGCTCCTGCGCGGCATGTTCCGGTCGCTCCGACGTGCCGACGACACGCACGTCGTCGAGATCCAGGTCAATGGCGAAGTGCGGCAGTTCGAGCATCCGGAGCCGGCCGACGCCTACGCGCTCGCGCTGCTGAGCGTCCTCCGCCGGATCTCCTGACCGGCCGCACGGGGCGCGTCAGTCGATGATGCCGAAGAGCTGCCGCAGCGTTTCCTCGGGCCTGTCGCGGTGCGGCGAGTGGCCGGAGCCCTCGACGATCGACATGGAGACGACGGGGTTGCGAAGCACCTCGTCGACCACCGGTCCCGTGAAGATCGAGTAGACCGCGGGATCGCTCGCGATGATGTGCGTCGGAACGGTGAGGCGTGCGGCCGCGTCGCGGACGTCCCACGGACGGTTCTGCACCCCGGTCTCGTCGGCAGCCCACGGGCTCATCTGCTGCGTCGCTGTCGACTTCAGCTCGATGTCGTGCTCGTGCCAGGTGGGGTGCTCAGCGCGCACCGCCTCGGGCGACGGGTCTGCGAAGGCGGCCCGCTGGCTCTGGAGAACGGGCGTCAAGTCGGCGCCGGCGAGGTGGATCGCCGGATCGACGAGCACGAGCCGGCGCGTCCAGCCCGGTGCTGCGGCGCTTGCGACCGTGGCGGCGGCCCCGCCGAGCGAATGCCCGATCACGAGGTCCCACCCGTCTCTTCCCGGCGCCGTGACGTTCTGCACATCGGCGGCGTATGCGGCGATCGAGTAGTCGAGCGCGCGCGGGGCGGTGCCGTGACCGCGAAGATCGACCGCGGTGGCGTGCCAGCCGGCTTCCGCGAGCGCCGTGCCGAACCGCCACATGAGCGCGCCGCTGGAGCCGAGTCCGTGGATGAGCAGGGCACGGCGCTCGGCATCGGGGGAGCCCCACGACTGACGCGGCAGAGTGACGGGTGCGGGCATGACCGCCACTCTAGAAGAGGTCCGGGTCGTCGCCGCGCCACGCATCCGGCCCCTGGCAGGCGGATGCCGTCAGCTGGCAGTCGCGATCAGGTGATCGTCTCGATGGGCGCCGTGTCGGGAATCGGGCTCGCGTCGCGGCCGCGGAGGTCGGGGAAGCCGCGGACGCAGAGGATCGCGACGAGCGCTCCCACGATGGCGAAGGCCGCGGCCGCCCAGTAGGCGCCGACGGGGCCGACGCCGTCGATGAGGAACCCGGCGACCGCCGAGCCCGCGGCGGCGCCGATGAGCTGGCCGGTGCCGATCCAGCCGTACGCCTCGGCGGTCTCGCTGAACTTCACGCTGGCGCTCGTCATCGCGAACATGACCGCCAGAGCGGGGGCGATGCCGACGCCGGCGACGAACAGCGACGCGTTGAGCCACCAGAAGGAGAGCGAGATCACGGTGACCGAGAGGCCGATGGCGACGACCGTCAGGCGACGGGCCATCGCCCACGGGCCGATCGGGATGTGCCCGAACGACAGGCCGCCCACGAGGCTGCCCACCGAGAAGACCGCCAGCACCAGGCCGGCCTCGAGTCCGCCGTGGCCGAAGGTGGCGACGACGCCCGCCTCGACAGCCGCGCATGCGCCGATGAGGAGGAAGCCGACCACCGTCGCGAGAAGCACGACGGGCTTGGCGAGCACCTTGCCGAAGGCGCGGCGGCTGCGCGGGATGCGCACGCGGCCGACTTCGGGAGAGAGGATGAACCACGCGCCGCCGCCGACGAGGATCACGACGACCATGAGCAGGCCCGGCACCGTGCCCGCCTGGGTGGCGACGATCGTGATGAGCACGGGCGCCAGGATCCAGATGATCTCCTGCAGGCTCGCGTCGAGCGAGAACAGGGGAGTCAGCTGGCGGGAGTTCACGATCTTGGGGTAGATGGTGCGGACGGCGGACTGCACCGGCGGCGTCGACAGACCGGCGACGAGGCCGGTGACCATGTAGCCGAAGATCGGGAGGTCGGACAGGGTCAGCACCAGCAGCGCGACGGCGCAGACGGCGGTCGTGAGGGTGAGGACGCGCCGCATGCCCCACACGCCCATCCAGCGGCTGGTGACGGGACCGGCGACCGCCTGACCGATGGAGGCGGCGGCGAGCACGAGTCCGGCCGCGCCGTAGGAGCCGGTGATCTGCTCGATGTGGAGCAGGATCGCGAGACTCGTCATGCCGTTCGGGAAGCGCGCGACGAGCTGCGCCGTGATGATGCGTGCGACGCCCGGAGTCTTCAGAAGGTCACGGTACGCGCTCACCCCTCCACGCTACCGACCCCGGAGGATGCTTGCGACACGCGCAGGGCGTCGAGAGGCACGCCCGCGACACGCCCGCGACACGCCGAAGAGCGGTTTCCACAGGAATTCGGATGTCGGAAGTCCGCCGTAGCGTCCAGCCTGTGGAGAGATCCTGAGGCGACGCCGGAAAGGCCCGGATTTCAGGCCTTTTCCAGCTTCAGAATCAAATCGCCGATTGTGGATGAATCGGTGGACAACCTGTGTTGTATCAGGGGAGAGCGGTGGAAAATCACACGGATGTAACTACTATCCCTTGTGGTGCCACCCAATGTCGGCACCCATATGTAGTATTGGACTCCCGGTCGGTCCCCCGCCGAGGGCAACACAGTTTTTAGAGAGGAAGAGCGGATCACCATGGCGATCACGGTCTACACGAAGCCGTCTTGCGTTCAGTGCAACGCGACCTACCGGGCCCTCGATTCGAAGGGCATCGAGTACGAGGTCCTCGACCTGTCCGAAGACCCGGCTGCGCTCGAGCACGTCAAGTCGCTCGGCTACCTGCAGGCCCCGGTCGTCGTGACCGACGAAGACCACTGGTCGGGCTTCCGTCCCGACAAGATCGACGAACTGGCCAACCGGCTGGCGTGACGAAGGAGCGGCGCTGACATGCTGACTGCAACTCACGCGCCGCTGCTCGTCTACTTCTCGAGCGTCTCCGGCAACACGGCGCGATTCATCGAGAAGCTCGGGATGCCGGCCGTCCGCCTCCCGCTCCACGCCTCCGACCCCGCCGTCACAGTCGACGAGCCGTATGTGCTCGTCACTCCGACCTACGGCGGAGGTCAGGGGCGCGGCGAGGAGAAGGGCGCGGTTCCCAAGCAGGTCATCCGGTTCCTCAACGACGAGCACAACCGAAGCCTGCTTCGCGGAGTCATCTCCGCAGGAAACACCAACTTCGGCGAGGCGTTCTGCCTTGCCGGCGACATCATCAGCCGCAAGTGCCACGTGCCGCACCTGTACAAGCTGGAACTGTTCGGCACGCAGGACGACGTCGATCGGGTAACCGACGGATTGGAACGATGGTGGAAGCTGCAGTGACCGAGACGACCTTCAAGACCGACCCCCGGTTCGAAGGTCTCGATTACCACGCGCTCAACGCGATGCTCAACCTGTACGGGCCGGACGGGAAGATCCAGTTCGACGCCGACAAGCGGGCTGCTCGCGAGTACTTCCTTCAGCACGTCAACCAGAACACGGTGTTCTTCCACTCGCTGAAGGAGCGCCTCGACTACCTGGTCGAGAAGGAGTACTACGAGGCCGCGGTGCTCGAGAAGTACCCCTTCGAGTTCATCCAGCGTCTCAACGACCGCGCCTACGCGCACAAGTTCCGCTTCGAGACGTTCCTCGGCGCGTTCAAGTACTACACGAGCTACACGCTCAAGACGTTCGACGGCAAGCGCTACCTCGAGCGCTTCGAAGACCGCGTCGTCATGACCGCCCTCGGCCTCGCCGACGGCGACCAGGAGCTCGCCGAGAAGCTCGTCGACGAGATCATCACGGGTCGCTTCCAGCCCGCCACGCCCACATTCCTCAACACGGGCAAGGCGCAGCGCGGCGAGCTGGTGTCCTGCTTCCTCCTGCGCATCGAAGACAACATGGAGTCGATCGCCCGCGGCATCAACTCCGCGCTGCAGCTGTCGAAGCGCGGTGGCGGCGTGGCGCTGCTGCTGTCGAACATCCGCGAGTCGGGCGCCCCGATCAAGCAGATCGAGAACCAGTCGAGCGGCATCATCCCCGTCATGAAGCTGCTCGAAGACAGCTTCAGCTACGCCAACCAGCTCGGTGCGCGTCAGGGCGCCGGCGCCGTCTACCTGTCGGCGCACCACCCCGACATCCTCAAGTTCCTCGACACCAAGCGCGAGAACGCCGACGAGAAGATCCGCATCAAGACGCTGTCGCTGGGTGTCGTCATCCCCGACATCACGTTCGAGCTCGCCAAGAACG
>CALANM010000132.1 GCA_937926065.1 uncultured Microbacterium sp.
TCGGCGGGTGACATCTCGGCCGGCACGACCATGTGGAAGATCGCGATCGCGACCGCCGGCATCGCGGCGCTCGTCGCGGGCGCGTTCTCGATGGCGGGCGGCGAGTACGTGTCGGTGAGCACGCAGCGGGACACGGAGCGCGCACTGCTCGCGAAGGAGCGACGCGAGCTCCGGGAGATGCCGGAGGCGGAGCTGTCGGAGCTCGCGGGCTTCTACCGTGAGCGCGGGCTCTCGCCTGAGCTCGCCGCCAGGGTCGCCGAGGAGCTCACGGCGCACGATGCGCTCGCCGCGCACGCGGAGGTGGAGCTCGGCATCGACCCCGAGGAACTGACGAATCCGTGGGTCGCGGCGCTCTCGTCGTTCATCGCGTTCACCGTCGGCGCGCTCATCCCGTTCCTGCTGATCCTGCTGCCGATCGGGAACCCCGTCGTCCTGACTGCTGCCGCCGTCGTGCTCGGGCTGGCGCTCACGGGCTGGATCAGCGCGCGGCTCGGCGGTGCGCCCGTGCCCCGCGCCGTGTTGCGAAACGTCGTCATGGGGTCGGCGACGATGGCGGCGACCTATCTCATCGGTCTCGTCTTCGGCGTCGCCGTCGGCTGAGCCGTCCGCGCACCGCCGCGGGGCGCGCACCGATCCGGCTCTGCCAGGATGGGAGTCGCTGTGAGCGTTCCCCTCGAAGTCTTCTCCCGATCGCGCGTGCGCCGTGCCGCGCTGCAGGTGTGCGCCCTGCTGGCTGCCGCGGTCCACGTGCCGGTGGCCGCGGTCGCCGTCACCGTTTCGCCGGTCATGGCCGCTGTCGCGTCGGCGCCCCCCGCTGCGACGCCCGAGACGCCGGTCGCGCCTGAGGCGGATGTCGATACCGACGGCCCCATCGAACCGCATCCGTCGGGAAGTCCTGTGTGGTCGATCGTGTCGGGCGCGATCGTGCTGGTCGTGGCGGGAGCAGTCGTCGTGACGATGCGCCGCCGCACGGGGAACGATTCGCCGGATACGGGCACGACCGGCCGCTGAGAGCCGGACGCAGCCTCATCGAATCCGCCGGCTACACGGGTGTGACGCGCAGCCAGGTGAACCCGTGCGGCGCCAAGCGGACCCCGTCGTCGAGGTCGACATCGGAGTCGCGGACGATGTCGCGTGCGCTGCGCTCGAAGCCCGAGAGGGTGAGCGGATCGATCGTGACCTCCTGGTCGCCGACGTTCGCGAGCACGAGGACGACCGTCTCCTCGCCGGGGCGCTGATATCCGACGACGCTCGCGTGCGGTGTGTGGAACGGCAGGAGGGCGCCGCCTGCGAACTCGGGCGTCGCTGACCGCACGGAGAGGAGCTTCGTCATGCGCCGGTTGACGCGCCCCGCGACGGTCGATTCGTCGTGGCGCTGGGAATACCGGTCGCGCGGACGGTTGCCGCGGTGCACCCAGCGGCTGTCGTCGCGACGCTCGGGATCGTCGGCGCAGGTGGGATCGTTGAGCTGGGCGACCTCGTCACCCAGCCAGAGCATCGGCACGCCGCCGGCCGAGAGGGCGAGCGCGTGCGCGAGGATCACACGGTCTTCGCCGGCCGGATCCTCGGCTTCGATGCCCGCGAGGGATGCCGTCGTGCCCGCGACCGCGCTGGCTGCGGTCAGGTCGTCGCCGGCGGGGAACGGCACGCCCCGCGCGAAGCTCCCGTCGAAGCGGCCCGTGTAGAACTCGTTGAGGAACCGGCGGTGCGCGTGGGGATCGAGGCCGAGCTCGGCGGCATCCGTATCGGCGAACGTCCACCGCACGGCGTCGGCGGATCGCACGTGCGTGACTCGGGCCGTGCCGTCGGGTGGCGCGGGGCGGTGATCGAGGCCGCGCTGCAGGAGACGCGCGTCACGGGTCGCGAGTGCCTCCCACGTCAGCGCAGAGGGCACAGGGTCGTCCGCGAGCAGGCATGCGTCGGGGGCGAGCGCCGCGAGATCGCCGCGCTCCCCGGCAGCCGCCATCAGGGCGGTCGCGGGCGCCGCGATCGCGAGGACGGCGTGAAGGCCCTGGAGCACCGCTTCCGCGTCGTCGCCGAACGGCGTCGGGTCGATCCGGAGCACGCCGACGCCTCGCTCGGCGACAAAGAGGATGTCGTCGGCGAGCGCGGCGAAAGCGGACGGCGCGGTCGCGGCCCGCTCACCGCGCGACAGCGGCACGTCGAGCACGAGAGCGATGCCGGACAGACGCAGGTCTGCGGCGAGGTCGGTGAGCTGTGCGATCGAGCCGAGGCTCGGGTCGACGCGGGGGCGGTTCGCCGCCTCGTCGCGATCGTCGCCGTCTTCGGGCTGCGCGAACAGCGGCATGAGGTGCAGCATCGTGAGCCCGAGCTCGCGGAAGTAGGAGATCTGGTCACGGATGCCGGCGAGGTTGCCGCCGTACCTGTCGACGTAGCAGGCGCCTCCCAGCATCCGCTCCGACGACATCCACCCGGGGTCGGAGAGTCGCCGGCTGTCGTGCACTTTGAGGTCGAGGGGGCGCGCGTTCCACGAGGCCGTGGCCCGCGCCAGCGTGTCGTCGAGCGCGGTCTCTGCGTCGGGATGGTCGCCGTAGAGTCGCGTGAACACGTCGCGCAGACGCCGCGACTGGGCATCGAATCGCTCGCGGAACGCGTCGTCGCGTGTGCCGAGCGGTGTGGCATCGGGGGCGATCATGGTGCTCCTCTCCCTGCCGTCCACCCTAGAACGCCCGCTGCCGGTGTCAGGGGTGAGCTGCCGCGGCGACGCGGGTTCCTCGCGTCGTGCCCCGGGTCTACGCTGTGGCCATGCACCTCGTCCAGGTCGCGCAGCACGCCGACGACCTCGATCGCGCGGCGGACTTCTACACCGTGCTCCTCGGCGCGCCGCCGACCGCGCGCTTCGATCCGCCGGGGCTCGTCTTCTTCGACCTCGAGGGAACGCGACTGATGCTGGATCGAGCGGCTCCGTCGAGCCTCATCTACCTGCGGGTCGAGAACGTCCACGAGGCCGTCGACCGCCTCGCCGGCGTGACCGACGTGGTGGCGCCGCCGCACCAGATCTTCACCCACGAGGACGACCGCCTCGGTCCCGCGGGGCACGAGGAATGGCAGGCGTTCGTGCGGGACACGGAGGGCAACACGATCGCGCTGGTCGCGTTCCCCCGGGGGTGACTGTGTTCCCGCGGGGGTGACTGCGTTCCCCCGGCGGTGACAGTGTTCCCGCGGAGGTGACTGTGTTCCCGCGGAGGTGACAGCGTTGCTTCGAGGTGACAGCGTTCCCATGACGGTGACATCGTCTTGAGGGCGTCGCGTAGTCTCGTGGGGTGAGCGCCTACGTCTCGGCGTTCGAGCTGTTCTCCATCGGTGTAGGACCCTCGAGCTCCCATACGGTCGGTCCCATGCGGGCCGCTCGGGCCTTCGCGGCGCGTCTGCGCCCGGTGCTCTCGTCGGTGGCTCGTGTGGAGGGGGTGCTGTACGGGTCGCTCGGGGCCACGGGCATCGGCCACGGCACTCCCGACGCGGTCGTCGCGGGCTTGAAGGGGCTTGCGCCGGAGACGGTCGACCCGGCCGAGGTGCGCGGCGCGTGGACCGAGTGGGCCGACGGCGCGCGGCTGCTGATCGACGGCGCCCATCCTGTGTCGTTCGCCCGCTCCGACATCGAGTTCGCGCCGCGCACGCGGCTCCCCGGCCATCCCAACGCCATGACGCTCCGCGCACGGGATGCCGGGGGAGCGATCGTCGCGGAGGACACCTTCTACTCGGTCGGCGGCGGGTTCATCCGACGAGAGGGCGAGGAGGCGGTGCTGCCGCGCACACCGTTCCCGCACTCGTTCGACTCGGCGGAGGAGCTGCTCGCGCTGTGCGGCGAGCGCGGCTGGTCGATTGCAGAGGTCGCCCGCTTCAACGAGCAGGCGCTGCGCTCCGAGGAGGAGGTCGCGGCGGGGCTCGACAGGATCTGGGATGCCATGGCCGCGTGCGTCGAGGCGGGACTCAACGCCGAGGGCGTGCTGCCCGGCATCCTGAAGGTCAAGCGGCGGGCAGCGGCGATCCGCGCACAGCTGGAGGACGCGGAGCGCGATGGGCGCCGGGAGCTCCCGGGGGAGTGGCTGGGGGCGTTCGCGCTCGCGGTCAACGAGGAGAACGCGTCGGGCGGGCGCGTCGTCACCGCACCGACGAACGGCGCCGCCGGCATCGTCCCCGCCGTCGCCATGTACTGGTGGCGGTTCCTCGCCGACTCCGGACTCGGGTCGGGCAACGCCGTCACGCCGTATGGCGAGCTCGTGGGCAGCGCACTGCTGGGCTTCTCGCCCGAGGCGGTGCCGGAGGGCGCGGCTCGCGCGATCGATCCGACCGGGGAGGCGGCGATCGAAGCGAACCGGCGGCGCGGCATCCGTCGGTACCTGCTGACGGCGACGGCGCTCGGGTCGCTCTTCAAGGCGAACGCGTCGATCTCGGGCGCGGAGGGCGGCTGCCAGGCGGAGGTCGGCTCGGCCTGCGCGATGGCGGCGGGCGGTCTCACGGCTGTGATGGGCGGCACGAACCGGCAGATCGAGAACGCGGCCGAGATCGCGATGGAGCATCATCTGGGGCTGACGTGCGACCCGGTCGGGGGTCTCGTGCAGATCCCGTGCATCGAGCGGAACGCGATCGCGGCGGCGACCGCCGTGACCGCCGCGCGCCTTGCCCTCCGCGGCGACGGCAGTCATTACGTGTCGCTGGATGCCGTGGTCGAGACCATGCGGCAGACCGGCATCGACATGTCGCACAAGTACAAGGAGACGAGCGAGGGCGGCCTCGCGGTCAACGTCATCGAGTGCTGACGCGCGCCCCGGTCGCCTCGGGCGGCACGCTCCGTTCGCCCTGCGAGAACGGTTAGCACTCGCGTACGCAGAGTGCTAATCTATGAGTAGTTGAGTCGCCTGGACTCAACTTTGAGAGACCACTTTGTTGGAAGGAGAGAGATATGGCCACGTACGACCCGTTCCGTGACCTCGACCGTCTGGCGTCGAGTCTCTTCGACACTCGCCGCGGTCCGCGCCGGATGCCGATGGACCTCTACCGTGACGGCGACCACTACGTCCTGTCGGCGGACCTCCCAGGCATCGACCCGGGCTCGGTCGACATCGACGTCGACGGTCAGCTGCTCACGATCCGCGCCGAGCGCACCCTGGCGACGGGTGACGGAGTGAAGTGGATCACCCGCGAGCGCGAAGCGGCGAGCTTCCTGCGCCAGCTGAACCTCGGTCAGGGCATCGACACCGACGGCATCGCCGCGACCTACAGCAACGGCGTGCTGACGGTGACGATCCCCGTGAGCGAGAAGGCGCGTCCGCGCAAGATCGAGGTGACCGCCGACGGCGGCGCGTCCGTCATGCGCGCGCAGGAGAGCACTCCCGCCGACGCCTCGCCGGAGCCGCAGCCGATCGAGCAGTGACCCGCTGACGGTCGACCGCCGTCCTGACACGAACCGCCCCGCGCCGATCCCTGTCGGCCGGGGCGGGTCGTCGTCTGCGCCCGGCCCCCTGCACATCGCCCTCGCTTCCACGGCGGCCACGGCAATAGGATCGGGGCAACCCGAAGACCGTCTGCGAGGATGCCGATGATCGACAGCTTCTCCTGCGCCCGCCTGCGCTCTGCCGGCAGCTCATGACCGAGCGCGAACTCACCTCGCCCGTCTCGCTCACGCTCGAGAACGGCAGGCTCAATCCGGATGCGATCGGCTTCGCGCGCCCCCCGCTCGTCCGCACCGACGGCATCGACGGCCGACGGTCGTGGGGCCGCAACAAGAGGTGGGAGTACTGGAACGTCATCACACCGACGCACATCGTGGCGTTGACGGTGTCGTCGCTCGACTATGCGGCGGTGCACGAGGTGTGGGTGCCGAGCAGCTGTCTTTGGCATAGGAAACAGTGACTTTCAGTC
>CALANM010000133.1 GCA_937926065.1 uncultured Microbacterium sp.
CCTATGCTCGAAGCGTGCTGGATGTGCTCACGGGATTCGTCGTCGTGGGCCTCGCGATCTTTCTGGGCTGGGTGCTCGGTCGCATCGATCTGCTCGGACCGCACGCTTCGCACGTCCTCGGCCGCCTGACGTTCTTCGTCCTGTCGCCCTTCCTGCTGTTCGTCGTGCTTTCCCAGGCCGACGTGCACACGCTGTTCTCGGCGCTGCTGCCGGTGTCAGCGCTGGCCGCGATCGTGATGTTCGTCGTGTACGCGCTCGTGGCGCGGCTCGTGTGGCACCGGAGCGCCGGCGAGACTCTCATCGGCTCACTGTCGTCGGGCCAGGTGAACTCCAACAACATCGGCATTCCCCTTTCGCTGTACCTCCTGGGCGATGCGGCCTACCCGGCTCCGGTGATCCTGTTCCAACTGGTGCTCCTCACGCCGATCTCGATGGCGATCTTCGAGGCCACGACGAGTGGACAGCGCCGGCCGCTGGCGATCGTGCGTCGAACTGTCACGAACCCGGTAGTCGTCGGCTCCGTGCTCGGGATGCTGGTGTCGATCGCGGAGATCGACCTCGCCCCGATCGTCATCGAGCCGTTGACCCTCGTGGCGAACGCCTGCGTTCCCGTGCTGCTCATCTCCTACGGCATCTCGCTCCACGGACGCCGCGTGCTCGGCACCACGGGCCGTCGACGCGACGTCGTGTTCTCGACTGCTCTCAAGCTCATCGTGATGCCACTGGTCGCATGGGCCATCGCCGCGCACGTCTTCCACCTCTCCCCCGCCGAGACGCTCATCGTCACCGTGCTGGCGGCACTTCCGACGGCACAGAACGTGTTCAACTACTCGCAGCGGTTCGGCGTCGGTGAGCCGATCGCCCGCGACACCGTGTTCCTCACGACGCTCGGCTGCATTCCCGTGCTGCTGTTGATCACCTGGCTGCTCGGTCCTATACCCGGCTAGTGAGAACCACTCATGGGGCCGTCATGATTCGATGAGGCACCCCATGACAGGTGACCGCAGGGCTATCCTGACGGTGAATCCCATCCAGGGAATTCCCAGGTAAGCGCGGAATCTCGAGAAAGGCGCTCACATGTCATCCACATCGTTCCTCGGCAAGTCCGAAGTCAACGGCATCCGCACCGCGCTCGGTGTCGGCGGAGTGCTGCTGGTCATCCTCGGCATCCTCATCCTCGTCTGGCCCGGCAAGACCGCCGTCGTCGTGACCGCGATGTTCGCGATCTACGCGATCGCGGTGGGCCTCGTCTACATCGGGCTCGGCATCTTCTCCAGGCGCAAGGGCGGATGGTCGCGCATCGGGCACATCGTGCTCGGCGTGCTGTTCGTCATCGCCGGCGTCGTCGCGTTCTCCAACCTCGGCGTCACCGCCGCCTGGTTTGCGACATTCGTCGGCATCCTCGTGGGCATCATGTGGATCATCGAAGGTGTCGTCTCGCTCTCGACCATCGGCGACGCGTCATCGAAGGCTTGGACCCTCGTCTTCGCTCTGATCAGCATCATCGCCGGCATCACCCTGCTGTTCTCGCCCCTGTGGGGTGCGCTCGTGCTGTGGTGGATCTTCGGCATCTCCGCCGTCGTCCTCGGCGTCGTGCAGATCGTCCGTGCGTTCACGTTCGGCAAGTGACCGCACGACGGGACGCCATGACGAAGGCCCTGGGGTCTGTTCCCAGGGCCTTCGTCATGTGCGCGTGACGCGTCTCAGGATGCCGGCAGGTGGCGCTGCCACCACTCGAGCACTGCACCGAAGCGCTCCGTGCGGTGCCGGGGCCGCCCCGACCGCGTGAGCTCGTGGTCCTCACCCGGGAAGATGAGCATCTCGGCCGGCGTGCCCTGGCGCTTGAGTGCGCTGTAATACCGGGTCGCCTGTTCGAGCGGGCATCGGAAGTCCAGCTCGGAGTGCAGCACGAGCGTCGGCGTGGAGACACGGTCGACGACCGCCATGGGGCTCTGCGCCGCGATGTCGCCGGGGTCGGTGCCGACATACTCATCGCCGAAGAACGAACCGATGTCACTCGTGCCCTGGAAGCTGACGGGGTCGAGGAAACCTCGCTCGACGATCGCGCCGGCGAACCGGTGATCGTGAGCGATGATCCAGGCAGTGAGGTAGCCCCCGTACGAACCGCCCATGATTCCCACGCGGGAGCCGTCGAGGCGCGGGTCGCGAGCGACGACGCCGTCGAGGAAGTCGATGACGTCGTGGTGGTCGACGGTCCCCATGCGGCGTCGGATCGCGCGACCGTGCTGCCGTCCGTAACCCGCGCTGCCCCGGGGATTGCTGTACACGACCGCATAACCAGCGTCCACGAGCACCTGCGTCTCGTCGAAGACGTGCACACCGTACGACGCGTAGGGGCCGCCGTGGATCTGAAGGATGACAGGGAACGGCCCCTCTCCTTCGGGGACCGCCACCCAGCCGTGCACGGGGTATCCGTCGCGCCCGGCGATCTCAAGCTCTGCCGGCACGACGACGCCCGCTTGGCTGAGCGGCGCTCCGAAGCCTGTGAGCGGGCCGGTGCCGACGAGAGTCAGCTCCCCGAAGCTCGTCGGCGTTGCGTGCGCAACGACGATCCGCTCCCCCTCGGGCGTTGCCGCGGCGGCGTGGCCAGCGACCTCCACGTCGCCGTCGAAGACGACGGAGACATCACCAGAGCGGGTGACGCGCACCAGCTCGACGCGGCCGCGTGTGCGGTTCTGCAGCAGGAAGTCGTCGCCGATGACGCCGATGTGCGAGCCGACCTCCCCGAGGTCGATCGCGTCGGGGTCGGTGAGGCGACGAGGCACGGGACCGTCGAGCAGCCACAGCGCCTCTCCCGGTGCGATGAAATCGAGGCCGTTCTCGCCGACGTCCGCACCCAGCAGCGCGATCGTCCCGTCCGGCGCCACGAACACCTCATCGATCGAGAGGCCGGTCGCCGTGCCGAGCACCTCGCGCTGCCCGCTGCCGTCGACGCGCACCGCGATGACCCGCGAGCGCAGGTCGCGACGCTCCGGCTCGATCGCGTCGGGAACCGTGAGGACTTCCTGGCCGTCGGGCGTGAAGACGACGCCGCTGTGTGAGTCGGTGCCGTCGGTGAGCTGCGTGGCCTCCGCCTGCACGACCTTCTTCTTGGGAGCCTCGGCCCCGTCGGGGAGGACCGCGGGAGCGGGCTCGTAGAAGGGCTCCGCGCTGAGATCGGGCGAATCGATCAGGAAGACGTGCGCGGGCCGGTCGGCGATGTAGCCGAGGCCGTTCGCGTGCCAGCGGATGCCGGTCACACGACGCGGTGACTCGGCATCCGCATCAAGACCTTCGACGCTGCCGTAGCGACCCGCCTCGACGACTCTTGACGTGTAGGCGAGCCGTGTGCCGTCGGGCGACCACGCGAACGCGCCAACGCCGCTCGGGGCATCGGTGGCCTGCACGGGCTCGCCCCCCGCGGCATCCACGACGTGGATCTGCGGCTTGCCCTTGGCATCGGCGCGCAGGAAGGCGACCGCGGCGCCGTCGGGCCGGATCTGGGGCGCGCTGTCGGCCACGCCGCGTGTAAGCCGGCGGGGCGTGCCCGACGGAAGGTCGAGCCGCCACAGCTGACCGACGTTGCGGTTGGCCTCGATGTCGGGACGGGACGTCGCGAACACGACGAACGCGCCGTCAGGCGAGATCGTCGGGCGCCCGACGGAGATCAGCTTCTCAATGTCGGCGGCGCGCATGTCACTCGCCGCCGAACGAGCTGATGTCGCCGACGAGGCGCGTGTTGTCGGCCGGGACGGGCTCGACGGCAGCGCGCGCGACCTCGGCTGCGAACTCGGCGACGTTGTAGAGCTTTCCGGCCGACTCGCGGCGCGACTCGATCGCACCGGGGTTCGCACGTTCGAGGAGCGTCGCCGTGATGGTGCCTTCGATCATGTCGCCCGACACGACGACGAACCCGATCCCGCGCTCGGCGAGGGCAGGGATCTTCTCGCGCAGCGCGTCTTCGCCGGCGCGCTTTGAGAGGGCGACGACCTCGTACTCGGGCATCGTGGGCGTGGTGCGGATGAAATGCGCCTGGTGGCTTGTGACGAACACGACGCGGGCGCCGTCGTCCAGGAGCGGTGTGGCGCTGTCGAGGACGTTCACCTGAGCATCCCGGTTGAGCACCATCGCGTAGTCCTCGCCCATGCCGCTCTCCATCCCGCCCGACGCGTTGAGCACGAGGATGTCGAGGCTGCCGAAGCGCTCCTTGACGGCGTCGAACATCTCCTGAACGGAGGCCGGGTCGGTCAGATCGGCGCCGACGACCAGCACGTCGACACCGAGTTCCTGCAACTCGGCGGCCAGCTTCTGCGCGCGAGGCGCCTTGTTGCGGTAGTTGATGACGACGTTGGCACCCGCTTGTGCGAAGCAGCGGACGGTGTCGGCTCCGATGCCTCGCGACGAGCCTGTCACGAGCGCGGTGCGGCCGGCGAGAGCGCCGGCGGGGATGGGGTGAGACATGGCTTCGAGCCTACCAACGGGGCGTCTGCCGGAGCGGTTCGACCGGCGGCTCGTCCCGGCAGCCGGAGTGTTAGTGTTCGAGGAAGCGCCACCGGAAGGAGCCTGGCCGTGCTGCCCGACCTCACGCAGTATCTCTGGATCGCCTGGCTCGTGCTGGCGCTGCTCTTCGTGATCATCGAGCTGGTGACCCTCGAGTTCACCTTCCTCATGCTCGCGGGAGGCACGCTCATCGGTGGTCTCGGTGTCAACCTGCTGGGCGGCCCATGGTGGGCTCAAGTTCTGGCCGCCGCCGTCATCTCCACTCTGCTGCTGTTCACGATCCGACCGCTGCTTCTCCGCGCCCTGCGTCGCAGCAGCAGGCTTCAGCCGACCAATGTCGATGCCCTCTACGGCATCGGCGGGCGCGTCATGGCGCCGTTCGTCGAAGGTGCAGGATCCGTCAAGCTCGACAACGGTGAGACATGGACCGCACGCCTCGCCGTTGCCGATCCCGGCCTCGTGGCCGGCTCCCGCGTGACGGTCACCGCCGTGCGGGGGGCCACGGTCGAGGTGACGCCCGCAGACCCGCCGCCGTCCGCCGCCGCAGACGCCGCAACAGACAGGAGTGCCGAATGATCGACGTCGGAGCTTTCATGGGACAGATCTTCGTGGTCGTCCTGCTCGTGGTCATCGCGATCTTCGTGATCGTGGTGCTCTTCCGCTCCATCCGCATCATCCCTCAGGCCTACGCCGGGATCGTCGAGCGGCTGGGGCGCTACCAGCGCACCCTCTCCCCCGGTCTGAACCTGCTCGTCCCCTTCATCGATCGGCTTCGTCCGCTGGTCGACATGCGTGAGCAGGTGGTGTCCTTCCCGCCTCAGCCGGTCATCACGGAGGACAATCTCGTCGTCTCGATCGACACCGTGGTGTACTTCCAAGTGACGGATGCGCGCGCCGCCACGTACGAGATCGCGAACTACCTGGGCGCGGTCGAACAGCTCACCACGACGACGCTCCGCAACGTGGTCGGCGGGCTCAACCTCGAAGAGGCGCTCACAAGCCGCGACGAGATCAACGGCCAGCTGCGTGTCGTACTCGATGAGGCGACAGGCAAGTGGGGAATCCGCGTCTCGCGTGTCGAGCTCAAGGCGATCGACCCGCCCCACTCCATCCAGGACTCCATGGAGAAGCAGATGCGGGCCGAACGTGACCGGCGCGCGGCGATCCTGACCGCCGAAGGGTCCAAGCAGTCCCAGATCCTCGAAGCGGAGGGTCGTCGGCAGGCGGAGATCCTGCGTGCCGAGGGTGACAAGCAGGCGGCCATTCTTCGTGCCGAGGGCGAAGCGGCCGCGATCACCTCTGTCTTCCAGGCGATCCACGCGGGCCGTCCGGACGACAAGCTGCTCGCCTATCAGTACCTCCAGACCCTGCCCAAGATCTCGGAGAGCTCTTCGAGCAAGCTCTGGATCATCCCGAGCGAGCTCACCGAGGCGCTCAAGGGCTTGAGCTCCGGCTTCAGTGGACGCGGCGCGGCGCCCGCCCCTCCCGACGCTCCGACGAAGCCCCCGGCGGCCGGCCAGCACTGACGACGTGACACACCCCTGGTTCCACCCCGAACGTCCGCGGGTCTTGGCTCATCGCGGGCTCATCCCGCCCGACGCCGAGGGCATCGTCGAGAACTCTTTCGCCGCGCTGGCGGCCGCGCACGCCGCAGGGCTGGCCTACGTCGAGTCTGACTGCCATGTCACCGCCGATGGCGTCGTGGTGCTGTTCCACGACAGCGATCTGACGCGCGTGACAGGCGATCCGCGCTCGGTGCGCGAGGTGACGTCGCGCCACCTCGAGGAGCTCATGTCGACCAGGGGTGGGCTCGCGACGCTCGCTCAGGCCCTCGATGCGTTCCCGACGTTGCGGTTCAACCTCGATGTCAAAGCGGAGGATGCCGCCGAGCCCGTCGGACGCGAGGTGGCACGAGACGCCGACCGCGTGCTGCTCACGAGCTTCTCGGACTCGCGGCGCCGACGCGCGCTCGACGCCGCCCGCCGCGCGGG
>CALANM010000134.1 GCA_937926065.1 uncultured Microbacterium sp.
CCGCATCGTCGATGAGCTGGATGCCGGCGGGCAGCTGCGCGGATCCGCGCTCCTTCCGAGCGTGCGCGGTGAGCTCCTCGCCCAGCTCGGTCGGGGTGCCGAGGCGCGCGCCGCTTTCGAAGCGGCGATCGCCCTCACGGTGAACGAACCGCAGCGACGCGTGCTGCAGGCCAAGCTCGACCGGCTCACCGCCGACGCCTAGACGGTGGCGTCGTCCGCGCTCTGGCGCTCTACCGGCAGCCACAGCTCGCACGTGGCCGTCTGGAAGTCGGCCGACCGGTCGAGCACAGCCACGATGGACGGGCCGGGTCGGAGCCGCCACGGATTCGACGGGAACCATTCGGTCGCCGTCGCCGCCCACGTCTCTTGCAATGCGGCAGGAAAAGGGCCGGTGGTGCGGAAGACGGCCCACGAGCCGGCATCCACAGCGATGACATCCAGATCCTCGGGGATGTCGGCGCCTGCCTCGACGGCGACGCCGTGCAGATACGTGAGTTCGCTGCCTTCGGTGTAGGGGGGGTCCACATCGGCGCTCACCTGCAGGAGGCCCCCCGGTTCGGTGCTGCTGATCTCCTTGAGCCGCGCGTGCTCCGCGGCGGGCAAGGCGGCGATGTGAGCTTGGATATGCGGGTTGACGCCTTCGTGGACGAGCGGCACGCGCGTCGCGTGGCCGGCCAGCCGGAAAGCGGGGCGTTGGGTGATTCGGGTGTCCATCGTCGTGCTCCCTTCCACCGTCAGGCGGAATCTCAATAGCGGTTGTGACCGAAGGGGGCCGCCGTCCCGCCGCACCGTTGTGAGGCTGACGCCATGCACGGCGCGGAATGCTCGACCGAAAGCCTCTGTCGAGCCGTATCCGAATCGCACCGCGATCGTGAGGAGATCGCCGCCTTCCAGCACATCGGCGGCGGCGACGGTCATGCGCCGTCGACGCACATATTCCGACAGCGGCATGCCGGCGAGTGACGAGAACATCCGTCGCACGTGGTACTCGGTGGTGGCGTGGTGCCTGGCCAGTGCCGCCATGTCGATGTCGTCGGTCAGGTCGCGCTCGATCTGGTCGATGATGCGGTTGAGTATGGCGATCACGGGGCCTCCTTCGTCATCGAGTCTGCGGTGCCCGCGCCCGTTGCGCCCGATCTTCGCGGACCGAATCGATCAGTGTGCCGTGCGCGCGTACTCCGAGCCGGATCGCGTGCGCTCGACGAGCCCGTGGTCGACGAGATAGCGACGGAGCACCGCGACGTCGCCATCCGGTGCAAAGGGCGCGAGCAGTTCGTTGACCTCGGTCTCGCTGAGGGGTCGCTCGGAGGGGAGTGCCCTTTCGGCGACCCACTCGAGCAGGCGGCGGCGCTCGGATGCCTGTTGCGGGTAGCGGTCGATGCGTCCTTCGCGATCGAGGAAGCGCGTGATGTCCTGGGCGCCGGTCCTCGCCCGCGGGGCCTCTCGCTCCCAGCGCCCGACGCCGTTCGATTCGCCGAGGCGGAACCCTGCGCGTCGGGCGGTCTCCGGCTCGACAGCGTCGAGGGGAAGCACGTAGCGCACGTCAGACCCCCATGGTGTGGCGCCGAGAAGTCGTCCGAGCGCCGATCGCGCGACACCGAGGTCGAGAACGCCGGCATCGATCCTCATCGAGATGTGGACGTCGCCATCGAGTTTGGCGCCGAGTTCGCCGACGTCTGTTCCGTCGACGCGGAGCACCCATCGCCTGCTGTCGCCGTCGACGCTGTCGTCGGGCACGAGATCGAGTCGGATGCGAGAGGTCGCCATGTCTCAATTGTCGCTGCTCCGCTGATGGGTGGGGGAGCGGGGGTCGCTCCTGTCACTCAGCGCCTTTCGTTCAGGCGCTGCATCTGCCAGGCGTGTACATCGGCGAGCCAGCCGAGCGGAGCAGTCGGCCCTATGCGTGGATCGGCCGGCTCGTCGCCGCGTCCCAGTGCCTCTACGTACGCACGGTCGAGCTGAAGACGTCGGACGAGGTCTTCGCCGTCGCCGACGGAACCGTGCCCAGGGACGACGACATCCACGAGATCAGCCAGGTCGTCGAACATCGTCAGCGCCGACAGGTAGTCGCCGATCGGATCTGTTGCGCTGAGGTCGAGGAACGGCATGAGGATGTCGGACAGCATGTCGCCGGCCACGAGCACGCGGGCGTGTTCGATCAGCAGGGCTGCGTGGCCGGGCGCGTGAGCGCGATGCTCGATGATGCGCACGTCCGGCCCGTCCCAGGGGAGCAGGTCGGCGCCGGCGGGCAGGGGAGTGAGCGCTCCGAGCAGGTCAAGGGGGATGTCGTCGATGTGCTCGGGTGGAAGCCCTGGTTCGAGCTGCTGCCGCCAGTCTGCTTGGGCAAGGAAGTCGGCCATCGTGCGAGCCGCCGTAGGCGTGGCGTAGCGAGGAGGAGCGCCGAACGCGTCCGTCCACAGCGCGTGGTCCCAGTCGGGATGCGTCGAGAATCCTGCGATGACCGCCTTGCCGCGGAGGTCGCCGGCAAGACAGGCGAGCTCACTGCGCGTGATTCCCGGGTCTGCCAGAAGTACGCCCTCAGAGCCTTCGACGACCGTG
This sequence comes from uncultured Microbacterium sp., assembly GCA_937926065.1. Classification (GTDB taxonomy): domain Bacteria; phylum Actinomycetota; class Actinomycetes; order Actinomycetales; family Microbacteriaceae; genus Microbacterium. The sequence goes on from CALANM010000134.1 coordinate 2,560, forward strand.
GAGTTGCTCTTGATGAACGCGCTCTCGTGAACGAAGACGCCGGCTGCGATCTCGGTGAGCATGTCGGTGTCAGACGGTTCCGGCTGGCGGCCATACGCCGACGATGACTGCCATCACGACGACTGTCACCAGCTCGTGTGCGATGTTGAGCACAGTCAGGGAGGTCGGGCGTCCTTCGAAAGCGTCGTGCGTGATGAACCGAGCAGCTGTGAAGCCTGCCCACAGCACGGCGCCCGTGGCGAGAGCGGCGAGGAGGAAGCTGCCGCCGAAGTAGTCCCACACGATCGTCGTGATGCCTGCGAGCACCCACGCGGTGACGAAGCTGACGATGACCGTCGCGATGATGGGGAGCGTGGCGCTCGCTCCGGGGCGGTCGATGTCGACGTTCGCGAGCCGCGCCCACTTCATGCCGAACAGCTTCGGCATGTACCAGACGGACCCGACGACCATGCTCGAGAGGGTGGCGAGCAGCACCGCCCAGTAGTTGATCTCCGGGAGCATGATTTCCTCCTGACGCGCGGACAGATTCGGCGGAGCCGTCTCAGACAGGACGGTAGTGCACGCGTGCGACGTCGTCACGAGCAAGCCCCAAACTGCCGGGGGAGAACCGCGTGTGAGGCGTTCATGCTGCGAGGTGTCTGCAACTTGCTTTCGCGATCTCAGGGCAGGGGCGCTCACAC
>CALANM010000135.1 GCA_937926065.1 uncultured Microbacterium sp.
GCCGAGCACGACATGGTCGGTTGCGGCGGGGGCCGGAGCGGGCGGGTCCATGTGCACGGCGACCAGCTGCGACGATGGGATGCGGGTGAACGTGTCGATCTCGGGCTCGAGCGCGCGCAGCTCCGCCAGGAGAGCGGATGCCACGGCGTCCTGCTCCTCGATCGCACCGTCGATCACGATGACCGAGCGCCCCGACAGGAACGGCGGCAGCTCGGGAAGCGGCGGGAAGCTCATCACACGCAGCGATGTCGTCGACGTCAGCGGCGCGCTCTGCGTCCAGCGCGCCCAGGCGTGCGCGACCTCGGTGGTGCGGTCGGCGGGCCACAGCAGCATGCCGGCGTAGATGTCGGCGATCGGGAGCAGGTCGATCTCGATCGACACGACGACACCGAACGAGCCGCCTCCGCCGCGCACCGCCCAGAACAGCTCGGGATTCTCATCCGCGCTCGCGCGGCGAAGGCGCCCGTCGGCGGTGACGATCTGCACCTCGCGCACCGCGCCGACGGCGAGACCGTGGGAGCGGCCGTAGAACGAGATGCCGCCGCTCAGCGAGTACCCGACGACCGACACGTCGCCTGCACTGCCGTGCAGCGCGGTGAGGCCGTGGGGAGCGGCTGCGTCGAGCACGTCGGTCCAGAGGGAGCCGCCCAGCGCGCGTGCGGTGCGGTGCTCGGGGTCGACGGTGACACCGCGAAGCCGTGTCAGGGAGACGAGCACGGCGCGGGACAGCGCGCCCGTGTCGAGGGCACCGGCCCCGTGCCCGGTGGACTGCGCGGCGACGTGCAGTCCGGCGCCGGATGCCGTGCGCACGATCGCGACGACGTCTTCGGCCGACTCGGGGAACGCCACGGCGACGGGGCGCTGGTCGACCGCGAGGTTCCACGCGGTGCGCGCGGCGTCATAGTCGGGGTCGTCGGGCAGGACGACCCGCTCGCCGAGGGCGTCTCGCAGCGCGTCGCCGGCGCGGGCGGCGTCGCCGGAAGCGGTGACGGGGGTGTCGATGGATGTCATGATTCGGGCCTTTCGGTTCGCTTGAGGTCTCAGGCGCGGTGCGCCGAAGTAAGAGCATCCGCTTCCTCCCCGCACCCGGTCCATCCCAGCAATGCGGAGATCTCGCGCCTCCCAGAAAGGTGGGATAGCGCACAAACCCCAGATGGGAGGACACTTGGCGCATGCCGACAGCGCTCGCACTCGGTCGCGCCCGCAGCGACCTCGACGTGTTCTCGCGCGCCGGACTCGCCCTCAACGACTTCCTCGCCGAAGCGACGACCGCCCTCGACAGGGTCGTGCCGTTCGCCGGCGGCTGCGTCGCGACGCTCGACCCTGCGACTTCGATGGTCTCCGGCGTGCTGAAGCTGGGCGCCCTGCGCGGCCGCAACGATCTCGACGTCGCATGGAGCCAGATCGAGTACGGCCGCGATGACCCGAGCGCGCTCGCGCACCTGGTGGCGGCAGGCAGATCGGCCGTCGGCATCCACAACGAGTACCGCGGCGAGGTCGAGCGCTCGGTGCGGATGGCGGAGTTGATCATCCCTCACTTCGACTTCCGTGACGAGGGCCGAGTGGTCCTCGCCGACCGATCGGGTGCATGGGGAGCCCTCGCGCTCTTCCGGTCGCGCGGCGACGCGCCGTTCGACGAGGACGAGCTCGACTTCCTGGCAGAAGTCGCTCCCGCGTTCACCCGCGGCATCCGGGCGGGCCTCCTCGTACAGCTCAGTCGCGCCGAGGCAGCGGCGGCCGCCCGCCCCGCCGTCATCGTCGTGGATGCGTCCGAGCGCGTCGTGCAGGCCACCCCCAGCGCGCAGGAGCACCTTGACCTCCTTTCTGGTCCCATGCAGGGCGACCCCCTGACCTTCGTCCACTCTCTCGTGACGGCTGCACGCCGCTTCGCGAGGGGGGTCAGCGACCGTGTGCCGCGCACCCGCATCCGCACGCCTGACGGACGATGGCTCGTGGTGCACGCATCGCCCCTGTCAGGCGACGGCGATCGGTCCGGAGACGTCGTCGTCACGATCGAGGAGGCGCGGCCGCAGGAGGTCGTCGCCCTCGTCGCGTCGGCGTTCGGTCTCACCGCCCGGGAGCGCGACGTCACGGCGATGGTGCTGAGCGGCGCCGACACCAAGGAGATCGCGGCGGCGATGCACGTGTCTCCCTATACGGTGCAGGACCATCTCAAGTCGATCTTCGACAAGGCGGGGGTCACGAGCCGCCGGGAGCTCGTGGCGCGCGTCTACTTCGACCAGTACGCGCCGCGCATCGGCCAGGCCGTCGGGGCGGACGGCTGGTTCGTCGGAGACTGACGACTCCACCGACACGCGAGTCTCGGACGGGCGCGCGGCCGCGCATCTGCGAATGTGAGGGGATGTACTCTCCCCGCGTCGCTTACCAGGAGGGGCGCCGGATCGGACGGCAGCTCGTGGTCACCCGCATCAGCGACACAGAGCTGCGCGATATCGTGCGGCGTCAGATCGGCCCCCTGATCTCGCTGCGCCGATCGGACGAGGACCGTCGTCTCGACTCCATGACGGCGCTCTTCATCTGCGCGATCTCGCTTGCCGTGTTCGCCCTCGCCGGGCTCGCATACCTCCTCATCGAGCCCGACTTCCTGCCGTCGATCACCGTGGGGCCCGGGGTCAGGCTGTGGGTCACGCTGGCTGCGGCTGTGCTCGTTCCCCTCGCGATCGTCGCCGGCCTCGCGATGAACCATGCACAGCGTGCCGCAGAGGAAGCCGACGCGAGGGCGCACGCGGCGATT
>CALANM010000136.1 GCA_937926065.1 uncultured Microbacterium sp.
GTCGCCGAGGGCGCCCACGTGACGGGCGTGGACCTCAACGGCGCCGGGCTCGCGGCACTCGTGGACGACCTCGGTCAGCTGGGTGAGCGGTTCACGCCGCTCGTGCTCGACATCACCGACCAGGCCGCCCAGACCGCGATGATCGAGACCGCCTCCGGACCGGATGGCGCCCTCGACGTACTTGTCAACAATGCGGCGGTGTTCCTGCTCAACGGGCTCGAGGCCTCCGAAGAGGACTGGCGGCGCACGATCGACGTCAACCTCCTCGCGCCCGCGCAGATCGTGCAGCGCGCGGCTCCCGCGCTGCGCCGGGCGGCGCCGCGGGCCGCCGTCGTGAACGTTGCGAGCATCTCCGCGCACGTGGCGCAGCGCGACCGATGGACCTACAACGCGGCCAAGGGCGGGGTCCTCTCCCTCACGCGGAACCAGGCGCTCGACCTCGCGCGGGACGGCATCCGGGTCAACAGCGTGAGCCCTGGCTATGTCTGGACCGAGGTGCTCGACCGCGGCGCGGGCGGCGATCGCGCGAAGTGGGAGCCGATCTGGGGCTCGTTCTGCTTCCTGGGACGCTGCGCGGAGCCGTTCGAGATCGCGGCTGCGATCGCGTTCCTCGCCTCGGACGCCGCATCGTTCATCACGGGGAACGACCTGCTCGTGGATGGCGGCCTCGTGTCGATGAGCCCGGACGGTGCGACGACGTACGAGTTCAGCTCATGACCGAGCACGACGCCATCGTCGATGCGCACGTCCACTTCTGGGAGCTCGATCGCTTCCACTACCCGTGGCTGGCCGATCCCGGCGCCGAGGGACTGAATCACGACTACCTGCCAGCCGATCTCGCCGCCGACATCGGGGAACTCCCCGTGCGCGCGATCGTCCATGTGCAGGCCGAGATGGACCACGCACTGGATCCCGCTGCCGAGACCGCGTGGCTCGCGTCGCTCAAGGAGGCCGGCAGTCCTGGGGCGCCGACGGTGTGCGTCGGGTACGCGGACCTCAGGTCGCCCGACCTGCCCGACGTGCTGGATCGGCACGAGCAGTTCGAGCTGTTCCGCGGCATCCGCCAGGAGGCGTGGTTCGACCCGCAGTCGCAGCGGGCCGACATCCCGCGGATCAACCTGCTGGATGACCCGGCGTGGCAACGCGGGCTCGACGAGCTCGAGCGACGAGGGCTCACCTTCGACCTGCTGGTGTGGCCTGCCCAGCTCGAGCAGGCGGCCGCGATCTTCCGGGAGCGTCCGGGGTTGCCGGTCGTGGTCGAGCACCTGGGACTCCCGGTCGACCCGGAGGCGCGAGAGGTTTGGCGCAGCGCGATACGGGCGTTCGCGCAGCACGTGCCGCACGCGCTCCTGAAGATCTCGGCGCTCCGCTTCATCTCACCGACCTGGGATGCCGCGGAGCTCAGTCCGGTTGTCGCCGAGGCGATCGACCTCTTCGGCGTCGATCGCTGCATGCTCGGCAGCAACTTTCCGGTCGATCGGCCGGCGGTGTCCTACCGCACAGTCTGGGCGCGGTTCGGGGAGTCGATCAGCGGCTTCTCCGCGGTTGAACGGGCTGCGGTCCTGCACGGCACCGCCCAGCGCTTCTACCGCATCTCGCTCGGCTGACGGCCCGGCCCGTCCGGCCGGAGGTCAGGCGGGGCGTACGGGAGCGAAATCGCGCATCACCTCGCGGTGGTGCGCGTCGACCATCTGCTCGGTGCGGGGGTCGGTGAAGATGAACAGCCGGTCCTCGTCGATCCCCTCGAGCACGAGCGCCGCGACGGCGTCCGGCTCGAGCGGTGGGGAGAAGTCGTACGTGCGCGTCGGCGGGAGTTCGTCGGCGGACGTCGCGGTGCGCAGCGCGTCGGGGCGGACCCGCTCCGACGCGAAGATCGTCGTCGACACGACGCCGGGGCACAGCACGGACACGCCGACGCCGGTTCCCGCGAGTTCGGAGCGCAGAGACTCCGACAGCCCGACGACGCCGTACTTCGTAGCGGAGTACAGCGCACTGACCCCGCTCGGGACGAGTCCGAGGATCGACGCCGTGTTGACGATGTGGCCGCCGTCCGGGCTGCCCAGCAGGTCCGGCAGGAACTCGTGGATGCCGTGGATCACGCCCCACAGGTTCACCCCGACGACCCACTGCCAGTCCGCCATGGCCGCGTGGGTGCCACGGCGCCGCAGTGCGACACCGGCGTTGTTGCACACGACGGTGACGTCTCCGCGCCAGTCCCGGATGCGCCGGCCGGCAGCCGCCACGCTCTCGCGCGAGGCGACGTCGCATTGCAGCGGCAGTGTGCGCCCGCCGCGCGGGTCGATGAGTGCGGCGGTCTCGGCCGCACGTTCGCCGTCGAGGTCGAGCGCGGCGACCGACAGGCCGCGTTCTGCGAATGCCCGCGTGAGCGCGCGGCCGATTCCGCTGCCCGCGCCCGTAACGACTGCGGTGCCCTTCCACTGCATGATGACGCCTCTCTGGATCCGAAATGGCCGCTTCTCTCGAAAGAGTAGCCCACTGGCTTGACGAAAATGCCAAAATGGGATCCAATAAGGCTTCAAGACTCAACGAGGAGGCATATCTTGCATCACCAGTCACATGCCCGCGGCCGGTTCTGGAAGCGGACGACGACGTTGCTCACCACGGTCGCCGCGGTAGCGGCACTCGTGCTCACCGGGTGCACCGCTGCGCCACCCGCCGAGTCGGCGACGACCGGTGGCTCCCTGCGCATCGCGACCCCGGACGGCGTCCCCGCCGCGTTCAACCTCGGTTCGGCGTACCCGCTGTCGACCCTCACGTTCTACGAGGTCGCATGGCCGCTCTTCCTGCCGTCGCAGACCGACTTCGATATCGAGAACGGTCTCGCTGACTCGTATGAGCGATCCGACGACGGCCTCGTCCACACCATCGGCATACGCGAGGGGATGACCTTCCACGACGGCTCGCCGATCGATGCTGCGTCGATCGTCGAGGTGCTCGACTCCTACTTCTTCGCGGACAGTCCCCTCAGAGACGAGGGCGCGTACAGCATCGTCTCCGGTGCGTTCGGCTCACCGCCCACGATCGCGTCCGTGGAGGCGTCCGACGACCTCACAGTCGAGGTCACGCTCACGGAGCCGCGTGCGGACATCCGCGACCCGCTGTTCCAGATGCCGATCATGAACCCGCGGATCATGGCGCAGGAGGGCTGGGACACTGACGTCGAACTGCTCGGTCAGGCCGGGTCCGGGCCATTCCGGATCACGAACTTCTCGCCTGGCGCGTTCGTCGAGTTCGAGCGGTACGAGGACTTCATCGAGCCGGTCTCACTCGACCGACTTCGGATCGAGCAGATCGTCGACCCTGCGGCACGCGCCCTTGCGGTGCAGAGCGGGACGGTCGACGTCGCTCTCGAACTCACGCCGGAGGACCACGTGCGACTTGCCGGCACCGAAGGGTTCCAGGAGCATGCATCTCAGGCCGGCAACAACGTGTTCATGCGTCTGCTGCCTCCGCATCTGCCGCAGTTGGACGACCCGCGCGTGCGCGAAGCGATCGGCCTCGCGATGAACATCGACGCCTACCGCGAGGCGTTCCTCAACCCCGCGACCGCGCAAGCCAGCACGCAGCCTGTCGTCGTCGCGGGGGTCGCCGGCCACGACCAGTCCATCCCGGCGCACGAATATGACCCCGAGAAGGCCCAGGAGCTGCTGGAGGAGGCTGGCGTGACCGACCTCACGCTGCGGACGCTCACGATGGAGACATCCGGTCCGCTGCTCGAACTCCGCGCGATGCACGAAGCTGTCGCGGCCGATCTCGAGGCGGTGGGGATCACTGTCGAGCTCGACGTCGTCGACCAGCCGACCTACTTCGCCGAGCGGTACAACTACGACTACGAGATCCTGTGGTACGGGAACGGGTACAACCCGGACTTCATCTTCCGTCTCTTCTACCTGGGCTACCCGACCCCGTGGAGCGAGCCGTATCCGCTCGCTGACCCGCGGGTCGCGCAGCTCATGCAGGAGGCCACGACGTCGATTGACCGGGACCAGCAGATCGCCGACTGGCAGGAGCTGCAGCGCCTCAACCACGACGAGCTGTTCGTGGGCGTGCCGATCGCCGACGTCGGATCCTCGGCCATCTCGACCGCGCAGGTGCACGGCTTCGAGCTCGGCTGGTCCGACCGCGGCAAGCTGGCCTGGCTCTTCCAGGACACCACCGTCGGATGAGCTTCGCCCAACCCAGCGCGAGACGAGTCCGGGGCGGGCGCACCGCGTTCGCCCCGGGTTCGCTCGCTCGTGTCATCCTTGGCCGGGTCGCGATCCTCCCGGTCGTCCTCCTGGGCATCGTCGCCGTCGTGTTCCTGCTCAACCGGGCCGTACCCGGCGATCCCGCGCAGGTCTATGCGGGCGGCGACCGCGCCGATCCGGAGGTCGTGGCCCGACTGCGCGAGCAGTGGGGCCTGGACCGCCCGCTTCTCGAGCAGTTCTTCCGGTACCTCGGGCAGCTGCTGCAGGGAGACCTCGGATGGTCGTTCTCCCAGCACGCCCCCGTCGTCGACGTCCTCGCGGCGAAGATACCGGCCACGGTCGAGCTCACGCTCGCCGCGCTGCTGATCGGGATCCCCATCGGGCTCGCACTCGGTATCCGGTCGGCCCGATCGCCGGGGTCGTGGGTCGACCACATCTGCCGGATTCTCGCTATCGGCGGTATCTCGGTGCCGATCTTCTGGCTCGGCCTCATGCTCGCGTACCTGTTCGGAGTCGTGCTCGGCTGGTTCCCGATCTCCGGCCGCATGCCGGCGTTCAGCGAGTTCCAGCCCATCACCGGGCTCTTGGTGCTGGACGCGCTCCTGCGGCTCGACTTCCCGATGCTCGGCTCGGCCCTCTGGCATCTGTTCCTGCCCGCGGTCACGCTCGCGGTCTACCCCGCCGCCGTCGTGGCACGGTTCGCACGGTCGAGCTACCTGGACGTGTTCAGCGAGAACTACATCCGCACCGCGCGTGCGTTCGGCATCCGGCCGCGCGTCATCGTCGGCGTGCTCGCCACCAAGAACGCGGTGCTGCCGCTCATCAACCTGCTCGGGCTGCTCATCCCGAGCCTCATCGTGGGGGCGGTACTCGTTGAGATCGTCTTCTCGTGGCCCGGCATCGGCAGGTTCCTCTTGGATGCCCTCCTCGCACGGGACTACATCGTGGTGCAGTCCGTGACGCTGCTGGTCGGCGTCCTCTACGTGCTGCTGAATCTCACCGCAGACATCCTGCACGCGGTGCTCGACCCCAGGACCCGGAAGACATGAACCTCACGCAGAACGACTTCGTGCGGCGCCTCCTGACGAACCGACTGTCGGGCTTCGGCTTCGTGCTGCTGCTCGCGATCATCCTCGCGGTGGTGTTCGGGCCTCTGATCTGGACGGTGGACCCGACCGCGCAGAACCTCGCGGAGCGGATCGCGCCGCCGTCCGCCGCGCACCCACTCGGCACGGATAGCCTCGGACGGGACGTCCTCAGCCGCATTCTCTACGGCGGACGCACGACGCTGCTCATCACATTCACCGCGGTCTTGCTGTCCGGGATCATCGGCGCTGCGATCGGTCTCATCGCCGGCTACTTCGGTGGAGCGATCGATGCCGTGCTCATGCGGATCAACGACGTGCTGCTCGCTTTGCCCTTCCTGCTTCTCGCGCTCATGATCTCCGTCGCGCTCGGACCCGGGGTCGTCAACACGGCGATCGCGCTGACGATCCCGGCGATTCCGCGCGACGCCCGACTGGTGCGCGCCGCGGTGCTCTCTGTGAAACAAGGGGACTACGTGTTCGCGGCCCGCGCCTCCGGGGTCCGACCGCGCCGCATCATCACGCACCACGTGCTGCGGAACATCTCGAGCGGGGTCCTGATGGTGATGAGCGTCGGCGTCGCGTACTCGCTCCTCGCCGTTGCCGGGCTCGGCTTCCTCGGGCTGGGTGTGCAGCCGCCGGCGGCCGAGTGGGGCGCGATGCTCACGGACGGGCGCATGTACATCATCAGCAACCCCGTCGTCGTGCTCGTCCCCGGCCTCGCCATCATGCTGACGGCGTTGGCCGCCAATCTCGTGGGAGATGCGTTCCGTGATGCATTCGATGTCTCCGTCTGAGGCGCCTCTGCTCGAGGTCGAGGACCTTCGCATCGCTTTCGATCGCGGCGGTCGCCGTGTCGAAGCGGTCCGAGGCGTGTCCTTCGAGGTTGGCAGGGGAGCGTTCGTTGGGATCGTGGGACAGTCCGGTTGCGGGAAGTCCGTAACGGCGCGGGCCATCCTTGGTCTCGTCGACAACCACGCCCGCACTGGCGGCAGTATCCGGTACCTCGGTCGCGACGTCCTCACGATGCCAGAGCGGGACCTGCGCCGGCTCCGCGGCAACGACATTGCGATGGTGTTCCAGGATCCGAAGACGTCGCTGAACCCGGTGTTCTCGATCGGCCGCCAGCTGGAGCTTGCGCTGGAGGCGCACGGCCGCAAGCCGGAACGCGACCATCTGGTCCGCCTGCTGCAGCAGGTTGAGATCCCTGCCCCGGAGGCGCGCCTGAAGCAGTATCCGCACGAGCTCTCCGGCGGGATGCGGCAGCGCGTCATGATCGCGATGGCCTTGGCCAACGAGCCCGCCCTCCTCGTGGCGGACGAACCGACGACGGCGCTCGATGTGACGATTCAGGCCCAGATCCTGGATCTGCTGAAGCGGCTGAACCGACAGCTCGGGATGGCCGTGCTCCTCATCTCGCACTCGCTCGACGTCGTCGCGGACGTCGCAGAGCGGGTGCTCGTGTTCCACGAGGGGAGGAAGGTCGAGGAGGGTCCCACCGCGGCGGTCTTCACCGACCCGACCCATCCGCAGACCGTCGCGCTGCTCGCCGCCGATCACGGTGGCATGCCATCAGGGGAGACTGCCGAATGATCGCCGAACCACTGCTCGATCTCGACCGGCTCGAGTTCGGATTCCGTACGCCGCACGGCTACCTCCCGGCGGTCGACGGCGTGTCCCTCGCCATCGGGCAGGGGGAGGTCGTCGGCCTGGTCGGCGAATCCGGGAGCGGGAAGTCGACGCTCGGTCGCCTCGCGCTGCGGATGTACGAGCCCACCGCGGGCACGGTGACGTTCGCGGGCGATGACATCACTCGGCTGAAGGGCGAACGCCTGCGCCGCAAGCGCGCCGAGTTCCAGATGGTGTTCCAGGATCCCGTCTCCTCACTCGACCCGCGGATGCGCGCATGGGATGCCATCGCGGAACCGCTGCGCGAGCTCGGTTTCGGCAGGCCCGCACAGATTCGAGCGCGCGTCGACGAGGTACTCGGCCTGGTACGCCTGGAACGGGAGCTCGCCGGCCGGTTCCCGCGGGAGCTGTCAGGGGGGCAGGCGCAACGTGTGAGCCTTGCCCGGGCGCTGAGCGTCGCGCCGAGGCTCATCGTCGCCGACGAGCCGGTGTCTGCCCTCGATGCGACGACGAGTGCGCAGATCGTCGCACTCATGCGTGACCTCAAGCACGAGCTGGGAGTCTCGTTCCTTTTCGTCTCCCACGACCTAGGTGTCGTCCGGTCGCTGTGCGACCGGGTCGCAGTGATGTACCTCGGGCGCATTGTCGAGTCCGGCACCACCGAGGAGGTGTTCGAACGCCCGCAGCATCCGTACACGGCCGCACTCCTGTCGGCGAGCCGCTCCTCCATGTCCCGGGACGGGACCCGGCACGAGCGGATCATCCTGACTGGGGAGCTGCCCGATCCTACGGACCCGCCGTCGGGGTGCAGGTTCCGCAACCGCTGCCCGATCGGGCCGAGGTTCCATCCCGACCGCACGCAGTGCATCGAGGTCGAGCCGGCACTTGCCCCGCCGCCCTCCGGCGGGCTCGCGGCCTGTCACTTCCCCGAGGACGTCGCCGAGCTGTCCGCTGCACATTCGTGATGTGGGTGACGGCCGGCCCTACGCCGCCAGCCTGCGTCCCGCCCGCCTGACCGAGCGCACCGCGACCGCGACGTCCGCGTGCTGCAGCCCGGGCAGCGTCCCGATCGTCTCGGACAGGTACAGGTAGAGGTCGGCGTCGCTGGCGAGTGCCACCTCGCCGCAGAGGTTCCGGTCACCGGTCGTGGCCGCCATCATCAGCACCGCGGGGTCCTGGGCGAGCAGCTCGCCGGCGCGGCTCAAGTGCGTCGGGTTGACGCTCAGCGAGATGAATGCGTCGACGGGCAGACCGATCGCCACGGGCTCGATCACGGTCCGCATCCGCAGCGCACCCGACGCCATCATCGCCTCGGTCCGGCGCCGCACCGTGCCTGGGCTGGCGTGGCACCGCT
>CALANM010000137.1 GCA_937926065.1 uncultured Microbacterium sp.
CGCGCCCGCCGCTGAACCGCGGCGGTCAGCGGCCGGGGATGCGCTTGAGGACGTTCTCGAGCGCGTGCTTGGTGGAGGCCGCGGCCCGGCCCACGAGGTCGGCGGCCGCGACGGCCGACTCAGGGAGCGTGACCGCCGGCGTCGCCGACTCGTCGATGACGAACGGCATGAGCCACTCGTCGACCTCGTCGAGCGGCGCCGGCGACAGGCTGTAGTAGCGGTGCTGCCCCTCCTCGCGCACCGACACGAGCTCCGCGTCGCGCAGCACCTTCAGGTGCTTCGACACGGTGGGCTGGCTGACGCCGAGCTCCGCGACGATCTGCGACACGCTCGTCCCCCGTCCATCGGCGCCGCGCTCGCGCAGCAGCTGGAGGATGTCCCGACGGGTGCCGTCGGCGATCACGTCGAAGATGTCCGCCATGCCCTTAGGTTAGCCCGCGCGCGCGTCGGAGTACCATGACAACGATTCTTCCGAGAGAGGGGCGCACGTGATGGCGGGCGACACCGTCGGCGCCCGTGCGTGGCGCCGGTTCTCGGGCAGTGCGAGAGGTCTGTGGCAGCGTTTCCGCGACCTCACGACGACGTCGCCGGCCCGCTACGCCGTGCTCGTGTTCACGGCGCTCGTGCTGCTGTTCACCGCGCTGTTCTCACTGCCGGCGGCCGCCGCCGACGGCCGTCCGACGCCGCTGGCCGACGCGCTGTTCACCGCCGTGTCGACGATCTGCGTCACGGGGCTGTCGACCGTCGACATGGGCACGCACTGGTCGCCGCTGGGGCACGTGCTCGTCTTCATCGGCGTCAACGTCGGCGCGCTCGGCGTGCTGACCCTGGCATCCATCCTCGGCGTCATCATCTCGAAGCGCCTGGGCCTGCGCGCCAAGCTGATCGCGGCGGGCGACTCCAACCCTCTGCGCATCCATGGCGGGCCCGTCAACGAGGGTCAGACGGTTCGCCTGGGCGACGTCGGCCAGCTGCTGTCGACCGTCGCCCTCTCGACCCTCGTGATCGAGCTGGTCATCGCGATCCTGCTGTACCCCTCGCTCATCGTCAACGGCGTCGACCCGCTGACCGCGCTGTGGGAGGCGCCCTACTACTCGGCGATGGCGTTCACGAACACCGGCTTCTCTCCCAACCCCGAGGGCCTGACGCCGTTCGCGAAGGACTACGTCATGCTCACGGTGCTCATGACGGGCGTCTTCCTCGGGTCGATCGGCTTCCCCGTGATCTTCACCCTCTGGCGGCACCAGTGGCACGTGCGTCGCTGGTCGCTGCACGCGAAGCTCACGATCATCACGACCATCCTGCTGTTCTTCGTCGGCGCGGGCGTCTTCGTGCTCCTCGAGTACGGCAACCCCAAGACGTTCGGCACCCTCGACGCGTGGGACACGACGTTCCAGGCGCTGTTCCTGTCGGCCATGACGCGCTCGGGCGGCTTCTCGATCATCGACATCGGCGACCTCGAAGGCTCGTCGCTCGTCGTGGGATCGATGCTGATGTTCGTGGGCGGCGGCTCGGCATCCACCGCGGGCGGCATCAAAGTGACGACCCTCGCCGTCCTCGCCCTCGCCGTGTGGTCGGAGGCGAAAGGCCGCCAGAGCGTGCAGGTATTCGGCCGCCGCATCCCGAGCGACGTGCAGCGCGTCGCCCTCTCGGTCGTCGCGTGGGGCGCCACCATCGTCGCGCTCTCCACGATCACGATCGCGCAGATCACCAAAGCGCCCGTCGAGATGGTGCTGTTCGACGTCATCTCGGGCTTCGCTACCGTGGGTCTGTCGACCGGTCTGACCGCCGGGCTCCCCGACTCCGCCTCGTATGTGCTGGCACTGACGATGTTCATGGGCCGCGTTGGTACAGTGACACTCGCTGCGGCCGTGGCCGCGACAAGCCGATCGCAGCACTACTCGCTGCCCGTCGAAAGGCCGATCGTTGGTTGAGCAGATCAGAACCGACGCCCCTGTGCTCGTGATCGGCCTCGGGCGCTTCGGCGCCGCGTGCGCCGGCGAGCTCGACCGGCTCGACCGAGAGGTGCTCGCGATCGACGCGAACCTCGAGCTCGTGCAGAAGTGGTCGGAGCGGGTGACCCACACCGTGCAGGCCGACGCACGCAACATCGAAGCGCTCAAGCAGATCGGCGCGCAGGACTTCCAGGTCGCGATCGTCGCGACCGGCTCGTCGATCGAGGCCTCGGTGCTCATCACCGCCAACCTCGTCGACCTCAAGGTGCCGCAGATCTGGGCGAAGGCGGTGTCGCAGTCGCACGGCAAGATCCTCGCCCGGGTCGGCGCGAACCACGTCATCTACCCCGAGCGCGAGGCCGGCGAGCGCGTCGCGCACCTCGTCAGCGGACGCATGCTCGACTTCATCCGCTTCGACGACGACTTCGTGCTCGCCAAGATGTACCCGCCCAAGTTCATCCGCGGCGTGGGCCTGAATGAGTCGGGCGTGCGCACGAAGTACAACGTCACCGTCGTCGGGGTGAAGAGCCCCGGCAAGCCGTTCCGCTACGCCGAGGCCACGACGGTCGTCACCAACCACGACCTCATCATCGTCTCGGGCACCAACTCCGACATCGAGCGCTTCGCCGCGCTCGACCGCTGAGCTTCACTCACGCGCCGCCGCGACGACACAGGCGGATGCCGTGGCTCAGGAGCCTGCGGCGAGCTCGCGTGCGCGGGCCAGCGCGGCATCCGTCGCCTCGGCGAACAGGCCGGCGAGGTTCGCGCCCTGCAGCACGGCGATCGCGCGCTCGGTCGTGCCCTTGGGGCTCGTGACGCGTCGGCGCAGCTCAGCCGGGTCTTCTCGCGTCGCGTCGAGCAGCGCAGCGGCGCCGATGAAGGTCTGCTCCGCCATGAGGCGGGCGTCGTCCTCCGAGAAGCCCTTTCCGCGCGCGGCCTCGGTGAGCTCCTCGATCAGCAGGAACACGTACGCCGGCCCGGAGCCCGAGATCGTCGACAGCGCGTCGATGCGGTCTTCGGCGAGCTCGATGACCGACCCGCACGTCTCGAACAGGCGCCGGACGACGGCGACGTCGTCCGCGGATGCCGTGGTGCCCGCGGCGATGCCCGTGACGGCCTTGCCGACGACCGCAGGCGTGTTCGGCATCGACCGGACGACGGGGACGGCGTCGCCGACGATCGACTCGAAGGTCGCGATCGTGACGCCGGCGGCGAGACTCACGACGATCGTGCCGGGTCGCAGCGCGGGCGCGATCTCGCGCAGGAGGTCAGGCACCATGACGGGCTTGACGCCGATCAGGACGATGTCGGCGGATTCCGCCGCCGTGAGGTTGCCGTCGGGCGCGTCCTCGAGCGCGATGCTCGTGACGCCCGGCAGGGCGACGGCCGCGGCGCTCGCGGCGGTGCGGTTGGTCACCGTGAGGCGAGATGCCTCGCCCGAGCGAACGAGCCCCTGGAGGATCGCACCGCCCATCGAACCGGCACCGAGGATCGCGATCGGAGGCAGCGCTGTCATGTGCTCCATCCTACGGAGCGCCGCAGACGGGGCCTCCTCCCTCGCGCGGGTGAGAGGACGCCGTGAGGGCCCGTATGCGACACGCGCCCGGGGATATAGTCGAGACGACGGCGGTCTGCGCCTCACCTCACCGCACCGCAGCGCACCGCCCGTGATACTGCGAAGGACGTGTCATGACCCTGTTCGACGGCATCACATCCCGAGTGATCGAGACCGACCGCATCGTCGTCGGGCTGCTGGAGCGCACCGGCGACGACCCGAGCACTCCCGCCGACCGCACGATCGTGCTGATCCACGACAACGTCTCCTCGAGCCTGTTCTGGCAGGAGCTCATGCAGGATCTCCCGAGCGACCTGCGCGTGATCGCGATCGACCTGCGAGGGTTCGGCAACAGCGAGCACGCCCCCATCGACGCGACGCGCGGAGTGCGTGACTTCAGCGACGACGTGCATGCGGCGCTCACGGCACTCGGCATCGAGACGGCGCACTTCGTCGGCTGGTCGCTGGGCGCGGGCGTCGTCATGCAGTACGCGCTCGAGCACCCCGTGCTCTCGCTCACTCTCGAGGCGCCTGTCTCGCCCTATGGCTTCGGCGGCACGCGCCGCGACGGGTCGAGGCTCACCGACGACGACGCGGGTGTCGGCGGCGGCGCGGCGAACCCCGACTTCGTGCAGCGCCTCACCGACCACGACACGACCGACGAGGCGCAGACCTCGCCCCGCAGCGTGTTCCGCTCGGGCTATGTGGCCCCGGACTACGAGTCTCCCTACGAGGACGTCTGGGTCGAGTCGATGCTCTCGACCTCGACGGCGACCGGCAACTACCCGGGCGACTCCGTCGACAGCGTGAACTGGCCCGGGTTCGCCGCCGGCACGACGGGCGTGCTCAACGCGATGGCGCCCCAGCACTTCAACGTGTCCGGCATCGTCGACCTCGACCCGAAGCCCCCGGTGCTCTGGGTGCACGGCACGGAGGATGCCATCGTGTCGGACGAGTCGTTCTACGACGTCAACCACTGGGGTGCGACGGGCGCGATCCCGGGGTGGCCAGGCGAGGACGTCGCACCCGCGCAGCCGATGGTGTCGCAGACGCGCGACGTGCTCGAGCTCTACCGGCAGCGCGGCGGCAAGGTCACCGAGCTCGAGCTCGAGGGCGTGGGTCACTCGCCGCACCTGGAGCGTCCGGCGCAGTTCCGCCACGCTCTTCTGTCGGTGATCGGGTACCTCGGCAGCCCTGCCTCTCCGGCACCGCCGACCGAGGCGATCATCATCAGCTCGTCGGACTGACGCCGCCGCAGCCGGCATACTGACCTCCCGCGCGGCGTCCGCGGCTCAGGGGTCGCGCCGCGCGAGGAAGAACTCGCGCAGCAGCGCGGCCGCCTCCTCGGCTTCGATGCCGCCGACGACCTCGCTGCGGTGGGGGAGGCGCCGATCGCGAAGCACGTCGAAGACCGATCCGGCAGCGCCGGCCTTGTCGTCCCACGCACCGAACACGACGCGCCCGACACGCGCCTGCGAGATCGCGCCGGCGCACATGATGCACGGCTCGAGCGTGACGACGAGCGTGCAGTGCTCGAGATTCCATGACTCGAGCGCCTCGGCGGCGGCCCGGAGCGCGACCACTTCGGCGTGGGCGAGCGGATCGTGGGTGACCTCACGGAGATTGCGCCCCTCGGCGATGATCTCGCCCGCCAGGTCGGTCACGACTGCACCGACGGGGATGTCGCCGTGGGCTGCTGCTTCGGCGGCCAGTTCACGTGCGCGCTTCATCGCGACCAGATCGGTGCGCCGGGCAGGGAGACTCACAGGCCCAGCGTATGCCCAGGTAACCTGGTGGTCATGCGTGTTCACGTCGCCGACCACCCTCTCATCACCCACAAGCTGACGGTGCTGCGCGACGCGCGCACCACCTCGCCTGTGTTCCGTCAGTTGACGGAGGAGCTTGTCACGCTGCTCGCCTATGAGGCGACCCGCGGAGTCCGCGTCGAGGACGTGGAGATCACCACTCCCGTGACGACGACGATCGGCGTGCGCATCAGCGAGCCCCGGCCGCTCGTCGTGCCGATCCTCCGGGCAGGCCTGGGCATGCTCGACGGCATGGTCAAGCTGCTCCCGACGGCGGAGGTCGGCTTCCTCGGCATGGCCCGCAACGAGGAGACTCTCGAGCCCACGACCTACGCCGAGCGCCTCCCCACCGATCTGAGCGACCGACAGTGCTTCGTGCTCGACCCGATGCTGGCTACCGGCGGCTCGCTGGGCGCAGCGATCGACTTCCTCTTCGCGCGCGGCGCGCAGGACGTGACCGCGATCTGCATCCTTGCCGCCCCGGAGGGCCTCGCAGCGATCGAGAAGCAGGTCGGTGACCGCGATGTGACGCTCGTGCTGGGGGCGGTCGACGAGCGCCTGAACGAGAAGGGCTACATCGTGCCCGGTCTCGGGGACGCCGGAGACCGCCTGTACGGCACGGTCTGACAGCCGTCCCGAGTCAGAGCCCGTCGTTCGACGACGGGCGGCGCCCGTTCTCCTGCTCCCAGAACTCGAGCTGCTGCGTGAGCGCCTTGGCGAGCTCGAAGACCTGCTCAGGGGGAATGCGAACGCGCTGCACGACGCGTCCGGGGACGAGGGTGACGGGGTTGCCGTCGGCGTCGGTCGCGTCGTGCGGCGGCCGCACGAGCGAGACGAAGTCCATCACGAAGACGTCGGGCGTGTGCCAGACGTTGGCGAAGTCGGCGTAGACGCCGGTGACGGCATCCGGCGGCATCTCGATCTCGAACTGGCGGGGAGCCTCATCGACCATGTGGCCTCCTTCGGTGTCAGGTGAGTCTACGGTCGCGCGTCGGCGCCGACCAGGCGGGCGAAGGCGCTGAGTCGTACGACGCCGTCGGGCGTGCGCGGCAGGTCGTCGAGGAGTCCCGTCGAGTAGACGATGTACGCCGTATGCATGGCGCGCGAGACGGCGACGTTGAGCCTGTTCTGCAGCAGCAGGAACTCGAGCCCGCGCGGCGCATCCCGCCCCGACGACGCGGCGAGCGACACGATGGCGACGGCGGCTTCCTGACCCTGGAAGCGGTCGACGGTGCCGACGGGCGTCTCGCCGAACCCGGCGGCGGCGAGCGCCTCCTCGACCATGACCTGCTGCGCGTTGTACGGGGTGACGACGATGATGTCGGAGGCCCGCAGGGGCCGCGGCGCTCCCCCGTCGCCTCCGGGCGTCCATTCCCGGCCGACCAGGTCGCGGACGATGTCGACGACGGCGCCCGCCTCTTCGGGCGACTGCGTGGCGTTGCCGGTGTGGGTGAGCGGCACGGGGATGACGCCGGGGGCGATGCCGGCGAGGCGACGCTGCACGGTGTCGGCGTGGGCTTCGAGCCTGCCTTCGTACGACAGCTGCGAGACCGGTTCGGCGACCTCCGGACGCATGCGACGGGACTGTGCGAGGAAGAATCCGCGGTCGGCGGGGATGACGGAGGCTCCGTCCATGAGCCACCCGAGCGCCGACGTGTCGACGGGCTCGGGATGCGTCCCCTGGCTGACCTGCGGCAGCTGCTGCGGGTCGCCCAGCAGCAGGAGTCGCTGCGCCGAGGCGGCGACGGCGATCGTGGAGGCGAGGGAGAACTGGCCGGCTTCGTCGATGACGAGCAGGTCGAGCCCGCGGCGGGCGACGCGTCCGGTATGGGTGAAGTCCCACGCGGTGCCGCCGACGACGAATCCGCCCTGCTGCTCGGCGATGAAGGCCGCCATGCCGTTCTTCGCGATGGGCGTGAAGGACGGGTCTCCCGCGGGTGTTCCCTTGAGGGCCTTCGCGACCTGCGAGCGGGGCACGCCGGCCTCGACGATGCGGTCGAGCATGTGCTCGACGACGGCGTGCGATTGCGCGACGACACCGACGCGGAACCCGTGCTCGCGCACGAGGCAGGCGACGACGTGGGAGCCGACGTAGGTCTTGCCCGTTCCCGGAGGACCCTGCACGGCGACGTAGCTGTGGTCGAGGTCGACGAGGGTCGCGGTGATGTCGGACACCTCGGTGCCGGTGCCGCGCGTGAGCTCGCCTCGACCCGTGCGCGGTCGGCGGCGCAGCAGGAGGTCGGTGGCCGGGTCGGCGGGGAGCACGTCGGCGGTCGCCAGCACCGCGTCGGCCCATTCGTCGATCGCCGCCTGCTGACTGCCGGCGGTGGGCGGGGCGACCGGCGTGATCGCGAGCGGGAGCTCCTGCCAGGTGAAGCCCTGCACGGAGGTCTCCTCGACGACCGCACCGTCGTCGAGGACGTCGACGACCTTGACGGTGCGCGCGGCGTGAATCCACCGCGGGTTGGTCTCGGCGGGGAACGGAGCGGGCAGTTCGTAGACGACGAACGGCGTGCTGTCCACCGTGAGTCGCGTGCCCGGAGCGAGACTCCCCCGCAGCTCCACGATGCGGCGGAGCACGCGCGCACCCTCGGGCTGGTGCCAGTCGGTGAGCACGCGGCACCGGTCGGCGTCGATGACGACGACGTCGCGGGTGTCCTCCCACACCGACACCGGTTCGCGCAAGCGGAGGAAGTGGGTGGCCCAGAAGGTCTTGACCTCGCGCGGGTAGTAGTCGATCGCGGCCGCGCCCAGTCGCAGCGCCTCGGCCACGACCTCCGGCTGATCCGCTGCGGGTTCGGCGAGGACAGAGGCGGCGGGCGCTCCCACGAGCGCCGCCGCGGACATGGCGACGCCGGCCGCCGCGGGCACGGCGGCAGGCGAGAGCACGGACGCCGTGGCGGTGGCGGCGACCGACTCGGCCCGACGCAGGAGCGCCTCGGCGCGCACCGAAGGCG
>CALANM010000138.1 GCA_937926065.1 uncultured Microbacterium sp.
CCGGGCGCCGCCGCGGCGGCGACGGCGGCGGCGAACACGCCCGCCGCCTCACGGCCGTACGACCACTGATGGGCGCCCGTGATGTCGATCGCCTCGGCATACGCGCCACGGGGGTCGCCGATGTGCACGAGTCCGACAGGCGCCATGTACATCGTCGCGCCGCAGTTGACGACGTTGCCGACGCCCGCCTCACGCGGGTCGGCGTGGCCGTAGTGGAGCTTCATGACGAGCCACTTCTCGGCGAGGAACACGCGCTGCAGGATCAGCGCCTCGTCCTCGAGCTCGGGGATCCAGCGGCGTTCGCCGATCATGAGCGGCACGAGGTCGCTCGCGACGTCGTACGCGTCGAGGTGCCGGCGCTTGGCGTCGTAGACCTCGATCAGCGCGTGCGTCATGAGGGTGTCATCGGTGACGTGGCCGTCGCCCTTGTGGTACGGCGCGATCGGGCGCGCGGTGCGCCAGTCCTCCAGGAACGGGCCGACGATCCCCTCCACCCGGCCGCCGTGCCGCTCTTCGATCTGCTCGGGCGTCCACCCTTCGGTCGCGCCGCCCAGGGCGTCTCCCACCGCGGCCCCCGCGAGCACTCCGGCCACGCGGTCCTGCAACACATCCATCACACGCTTCACTTTCTTCGTTCGGAGGGGCCGAGGGAATGGGGGCGGCTGTGTCGCCGCCCCCATCCGTCATCAGCCGGCGACGTCCGCCCAGCCGTCGGTCAGCTGCTTCGCGAGCTCGTCGCGGCTGATCTGATCGGCGAGGAACTGCTGGAAGGCGGGAGTCGCGACGGTGTCCTTCCACTCGGTGTACTTCGAGACCTTGAGGAACGGAGGACCGACCAGACCCTCGCCCGACGCGAGCACCTGGGTCCACGCCGGGTTGTCGGCGGCCAGCGTCTCGACCTCCGCGCGTGCACCGCCCGACGACGGGATCAGCGCATCGGCGTACGCGATCTTGGCGAGGTTCTCGGAGTTCATGAAGAAGTTCAGGAAGTCCGCCGACTCCTCCACGTGCTCCGAGTCGATGTTCACCGAGTACGTCTGCGGGTTCGCCGACTGGAAGGCGCCGGCCGATCCCTCGATCGGCGGCAGGGCCACCCAGTCGAACCCGTCGGGAGCGTCATTGGCGATGTTGGTCGCCTGGAACGAGCCCTGCACGGTCATGGCGATCTTGCCGCCGTAGAACGACGCGAGCACGTCGGATCCCGACTGCGTGAGCGAGGTCGGGTCGATCGACTTGTCGGTGTACGCCATCTCGTGGATGCGGTCGACGACCGCGAGCTCCGGGTCGCCGACGTCGATCGTGACGTCCTCGCCCTCGCCCTCGAAGAACCCGCCGTCGAACCCGAGCGCGAGGCTCATGATCGTCGAGGTGGGCGAGCCGAGGCCCCACCCGAGGCCGTACTGCCCGTCCTTCGTGGCCTTCTTCGCCATGTCGCGCAGCTGGTCCCACGTGAGGGTGCCGTCCTGCGGCACCTCGATGCCGGCCTCCTCGAGCAGGTCGACGTTCGCGAACGCCATGTACGACTGCAGCGTCGACGGGTACGCGATGATCTGACCGTCGTGGGTGACGGAGTCCCAGATGCCCTCGGAGATGTCCGACTTCAGCGCCGGGTCGATGAGGTCGGTCAGGTCGGCGAGATAGCCGTCGGCCGCGAACGACGCGATCGAGCTCGCCTCGAAATGGATGATGTCGGGAGCGGTGCCGCCGGTGAACTGGGTGATCAGCTTGTCGTACGTGCCGTCCCAGCCCGCCTGGATGATCTCGACCTGAACGTCCTCGTTCTCCGCGTTCCAGGCGTCGACGATCTCCTTGATCGCGGCCTGCGTGGTCGGCTGGTCGGACAGCGACTGGAACTGCAGCGTGACAGGACCCCCATCGGTCGCGTCGTCGTCGCGGTTCGCGCTCCCCTGCTGGCACGCGCTCAGGGTGAGCGCGGCAATGCCGGCGAACGCGATGGCGCTGATGCCTCGGATCCTTCTCATGTGGATCGCCTCTTTCCGTGTGTGGTTCGTGGTGCCGTGGTTTCGGTGTTTATCGGGCATCGGAATCACCCCTTGACCGCACCGGCGAGCATTCCGCCGGTGAGCTTCTTCTGAAGGATTCCGAAGATGATGAGCGACGGGATCGTCGCGAGAATCGCCCCGGCGGCGAGCGGCCCGAGCTGGGTCTGCCCCTCGGCGCCGAGGAACGAGCGCAGCGCGATGGGCAGCGTGTACAGCTCGGGGCTCTGCAGCAGGACGAGCGCCAGGAAGAACTCGTTCCACGCCGAGACGAAGGTGAACATCGCGGTGGCGACCAGGCCGGGCGCCAGCAGCGGCAGGATCACGGTGCGCAGGATCGTGAACCGGCCCGCGCCGTCCATCTCCGCCGCCTCCTCGAGCTCGGGCGGGATCGCGGCGACGTAGCCCTGCAGCATCCACAGCGTGAACGGCATCGTGAACGTGACGTACACGAGGATCAGCCCGAACAGGGTGTCGTTGAGCTGCAGCGACCGCAGCACGAGGAACAGCGGGATGATGATGAGGATCGTCGGGAACACCTGGCTCACGAGGATCCACACGGTCCCCGCCGCCCGCAGCCTCCCCTTCAGCCGCGCGAGCGCGTAGGCCATCGGCATCGACAGCAGCACCGTGATGACCATCGTCACGAGCGCCACCATGATGGAGTTGCCCGCCGCCGTGATGAGGTTCTGCCGCTCGAGCGCGGCCGTGTAGTTGCTGAAGTCCCAGTTCTGAGGGATCAGGTTCACCGCGAGCGAGTTGAGCTCGCGCGTCGACTTGAAGGATGCCGACAGCAGCCACAGCAGCGGGAAGCCGAGGAAGATCAGGTACGCGGCGAGCGCGACGTACATCAGGCCGGTGCCGTACCAGGGGCGTCGTGCGTTCATGCGCGCACCGCCTTGTTCTGACGGAACTGGTTGATGAGATACAGGGAGAGGATCAGCAGGATCGCGATGACGAGCACGTTCCCCATCGCCGACGCGTAGCCGATCTCGCGATTGCGGAAGGCCTCGAGGTAGGTGAACAGCGGCGGGATCATCGTGCGGCCGCCCGGGCCGCCCTCGGTCAGCACGTAGATGAGGCCGAACGAGTTGAACTGCCAGATGAAGTCGAGCGCCGTCACGGCGATGATCACCGGACGCAGCGCGGGCAGTGTCACGTGCCAGAACCGGCGCACGGCGCCCGCCCCGTCGACGGCGGCCGCTTCGTGCTGCTCGGCGGAGATCGACTGCATGCCCGCCAGCAGCAGCACCGTCGTCTGCGGGATGCCGGCCCAGACGCCCACGACGATGACGGCGGGAAGGGCGGTCGAGAAGTCGCCGAGCCAGTTGACGCCCGGCAGCCCGAGCCAGCCCAGGATGCCGTTGAGCGGACCCGAGTTCGGGTTGTAGATCATGCGCCACACGATCGCGATGACGACGGGCGGCATGGCCCACGGGATCAGGGCGAGAACGCGCGTGAGCGTCTTGAACCTGAGGTTGCTGTTGAGCAGCAGCGCGAGGCCCATCGCCGAGACGAGCGTGAGCAGCGCGACCGACCCCGCCCACACGATGCCGATGCCGAACGATCCCCAGAAGCGGTGGTCGCCGGCGAGCTCGGCGTAGTTGTCGAGCCCGTTGAAGCTGATCTCGGCATTGCGGCGCAGCGTGGCATCCGTGAAGCCGAGCGCCACACCGCTGACGAGCGGGATGATCGAGAAGACGAGGATCGGAAGCAGCGCGGGCACGACGAGCGCGATCGCCTCGCGGCGCTGAGCCCGCGTGCGGGCGCCGATCTGCCGGGCGCCGGAGCGCCGCTTGCGCGGCGGACGAGGCTGCGTCGCGCGCGTGGGGACGGTCTCGACGCTCATCCGGCGCTCCTCTCCGACGGGCGGTTCTCCGACGGGCGCTGTGCGCGCACGGCCACGGCGCTCGACCCGCGCACGACGAGCGAGGGAGACACCGTCACGCGGTGCGCGGGGCGCTGCGGGTCGGCGATGCGGGCGAGCAGCAGCTCCGCCGCCACCCGGCCGCGCTCCTCGGCGCCGAGGTCGACGCTCGTCAGGCCCGGGCGCACGACGTCGGCGAGCTCCGTGTTGTCGACACCCGTGACGGCGACATCGTCGGGAAGCGACAGGCCGAGGTCTTCGGCGGCGCGCATGACTCCGATGCCGATCAGGTCGTTGGCCGCGACGATCGCATCGGGCCGGTCGTCGCGATCGAGCAGCCGCAGCGCCGCGGCGTAGCCGGCCGCGATCGTGAAGTCCTCGGTCGCGACGGCCACGTGGGCGACGGCGGGATGTGCCTCGACGGCGGCCGTGAAGCCGTCGCGACGCAGGGCGCCGGGCGTCGTGTCGACGGGGCCGTTGACGAAGGCGAGCGACCGCCGGCCCTCCTGCACCAGATGGTCGACGACGAGCCGCATCGCCGTGCGGGAGTCGGCGCGCACGGTGTCGAAGCCCGTGTCATCCGGCACGAGGCCGACGACCACGACCGGCACCGGCGCATCGCGCAGCGTCGTCAGCAGCTCATCGGTCACACGCAGCGGCGACAGGATCATGCCGTCGACGTAGCCGCGGCCGAGACCGCGCGCGACGTCGACGGTCGCCGCCGCGGTGCTCGCCGACGACAGCACGAGACGGTAGCCGGATGCCGCGACGACCTGCTCGATCGCCGTCATCATCTCGACGTAGACCGGGTTGCCGATGTCGGCGACCGCGTAGCCGAGCTGCAGTGTGCGTCGGCGCTTGAGCGACTGGGCCATGGCATCTGCCACGTAGCCGAGCTCCTCGGCCGCCTTGCGCACCTTGGCGACGGTCTCCGCGCTGGCGATCTGGCCGTTCAGCGCTCGAGATGCGGAGGCGAGAGACACACCCGCACGAGCGGCGACCTGGGTGATCGTGACACGGGCCATGCGCTCTCCTTCGAGCGAAGTGGAAACGTTTACAGTGGACGTTGGTGGATACGTTTCCACCAGTCAGCCGCGCTGTCAAGCCCTCGACCCGGATCGGGCGCACGCACCCTCTTCCGGCGGCAGCGTTCCCTCAGTCGTAATCGGGTGCGGCGGGAAGGCCGAAGAAGTCCTCGAGCGTGTGGAATCCGCCTTCGTGATAGGCGGCGGCGAGCTCCTCGCCGATGTAGCGGAGATGCCACGGCTCCCACGAATACCCGGTCACGTCGGTGAAGCCCTCTTCGTAGCGCACGACGAAGCCGAAGCGCCACGCGTTGTCGACGAGCCACTGCGCCTGCGGCGTTCCCCGGAACCCGTCATGACTGGTGCAGGTCGAGGCGCAGGCCACGACATCGACCGCCAGCCCCGTCTGATGCTCACTGTGCCCCGGGCGCGCGCTGCGCAGATCGGCCGCCGCCTGCCCGCGGGAGGCGACGTACCCGTTGTACAGATCGACCTGGAAGTCATACGGGCGGAAGGCGCTGTCGACCCCGAGCCGCCCCGCGCCGTCGGCGACGATGGCCGAAGCGAGCTCGTCGAGCGCGGAAGCGGCATCCTCCCGCAGCCATCCACCCCCCGACACGATCCGAAGCTCCGTGATCTGCGCCTGAGGCTCCGGCCAGTAGTCGATCGGATCGAGCACGTTGAGCTTGTTGACGACGACCCACAGGCGTCCGCCCTCGCTGAGATCGATGCAGGGCGCCTCGCCGCTCACGACCGCCTCACGGAACGCCGCGCCCCCACCGAGAGCCGCGACGACCG
>CALANM010000139.1 GCA_937926065.1 uncultured Microbacterium sp.
CGGTGTCGCGCCAGGCGCGCTGGGCGCTCTGCGCCGTCGCGGCCGCCTCGCGCACGAGATCGGTGGAGGCAAGCCCCACCTCGCCGGTCTGCGCTCCCGTCGCCGGGTTGAAGACGGACCCCACCCGGCCGTCGTCATCGACGCGCACGCCGCCGATGACGTGCGGGATGCGGGTGAGCCCGCCGTGCGCTTGTTCGCCCTGCGACGTGCGGGCGGTGTCGACTGTCGTGGACATGTCAGCTCCTCGGGGCATGTGCGGATTCGGGGGCCGGCGCGGATGCCGGGGCGTCGAGGGACGGGTCGTAGCCGCGCAGCGTGCCATCGGGCGAGGCGAAGCGGGCGACGAGCGTGCAGTCCTTGCCTCCGAGTCCCTCGGCGGCGAGCTGCTCCAGCTGGCTCAGGGCCAGCCGCGCTGCGGGAAGGCGAACGCCGGTGGCCTCCCCGGCCTGTACGGCGAGGCCGCAGTCCTTGAAGGCGAGGTCGACCGAGAACGTGGCGTCGAAGTTGCGGTTGGCGGCGGCGGAATCGACGACGCCAGGCACGGGATACCACATGCGGACGGGCCACGAAGATCCGGACGAGGCCGAAACCACCTCCCAGAAGGTGCGGGCATCGAGGCCGAGCCGCTCCGCGAGCTGGGACCCCTCCGACATCGCCATGACGCTGATGAACAGCATCATGTTGTTCACGAGCTTGGCTGCGATCCCCGTTCCCGGCTCGCCGCACGCCACCACCGAGCCCGCCATCGGCGCGACCAGGTCTGCCGCACGTCGGACGTTCTCGGGGCGCCCGCCGAGCATGAACGTGAGCGTGTGGGCCTCCGCGCCCGCTGTGCCCCCTGAGATCGGCGAGTCGACGAACGCGAGCCCGCGCCGCTCGGCCTCGGCGTGGCACCAGCGCGAGGTCTCGATGTCTACCGTCGAGGTGTCGAGCAGGAGCGCGTCGCCGGAGGCGTGAGCGAAGATCCCGTCGGGACCGCCGTAGACGCCCCGCACATGTTCGGGCTTGGGCAGCGACGTGAAGCAGGCATCGGCGCCCTCGACCGCCGAGGCGACCGAGTCGAAGATCTCGACGCCGTTCGCTGCCGCAGCCTCGCAGGCGGCCGGGTTGAGGTCGACGCCGCGGACGACGTGGCCGGCGGTCACGAGGTGTCCGCTCATGGGAAGCCCCATGTGGCCGAGTCCGATCCAGGCGATCGTGGACATCCGTGCTCCCTTCGTCGCGAGCAGATGCTGTCGCCACCCACGCTAAGCAGAGGCGGCATGCAGATCAACGCACGAAGCGGCGGCATTCTTGCACCCGCGCTGTGCGCGGATGCACACTCGGGGGCATGACCTTTCCCACATCTGCGCCGCCCCTCGACGCACTGATGACCTTCCTCGTCGTCGCACGACTGGGCAGGTACACGGCAGCCGCCGACGTCGTAGGGGTCAATCACTCGACCGTGTCGAGGCGCATCGCCGCCCTCGAGCGCGCCATGGGCGGCCGCGTGCTCGTGCACACGCCCGTGGGGTGGGAGGTGACCGCTCTCGGACGCCGCGCCGTCGCCATCGCGGAGCGCATCGAGGGATCGCTGCACGAGCTCGCGGGCGACGGCGACGACGACCTCGGCGGGGTGGTGCGCGTCGCTGCCCCGGAGGCGTTCACGGCGGTGTTCCTCGTGCCCGCGATGACCGCGCTGCGGGCACGCCACCCGCAGCTCGCCGTCGAGCTCCTCGCCGCCACGCAGCGCGCGCGTCAGCACCGCTCCGGCGTCGACCTCGAGATCGTCGTCGGGCGCCCCCAGGTGCTCCGCGCCTTCGCGATGCCCGTCTGCTCGTACTCGCTGCGGCTCTACGCGACGCCGGACTATCTCGCGAAGAACGGGACGCCGGATTCCGTGAGCGCGCTGTCATGGCATCCGCTCGTCTACTACGTCGAGTCCTCGCTGCAGGTCGACGAGCTCGACCGCGCCCTCCAGGAGCTGCCGCCCTCACCTCCCTCACTGCGGTCGACGAGCGTGTTCGCGCACATCGAGGCCACCGTCGCGGGAGCGGGCATCGGAATCCTTCCCGACTTCGTCGCCGATCACGATCCGCGACTGGTGCGCGTGCTCGACGGCATGTGGGAGCACCCGCTCGCCTACTGGGCCGTCGCACGCGACGAGGGTCCCCGCAATCCCGCCGTCGCCGAGACGCTCGAGGCGATCGTCGCTCACATCCGCGAGAAGCAGGCCAGCGCTGAAGCGCCCTAGACTCGCAGCCGATGAAGCCCTTCCTGCTGCTGGCCACGCGCGCCGAGGACGTCCCCGCCGACGAGGAGTACGAGCTCTTCCTCCGCTATGCCGGTGTCACGGAGCGTGAGCTCGTGCGCGTGCGCATGGAGGCGGCGCCCCTCGGTCATATCGACCTGGACGACTGGTCGGGCATCTTCGTCGGCGGCGGGCCGTTCAACGCGTCGGACCCTGCCGAGCTCAAGTCGCCCGTGCAGCGACGCGTCGAGGCGGAGTTCGCTGCGCTGCTCGACGAGGTCGTGGAGCGCGACTTCCCGTTCCTCGGCGCCTGCTATGGCGTCGGAACGCTCGGCGCCCACCAGGGCGCCCGCATCGACCGCACGTTCGCCGAGCCGATCAGCGTCATCGACCTCGAGCTCACCGAAGAGGGAGCAGCCGATCCCCTTCTCGCCGAGCTCCCCGCTCGCTTCACCGGGTTCGTCGGACACAAGGAGGCCATCGCCGAGCTGCCGACGTCCGCGACGCTCCTCGTGCGCGGCGACGTGTGCCCCGTGCAGATGTTCCGGGTCGGCCACAACGTCTACGCCACGCAGTTCCACCCGGAGCTCGACCTCGACGGCATCACGACTCGCATCTACGCGTATGCGGGACACGGATACTTCGCCGCCGACGAGCTCGACCTCACCCTCGCCGCCGTCCGGCGGGCTCCCGTGGCGCACACCGGCCGCATCCTCCGTGCCTTCGTCGAGCGCTACGCCCGGTGACCGCCGTCAGATGACCGGCGGCGTATGCCAGATGCGGTCGATGTAGTCGCGCATCGACCGATCGGACGAGAAGAAGCCGCAGCGGGCGACGTTGAGGATCGCCGACCGGGTCCACGCCTCCTGGTCCTTGTAGGCGGCGTCGACCTTCGCCTGCGCCTCGAGGTAGCTGGAGAAGTCGGCCAGCACCATGAACCGGTCGTCGTAGAGCAGGTTGGACATGAGCGGCTCGAAGACGCTCGAGTCGCCGCCCGAGAACGCGCCGGAGGCGATGAGGTCGATCGCGCGGCGAAGGCTCTCGTCCTTCTGATAGAACTCCGACGGTGTGTAGCCGCGCGCCCACAGCGCCTCCACTTCGGGCTCGCTCATGCCGAAGAGGAAGAAGTTCTCGTCGCCCACCAGTTCGCGGATCTCGACGTTCGCGCCGTCGTCGGTGCCGATCGTGAGGGCGCCGTTGAGCGCGAACTTCATGTTTCCGGTGCCCGACGCCTCCTTGCCTGCGAGCGAGATCTGCTCCGACAGGTCAGCCGCGGGGATCACGCGCTCAGCGAGCGTGACGTTGTAGTTGGGCGGGAACAGCACCTTCAGCCTGCCCTCGACGCGAGCGTCGGCGTTGACCACCGAACCCACCGCGTTGATCAGGTGGATGATCTTCTTCGCCATGAAGTACCCGGGAGCGGCCTTCGCCCCGAACACGAACGTGCGCGGCTGCACGTCGGCGACGGCGATGCGGCCCGAGATGATGCCTTCATAGGTCGTGACGATGTGAAGGACCTTCAGCATCTGCCGCTTGTACTCGTGCAGGCGCTTGACCATGACGTCGAGCATGTGGCCGTCGCTGACCTCGAAGCCGTCGCGAGTCCGCAGCACCTCCGACAGGCGGCGCTTGTTGGCGGCCTTCACCTCACGGAAGCGCTCACGGAACTGCGAGTCCTCCGCATAGCTCTCCAGTTCACGGAGCCGCTCGAGGTCGGTGATCCAGCCCGTGCCGAGCGCCTCGCTGATGAGAGCTGAGAGTTCCGGGTTCGCGATGCGGATGAACCGGCGCGGCGTGACGCCGTTCGTGACGTTGGTGAACTTGCCCGGATAGAACTCGTTGAAGTCGGGCAGCACCTTGTCGCGCAGCAGCTGCGAGTGCAGCTCCGCGACGCCGTTGACCTTGGCGCCGGCGACCGTCGCAAGGTACGCCATGCGCACGGACCGCACCGGGAACTCGGCGATGATCGACATGTCGCGGATGCGCATCTCATCGTCGCCGAAGCGCTCGCGCACCTCCGCGAGGAACTCCTCGTTGATGCGGAAGATGATCTCGAGGTGCCGCGGCAGCAGGCGGCCGAGGAGATCGACGGGCCACACCTCGAGCGCCTCGGGCAGCAGTGTGTGGCACGTGTACGCGAAGCATTCGCGCGTGATGGCCCAAGCGGCATCCCAGTCGAGCTTCTTCTCGTCGACGAGCACGCGCATCATCTCGGGCACGCCGATGACCGGATGCGTGTCATTGAGCTGGAAGATGACCCGTTCGGGCAGCCTTGTCAGGTCGAAGTCAGCCGGAAGCTGGTGCTCGAGGAAGTCGGCGATCGATGCGGCGACGAAGAAGTACTGCTGCTGCAGCCGCAGCTCTTTGCCCTGCGGCGTCGAGTCTTCGGGGTAGAGGACCTTGGAGATGTTCTCGGCGTAGGTCTGGGCGCGCACGGCCTCTTCGTAGTCACCCGAGTTGAACACGCGCAGATCGAATGAGTTCGTCGCCTTCGCGCTCCACAGCCGAAGCGTGTTGACGCGGCCGTTCAGGAAGCCCGGGACCATGTAGTTGTAGGGCACCGCCTGCACGTTCCAGCCCGGAACCCAGCGCGTGCGGGTGACGCCGTCGTCGTCGTATTTCTCGGTGTGGCCGCCGAACGATATGGTCTGCGCCGCCTCGGGGTGCGGGAACTCCCACGGTGAGCCCATCGACAGCCACGCATCCGGCTGCTCGACCTGCTGCCCCTCGACGAACGTCTGGCGGAAGATGCCGTAGTCGTAGCGGATGCCGTAGCCGACGTTCGGCACGCCGAGGGTCGCGAGCGAGTCGATGAAGCAGGCCGCGAGGCGCCCGAGCCCGCCGTTGCCGAGGCCCGGCTCGACTTCGAGGGCACGCAGCTCGTCGATGTCGATGCCGCACGCCGCCATCGCCTCGGTCGCGATGTCGGCGAGGCCCGAGGCCAGCAGGTTGTTGTCGAGCTGTCGGCCCAGGAGGTACTCGGCCGACAGATAGCAGACGCTCTTGGCACCCTGCTGGAGCTGGCGGCGCTGGTCTTCGAGCCAGCGCGCCACGAGGTAGTCGCGCACCGTCATGGCGAACGCGAAGTAGCGGTCATTGGGGGTCGACGCCGACAGCGCGACCCCGCGCTCGTAGTTCAGGTTGCGGAGGAACTGACGCACGAACCCGTCGACAGAGCTGGCCGGCCCGGTCACGGGAGCCAATGCGATGGGGTGGGTCACCTCCCCCGGGCGGCTCATTCCAGCGACAGCGTTCTCGTTCTCGGGCACGGGTAAACGGTACACACCCGACCTGGGAGCTGTGACCGATCACAGGGTGCGTGAGCGCAAGTGTTTACACACTTGTTTCCTGCTGCGCCCGCCGGGCGGTCTCGAGCTCCGCCGAGGCGACGCGCACGGCGTCCTCGGCTCGCTGCACGCGGCGAGCCGCGAAGGTCGGCGCTCCGAAGCGCACGCGTACGCGATCTGCGCGCTCGTGCGTCGACTCGACGATGTAGGCAGCGGCGATCAGGATGACCTGTGACGAGAGGTTGACCCAGAGCAGCAGCGCGATGAGCGATGCGAACGATGCAAGGAGCGGGTTGGAGCCTGCGCCGCCCACGAACAGGCCGGACAGCGTCTGCAGCACCGTCAGCCCCACGCCGCCGATCAGCGCTCCCGCCCACAGCGACCGTGCAGGCGGACGCTCCCCCGAAAGCAGAAGGAAGAGGAGCGCGATCGCGACCGTGTCGACGGCGAACGTGACGACCAGCGCGACCGACGCCGTTCCGAAGACCACGACAGGGCTGTCCTGCGCGAGTCCGAGGAAGTCGGCGACCATGCCCAGGCCGGCCGTGCCCATGACCGTGACGCCCGCCGAGGCTCCCAGCGCGACGCCGGCCCCGATCGCGATCGCGAGGTTGCGGAGCAGCACCCAATACCAGGCGATGTCGTCGGTCGGCCTGTCAGCGATGTTGTGAAGGGCCAGGCGGAGCGAGCCGATCGCCCCGATCGCGGCGCCGACAAGGCCGACGAGCGAGATGATCCCGGCGATCGAGAAGCCGACGTCCACCCGGAGAGCGTCAGGCTGGATGAGCCCGTCCTCTCCGACGAGGCCCGGAATCGTGCGGTCGACCGCATCGATGAGGGCCTGCCACGCCGCGGGGTCGCCCGCCAGCCACAGAGCCGCCACCGAGAACCCGAGCAGGACGCCCGCGAAGATGCTGAACAGGGCGCGATAAGTCACGCTGTCGGCGAGCATCGCCCCCTGATGCTCCGTGTAGCGCAGCAGCGCCCTCACGGGGGTGCGAGCAAGAGCCCAGGCTGTGACGCGCGCGATGTCCATCCCGTCACGATAATCAGGCGGCCGGATACCGACGACGGGGGTTGACAGCGAATACGGCTTGCCCCGGCGGACAGTCCACGCCTTTCACATTCGCCACATCCTGCACGCAGACAACGCTGAACTGATCCTTCCCCACAGGCAACAAAAGCCCATATGATACCGACGGGGAGAGGAAGTGCCGTGAAGGGACTCGCGGAAAGCCTCGTAAGCATTGGGGCCATCAACGAAGACGACATGTGGGATGCCGTCTCGGAGTACGGCGAGGGAGCGGAGCTTCGTCGTCGGCTCGTCGAGACGAAGCTGATCTCGCAGACGCAGCTCGCCATGGGCATCGCCGCGCAGACCGGCCTGCCGTTCGTCGATCTGCCGGAGGCGCAGCTGACGCCCGAGGTGATCGCCTCTGTGCCGGCCGCACTGTGCCGGCGCTACCAGGTGATCCCCATCGAACTCGGGCGCCGCAGTCTGGTGCTGGGGATGGTCGATCCGAGCGACCTCATCGCGATCGACGACATCTCGACGGCGACAGAGCTCAACGTCCGACCTGTCGTGGTCGCCGCCGACGCGCTGGAGGCCGCGTTCTCACGGTTCCTGCGCTCGGATGAGGAGCTCATCGACCTCTCGGAGCAGATCGGCGAGATCGCCGCTGCCGACGGGCTCGCCGGCACCGAGTCGATCGAGGAGCAGGTCGACGACGCTCCTGTCGTCCGCTTCGTCAACCTCCTCATCTCGCAGGCCATCAACGACCGCGCGAGCGACATCCACATCGAGCCCGGCGAGAAGCACCTCACCGTGCGCTACCGCATCGACGGCGTGCTCCACGAGATGCAGCGCGCCGACCGGGCGATCCAGGACGGCGTCATCTCGCGCCTCAAGATCATGGCCGCCGTCGACATCGCCGAGCGCCGCAAACCGCAGGACGGCCGCCTGTCCGTGCATCACGAGGGGCGCCAGATCGACCTCCGCCTCGCGACGCTGCCGACGGTGTGGGGCGAGAAGATCGTCATGCGCATCCTCGACAGCTCAGCGCAGTCGCTGACGATGTCCGACCTGCGCTTCTCCATCCGCAACGAGCAGAGGTTCCGCTCGGCGATCACGCGCCCGCACGGCATGGTGCTCGTCACGGGCCCTACCGGCTCGGGCAAGTCGACCACCCTGTACACCGCGCTGAACACGGTCGCAAACCCGCGGATCAACGTGATCACGGTCGAAGACCCCGTCGAATACCGCATGGCGGGCATCAACCAGGTGCAGGTCAACCAGCGCGCCGGCATGACGTTCCAGGCAGCGCTGCGCTCGATCCTTCGCTCCGACCCCGACGTGGTGCTGGTGGGCGAGATCCGCGACGAGGAGACTGCCACGATCTCCATCGAGGCGGCTCTCACGGGCCACCTGGTGCTCTCGACGCTTCACACCAACGATGCCCCGAGCGCACTCACGCGCCTCGTCGAGATCGGCTGCGAGCCCTACCTCGTGGGCACCGCCCTGTCGGCCGTCGTCGCGCAGCGCCTTGCGCGCCGCCTCTGCATGAAGTGCCGGGAGGCCTACACCGAGAGCCGCGACGTGCTCAGCTCGGTCCGGTTCCCGCACAACCCGCTCGATCCGCCGGTGCTGTACCGGGCCGTCGGATGCCAGGAGTGCTCCGGCACCGGCTACCGCGGCCGGGTCGCGCTGCACGAGGTCATGGAGGTCACCGAGCGCCTCGAGCAGCTCGTCGTGGGCCGTGCGACAGGCACGGAGCTGCGCCAGACGGCACTTGAAGAGGGCATGGTGTCGCTGCGTGAAGACGGGTTCAGCAAGGTGGCCGAAGGTGTCACCACCATCGAAGAGGTCATGCGCGTCTCGGTGTGACCGTCTGCGGGACCACCCGGGCTGAGTCAGGCCAGATCGGCGGTCACCGCGTTGAGCGTTCCTCCGTCGATGTGGCGGCGCACCGCATCCGGCCCCTCCTCCGCCGCCTCGCGAAGGTATGCGCGGTGCTCCGAGACGAGGTCGGCGGCGGCGTACGTCGGCCGCATGTTGACCAGCAGCAGGAGCATCTCCGAGTCCAGCAGCGCATAGGCCTCCTCGATGCGGGGGCTGCGGGATGCCGCGACGATCGCGCGATGCACAGCGGCGTGGGCGCGGGCGAGCGACGGCCAGTCGTCGGGTGACAAGTCCGCGACGCGTTCGAGTTCGTCCAGCGCCGCCTCGACCGGAGCGGTGACCTCCCCCGGCCACGACGACCCGTGGATGTCGCGCAGGATCCGCACCGCCTCGCTCTC
Organism: uncultured Microbacterium sp.; assembly: GCA_937926065.1. Classification (GTDB taxonomy): domain Bacteria; phylum Actinomycetota; class Actinomycetes; order Actinomycetales; family Microbacteriaceae; genus Microbacterium. The sequence continues at coordinate 8,815 of CALANM010000139.1, forward strand.
GAGGGCGCAGCGCAGCTGCTGCGATGCGACGAGGTCGGCGGCGGTGAACGTGCGCACCCGGATGCCCTGATACGGCACCTGAGTGAGAAGGCGTTCGGCGGTCAGCAGTGCAAGCGCTGTCCGGACGGTGTGTCGCGACAGGCTGTGGCGCTCCGCGAGGGCCTCTTCGCGAAGCGCGGTGCCGGGCACCAGATCACCGCGCAGGATCTGCTGGCGCAGTTCGCCGGCCAGCCGCGTCGACGCGGTGGGGCCGGGCTCGCCGTCACGTCGTCGCGGCGACATCGCCTCGGCTCCGCTGAATGGTGATGAGGGTGAGCCCCAGCGCGAGCACCCCGAGACCGATCGCGGCGACGAGGCTGAGGCTCTCTCGCAGCACGCCGATGCCGAGAAGCGTGGCGCACAGGGGCTCGGCGAGGGTCAGCGTGGTCACGGTGGTGGCGGGCAGCACGGCGAGACCCCAGCCGAACAGCAGGTAGCCGAGCGCCGTTCCGAAGACCCCCAGCCACACGACGAGCGCGAGCCCCCGTGGGGTGAACAGCCACTCTGCGCCGACCACAACGAGCAGCGGCAGGCTCGCGACGGCCGCGACGCCGAAGAGGGCGCCCATCGCGCGGCGCGAGGTCCACCCGCGTTCCATGAGCTCCTTCGCGGCCACAGCGTAGGTCGCGTAGCACGCGCCGGCCGCCACCGACCACAGCACTCCCCCGCCCGAGCCCAGCGAGACCGGTGCGCCCATGAGGCCGGAGGTCATCGCGACTCCCACGATGCACAGCGCGGTCGCGACCATCCAGCGCACGCCCGGCGCGCGGCGATGGAACACGATCTCGGCGACCCCCGTGATCACGGGCGCGGAGCCCAGCGCGACGACCGTGCCGACGGCGACACCGTTCACTCCGGTGCCGACGAAGTAGAGCGGCTGATAACCCAGCACGCCGAGAGCGCCGATGAGCGCGACGACCCACGTGGGAACCCGCCGATGCGTCGACCCGGGAGCCGGCGGCGCCGTGCGGGCCGACGCGCTCGCCCAGATCGCCGCGATGCCGAGGAGGCCGCCGCCCAGCAGGATGCGGGCGAAGCCGGCCGATGCAGGCGATGCCGCAGTGCCCGAGAGCTGGACAGCCGCCGCGAGGCTGCCGAACAATGCGCTCGCGATGAGCACCTGGAGTTTCGCACGCACGAGGGCGATTGTTACACAATGTTCCTCGGGTGCGCCATGGGCATGGCGCGGGGCGCGCGCTCCCTCCCCTGGTGCGCACGCCCCGCAGTCTGTGGGTCCGATCGTCGTGGTGTCAGGCGTTTCCGATCTCGCCGTAGATGGAGAAGATCGGCAGGTACAGCGAGATCACCATGCCGCCGATCAGGATGCCGATGCCGACGATGAGAATCGGCTCGATCGACGCCGTGAGCTGCTCCGCCGCGGTCTGCACCTCGCCCTCGTAGAAGTCTGCGATGCTGGCGAGCATGTCGGGCAGCGTTCCGGACTCCTCGCCGACGGCCGCCATCTGGGCGACCATCGGCGGGAAGATCTCCGCCTTCGCAAGCGGCGTCGAGAAGGACTTGCCCTGCTTGACCGACTCCTGAACGGCACGCACGGCCTCTTCGACTCGGTAGTTGTTCGAGGCGGCGCCGACGATCGACAGCGCTTGGACGAGCGGCACGCCCGCCTTGAGCATCATCGCGAGACCGCGGCTGAAGCGGGCCACGGCGATCTTCGTCGACAGGGGCCCGAACACCGGGAGCTTCAGTTTGATGGGATCGATGACCTTGCGCACGGCCGGGGCGTCACGGTTCTTGACCCACCAGAAGCCCCCCGCGATCCCCCCGACGATGAGGAGCGGCAGGACCCAGAACATGTTCTTGGAGATCGTCACGAGGATCTGGGTCGGGACCGGGAGCTGCGAGCCGAGGCCGGCGAACATGCCCTCGAACACCGGCACGACGAATGTCACCATGGCGATCACGCCGAGGACCGCGATGCACATGACGATGACCGGGTAAGTCGTGGCCGACTTGATCTTGTCCTGCAGCTCGGCCTCGTTCTTGTATGTCTCGGCGATCGTGGTGAGCGACTGCCCGAGGAAGCCGCCGGCCTCACCCACGCGGACCATGTTGACCATGAGCGGCGGGAAGACATCGGGATGCTGCGCCAGCGCGGCGGAGAAGGCCGTGCCCGACTCGACGGCGGCGTGGACCTTTACGAGCGCCTCGCGCAGCTTCTTGTCCTCGGCCTGCTCAGTCAGGATCGCGAGTGTGCGCAGGAGCGGCAGTCCCGCGTTGATCAGGCCCGCCATCTGCTTGGCGAACACAGCGAGCGTGCCCACCTTCACGCGCTTCACGAATCCGGGGATCGTGATCTCGCGGTTGAGGCCGGTCTTGGAGGTGAGCGAGACCTCAAGCGGGGTGAGACCCTGCGCGCGCAGCTTCACCGCGACCGCGTTCCCGCTCGACGCCTCGATCGTGCCCTTGACGACGCCGCCGCCTGTGACGTCGACGGCGCGATAGGTGTACTCCTCGATGAGGGACATCAGCTGCTCCAGCCCATCGAGGCTCGCTCCGACGCGTGCATCGTCCACGCTTCGGCGTCGTAGTCGACAGGGCGCACCCGGGTTTCATCGAAGGTGCGCGGGTCTTCCGCGATCTCTTTCGCGAGCGCCAGAGAGATCGAGCCGTCTGCGACCAGTCGCTGCAGGTCCTGGTCGAGCGTGTGCATGCCGATCGAGCCGCCCGCCTGCAGCATGGAGTAGATCTGGCTGATCTCGCCCTCGCGGATGAGGTTCGCGATGGCCGGGGTGTTCACGAGCACCTCCGTCGCGATGACTCGCCCTTCCGACTGCGCGCGCGGCAGCAGCGTCTGCGTGATGATGCCTCGGAGGGTGTCGCCCAGCTGCGTGCGCACCTGGTTCTGCTGATCGGACGGGAAGGCGTCGACGATGCGGTTGATCGACTTGGCGGCGCTCTGCGTGTGAAGGGTGGAGAGCACGAGGTGGCCGGTCTCGGCAGCCGTCAGGGCCGTGGAGATCGACTCGGGATCGCGGAGCTCGCCGATGAGGATGATGTCGGGGTCCTGACGGAGAACGCGCCGCAGCGCCTCGGAGAACGATGCGGTGTCGCTGCCGATCTCTCGCTGGTGGATGAGGGAGCGCTTGCTCGTGTGCTGGAACTCGACGGGGTCTTCTACCGTCACGATGTGCGCGGGCTTGGTGCGGTTGACGACGTCGATCATCGAGGCGAGGGTGGTCGACTTTCCCGAGCCGGTGGGTCCGGTCACGAGCACGAGCCCCCGCGGCTTCATCACGAGCTCTGCCGCCACCTTCGGCACACCCAGCTCATCGAAGCTCTTGATGCGATCGGCGATGAAGCGCAGCGCCACGGCGACCTGGCCGAGCTGACGGAAGATGTTGACGCGGAAGCGCGCCACGTTCGGCACGGTGATCGACAGGTCGACCTCGCCGGACTGCCGGAACTCGGCGACCTGGTCGCTTGACAGGATGCCGCCGATCGCCGTCTCGAGCCAGTTCGTCGATGTCGGCTCCTCGAAGCCCGGGATGAGCTCGAGGTCGCCGTCGACACGCATCTGCGGCGGGTGGTCGGCGGTCAGGTGCACGTCCGACGCGCGCGAGCGTGCGGCGGCGGCCAGAAGGCCCTGGAGGGGTGTGACGTCTTGCATCGTGATCCTTCCGATCAAGATCCGGCCGTGCGGAAGTAGGTGAGAACGGTGACGGTGAGCTCTCCGCCTTCGTACTTGAGGTCGATGGGAGAGACGAGGCGGGGGCCCTTCTTGAGCGCATCGACGAACGCGACGGCCTTGGCCGCGAGCTTCGCGAGGGCGTCTGCAGGCTGAAGCCCCACGTCCTCGGCACCGGCATCCCCGTCCGACGTCTCGGAGTCCGCATCGGCTGCATCGGGGTCTTCCGCGAACGGGACGTCGACCTCGACCACGATCGTGGCGAGCGCCTGGCGGTTCGGTGCGGCGCTCTCGGGCGGCGCGGCCTGAGCATCGGCAGTCGCCGCGTCTCCCGAGGCCTCGGCGCTCTCGGATCCGGCCTCCGCGGTCTCGTCGGTCGTCGCCGGCGCTGCACCCTCGTCCGCTGCAGTGCCACGCGGCGCCCAGTCCTCGGGCTCCTGGATCTCGACGCTCGTGATGTGGACGTCGACGTCACGAGCCGCCGCGGCGATCAGCTGGTGCAGGTCGTTGAGCTGCGGTGAGGCGGCGATCTCGCGACGCAGATCGTCGAGGCCGCGGTCGATCTCGGCTTCACGGGCGGCTGCGCCGGCGAGCACCGCGATCTGCTGCTCGAGCAGCATGTTGTTCTGGGACGTCGACCGGGTCTGCTTGTCGACCTCGAGTGACTGAGAGTACATCGGCATGGCGATCAGGGCGACGCCTGCCAGCAGCAGCACGACGACGATGAGGATGCCGGCCAGGTTGATGAGCTGCTTGTTCGCGTTCACTGCGTCTCCTCCTCGGCGTATGCGCCCGAGTAGACGGTCTGATCGATCTGGAGGCGCAGGGTGTAGGCGTAGTAGCCGTCGGCGTACTCCTGGATCCACCCGTCGGCCTCAATGACCTGGGGAATCTCGCGCACGGCGAGGATGAGCGGCTCGAACTTCGCGGCAGACGTGCTCCCGAGGATGATCTCTCCGCTCACTCCGGTCTGAGCCTCCGGCTCGCCCTCGACGGGGACACCGGCGGGCGCAAGGGCGAAGTCGGTGATGGCGACGTCTTCCGGCAGGACACGGTGGATCGTCGCGAGCAGCCGGGTCCAGTCGAGATCGGTGGCCATCGCCTGCGAGCGGAACTCGGAGAGCTGGCTTTCGAGGCTCAGCTTCTGGCTGATCGGCTGCAATGCGCCGAGCTGCGTCATGAGCTCCTCGGTGCGAGCGTTCTCGGCCGACAGGCGCTGCTCGGCGAACGCCTGCAGGGCGTAGGCGCCACCGCTGACGAGCGCGACCGTCAGGAGCGTTCCGGCGAGCCCCCACCCCCAGCGCCGCAAGAGCGAGGACCGCTGGCGCCGCTCGATCGCGACGCGCGGCATCAGATTGACGCGCGGAGGCGCGCCGATCGCGAAGACGGGAACAGCCGAGCGCGCCATCAGCGGTCACCGCCCAGAGCGAGTCCGACGGTCGTAACGAGGTCGAGGTCGGCGTCGCCGGGCGGCACCGCGACCTTTGACGGGACCAGACCCGAGAGCCCCACGGTCTGAACGGGCATCGGCAGGCTTGCCGCGAGCGCCTCGGTGATGCCGGGCACCGCCGCCCCGGCACCGCTGACCAGCACGCGTGTGATGGGCGCCTCGGCAGAGCGATCCGCGTAGAAGCGCAGCGTGCTGCCCAGCCGCGAGACGACGTTGATGATGTCGGTCTCACTCATGGAGATGCTGCGCGCGACGCCGCGTGACGCGGATCGCCGACGCATGGGAGGCTCCCCCGGCGGAACCGTCTCGAGCACCTCCTCGGGCAGCGCTGCGGCAGCATCCGCGCTCTCGGTCACTTCGGCCGCCTCAGTGAGCGCCGCACGCACGCGCACGGCCTCGGTCACGATCTCCATGGGGATGATGCGCACGAAGCGCGGCACTCCGTCTCTCATGACGACGACGTACGTCGTGTGGTCGCCGAGGTGCAGCGCGGCCACCGTCTCCCCCGCCGCCAGCGTCGGGTTCACCGCCCGCACGAGCGCGAAAGGAGCCAGATCGACGACGTCGACAGTGAGCTTCGCCTTCGACACTGCGGTGACGAGTTCGTCGACCGTCTCGGCGACTGCCGCGACGAGGAGTCCCGATACCTGATCGCCTTCCTGCGCGGTCGGGTAGAAATCGAGCACGGCCTGGTCGGCAGGGACAGGCAGCAGATCTTGGACCTGGAACGGAAGCGCCTGCGCGAGCAGATCGGGCCGAAGCGCCTGCGTCGTGTAGTCGCGCACGAGGATACGGCGGCTTCCGATGCCGAGGACGACGTTCTTCCCCTTGATGCCGGCCCGCGACCAGAGCTGGCGGATGGCGAGCACGACGGCATCGGTGTCGAACACCTCGGAGTCCTTCGCCGCGCCCGGGGGCAGCGGCACAGATCCGAACGCGACCACCCGAGGCGTCCGCCCCGGCACCACTTCGGCCGCGCGAACTCCCTCTTCCGTGATCTCGAGCCCGACGATCGTCTTCGCCATGGTGCTCCCCTTTCTCGGGTCTCCGGCTCAGCCGGCGACCAGCATTCCTACGTACCAGCCGGCGAGCTGCTCGCCGGCGAAGACTCCGAGCCACGCACCCGCGATCATCCACGGTCCGAATGGGATCGCGCTGCGGCGCCCTGCGCGTCCCGCCGCCATGAGCCCGACGGCGAACACGCCGCCGAGCACGAACGCCGCGAAGGCGCCGACCGCGAAGGCGCCCCAGCCGATCCAAGCGAGCGCCGCGCCCAGGACACCCGCCAGCTTGACGTCGCCGCCGCCCATGCCGCCGGGACGCACGACCCGCAGCAGGAAGAAGAATGCGAACAGCGCCGCACCGCCGGCCACGGCGCGAAGAAGCGCCTCCCACGGCGTGCCGAGCGCGCACGCGACGGTGAACAGCACGCCCAGCACGCCGTATGCGGGAAGGACGATCGCATCCGGCAGTCGTCGCGTGTCGAGATCGATGAGGGTCAGCGCGATGCTGATCGCCGCGAGATACAGGTAGGCGACCGTCACAACGGCGGCATCCCACCCGCGCCCCGTCGCGAAGACCACGGGGTCGATCGCGACCCAGGAAACCACGACGAACGCGACCGCGGTCGCCGTCTCGACGAGCGGATAGCGGACCGAGATCGGGGCGGCGCACTCCGCGCACCTCGCTCTGAGGGCGATCCACGACACGACCGGAATGTTCTGCCACGGACGCACGGGCTCGTCGCACCCGGGGCAGCGACTCTCGCGAGTGAGCGGGATCGCCGCCGGCACGCGGTACACGACGACGTTGAGGAACGACCCGATCGCGAGCCCGAACAGGCCCGCGAAGACGAGGATGACGACGACGGCGGCGGGAGTCAGGGTACCCATGAGCTCAACGTCCCATATGTCACGTCACGCTGCCGGAGAAGTGCACCGACTGTCTTGGTCTCGACGCTCACGCCGTGCTCGGCGCCCATGCCGGGAAGGCCGATCGGGTCGGCCGAGAATGTGAACTTGCCGCCGGGCGACCAGGTGCCGCCATAGAGCGTGCCTGTCCACTGGTCGATTCCCTTGCTGCCGACGTCGACCTTGCACGGGGTGTAGCCGATGGCCCGCACGGAGTCCTCGATGACCGTGCCGTTGATCTCGAGGACTCCCTGCCCGGAGCTGCACGTCGGGTTGACGTCGGAGGGAACCCGGTCCTCGGTCACGATGTAGAGCGCGGGCTTGCCGACCGCAGTGGGGGCCGCGCGGAAGGTCACCGATCCGAGGTCGAACGAATTGGCCAGCAGCACGACGTTCGTCTTGAGCGGGATGATCGGCACCGACCCGTTCTCGGACGACAGGATGCTGCACGCGCGCGCGTCGACCACGGTGTTGGTGGCGAGGCTGCCGAGCCACGTCGTCCAGCCTGTTCCCGGGTGCGCGTTGAAGTAGTTGCAGGTCCCCGGACCACTGCCCGAGTTGACGAGCGTCACGACGTTGTAACCGGCCCAGTCCGCCGCGCTGTACTTGTACTCGAACCACGTCGGCAGATCCAGATCAGGAACTGCGGCGACCGAAGCGGGGCGGACGACGCCACCCACCACGACGCCCGAGTTCGGCGTGTACGTGCGGCTGACAGGGAAGGTCAGCGTTCCCTGGATGCGAACGCTTCCGAGCTGCACGTCGCCCATGGTGGTCACCGAGCCGCCGATGGTCTTGTTCTCCCATCCGAACTCGAGCTTGCCGTTGGCCTGGATGCTGCCGTTGACCGTTCCGCGGATGATGCTCGCCCCAGTGCCTCGCAGCGTCAGTGCACCCTTGAAGGTGTCGCTGCCGCAGCACATGTTGAGGGTCCCGCCGGCGGCGACATCGCCCGCCACGTTGCAGCCCGACTGCGTCTTGATGCTCCCCTTCACGGTCAGGTTGCCGGGGATCGTCGCGTTGCAGTTGAAGGCCGTCGCCTGCGGGATGACGATGTTCACCTTGCGGCCCGGATCGGTCACCTCGACGTTCGAGTTGAGAGTGATCTCGCTGGTTCCGAAGAAGACCATGTCGCCGCCCTGCGCCGTCGCCGTCGTGAAGGCGTAATCCGCCTGCACGGCCGTGCGTGCGCCCCGGACGTCGGCGATGACCCGCACCTTCGCGAGCGCGTCGGTGCAGGACACCGCGTAGCTGTACTTGTAGGCGCCCGGATCGGACGACACCGCGACGTCAGACACGATCTGCTTCGCCGGCGACGTGGGGCAGGCGATCTCGCCGCGCTTGAGGGCAGCGGCCGTCGCAGCGAGGCCGGCGTCGGCCGTCGCACGCGACTCGGCTCGGGCACGGCTGTCGGTCACGAGGGTCTGCGTGTTCACGACGATCGCCGCGAGGGTGAGCCCCGCCACCGCCATCACGGTCATCACGATGAGGACGGCGATCAGTGTCGACCCCCGGTCGTCGCGGGGTGCGCGGCGGGACAGGGCGCTCAGGTCCAGCATGTCGGCGCTCCTTCCGTCGCGACGGCCTGCGCCGTCATCCCGCCGGAGAGCGACACCGTCTGCGCGTCGGTGCCGCTGCGCACGTCGATGCCGAACTGCACGCCCTTCGTTCCGGTGAGCTTGAAGGGCACGCCGCTGAGCGTTCCCGTCACTCGGTCGAGCGGCCGATCGTCGGACTTGCCGGCGAGAACGGCCCAGGCCGCGACGTCGGTGCCGCGCGCGGTCGTTCCCGCGCTGTAGCGGATCGAGTCGTCGTGCAGTGCCCACGCGCGGCACTCCCATGCCCACCCGCTGAGCGAGGTCCCCACCTTTCCCACGACGGCGTCGACGCGAGAGCCTCCCCCGCTGACGCGCACCGCGGTGGCATTGCGCAGGGAGTCGGCGAGTGTCGTGCGCACGAGGTTCGCCTGTCCCGTGGCCGAATCGCGGGCCACGGAGAGCTGCTGCGAGTTCCAGCCATTGATGAACATCATGGCCAGCATCCCGCTGAACAGCCCGGCCACCAGGATGCCGACGATGAGCTCGACGAGCGTGATGCCGTCGTCGTCGTGATGGAGGCGCACAGCGCCCGCGCGGTTCAGCAGGGCGTTCATGCGGCGGCCACCGGGATGCGCGAGCGCAGCGTCGCGAGGCTGCCCCCCGATGTGTCGGAGATCCGCACGGTGACGAGGATCGCGGCGGGCTTTCCCGCGTTCGCCCCGGCCGGGCAGCTCTCGACGACGATCTGCCGTGTGAGACCGGGGGGAAGCGTGATGTTCGGCAGGGTCGAGGGATCAGAGTCGACGATGCGGGCGGCGGCCGCCACGAGTCCGGCGCACGTCGTCGTGGTGGCCGGCTGTGCGGGGAACTCGGCGCGGAGAGCAGACAGATGCGCGTCGGCAACGGCCGTCGCTTCGACCGAGTCGCGGTTGGCGACGCTCACCCGCGTCGCACTGATGAAAAGCGGAAGGACGGCCAGGGCCAGCACAGACAGCAGGAACATCGCCATGAGCACCTCGACGAGGTTGAAGCCCTCGTCGTCAGAACGCTGAAACACTCGTCACCTCCCCAGGTGGTGCTTCGAAAAGTCAGGTGGTGCGCCGAGAACGACTGTGGGGCCGCCCGTCGGGTCGGGTCGGCCCCACAGTTGGGTCTTGTTACGGGCAGCCGGGGCCGGCGGTGCCGGGCTCTCCGCCCTCGAGGCCCTTTCCGGACTCGGCCGTCGCCGTCACGCAGTAGTTCTGCAGGTCGACGACTGTGCCGGAAGCCGGGGCCGTGAGCTTGAGCGTGTAGTCCTCGTCTTCGGACTTGTCGAGCTCCGCGTCGATGTCGTCGACGGTCGTGACATCCTGTGAGACCGCAGTGGCGACGACCACCGCGCCGTTCGATGCGGCCTGGTCGAGTGCGTTGTCCTTCGCGGTGTCCTGGATGTTCATGAACACCGGGATCGCGATGGCGGCGAGGATGCCGAGGATGACCACCACGACGATGAGCTCGATGAGCGAGAAGCCCTCGTCACCGTTCTCCTCGCGGCGGGCCTTCTCAGCCTGGACATAGTTTCGGATGGTGCGCATTGTGCGTGCCTCTCCTTCGGGGGTGATGAACAGGACGCCGGCACGTGTGCACTCCGGGGGGGTCGTGCACGGGGGCGCTTCGAGTTTCGGGGGGTCCGTCGAAACGTGTGCCGGTTGGTTCGAGAGGCCCGCCGCGAGGACGTGTCTCCCTCTCCGGAACACATCATTAGAGACCTCTCACGCTGTTGTCAATGAGAAATCTGAGAGAAATGTGAAAAGTGTGTTTCGTGCAACGAATGTGGCGGAAGGTATGCAAGGGGCTTGCGTGACTCCGTTCAGCCGTCGAGCACCTCGAGCCGCACGTCGATGTCGACCCCTTCGACGATGCCTTCGGCGTCCCTCACCGAGCGCTTCAGGGGCAGCACATAGGCTCCCCGAGAGGAGTCGGGGAAGATCGAGGTCTGCCACGTCGACCCACCGACACGAGCGCGCACCCGAACTGAGCCGAAACCCCTGGTAACCCGCGGGATCTCGCGGATTTCGGCCGAAAGCGGCTCGGGCACGGCGGTGAAGAACCAGGCGTCCGAACGGGCGCTCCAGGCGAAGACGGGGCCGGTGAATTCGACGATCACAGCGTCAGGGTAGCCACCGTCGTCGACACTGCCGAGCGGCGTCCGCGGGATACCCGTTGAGCGGTCGCTCTTCCGGCGCTCGGCTCCCGTCGACTGATCGGCGCCAGGCGTAAGCGAACGCCCCAACGGGAAGGAAAAATCTGTTATCCAAGATGAGAAATTCTCATCTTCGGGGTCCGACCACCCCCGTCGGAGCTCACCACTGAGGATGGATATCGGCCCTCAACAGACGGTCGTAGACCTCGTGAACAGCCGCGTCGAAGGCTGACAGATCGCCCTCCCACTCCCCTGCGGCTGCGTTCGCCCGAGCCTGGGCGACATTGCGCGCCCCCGGGATGACGCTCGTGACACCGGGCTGCGAGGCGATCCATGCGAGGGTCGCCGCCGGCAGCGAGAGCCCCTCCGGAAGCGCCTTCTCAAGCTCGGCCACAGCCTCGAGGCCGGTCTCATAGTCCACGCCGGAGAACGTCTCGCCGCGGTCGAAGGCCTCGCCGTGGCGGTTGTAGGTGCGGTGGTCGTTCTCCGCGAAGCGCGTCGACGCGCTGTACTTGCCGCTGAGCAGCCCCGATGCGAGCGGAACGCGAGCGAAGATCGCCACTCCCGCGGCCCGCGCCGCAGGCAGCACCTCATCGAGGGGCTTGAGGCGGAACGGGTTGAAGATGATCTGCACGTTGGTGACGTGCGGGCGTGAGATCGCCGACAGCGCCTGCGCGGTCGTCTCCACCGACACGCCGTACGCGGCAATCGCGCCTTCGCGGACCAGTTCGTCCAGTGCGTCGTAGGTCTCATCGGCGTCGATGACGGCCGACGGCGGACAGTGCAGCTGCACGAGGTCGAGGGTCTCGACTCCGAGGTTCCGACGCGAGCGATCGGTCCATGCGCGGAAGTTCTCGGGCGTGTAGTTCTCGGGCTCCTGCGGCATCCGTCGGCCCATCTTGGTCGCGACTGTGATGCCGTGGTCGGGCCGCTCGGCCAGGAAGCGTCCGATGATGGTCTCGCTGCGCCCGTCGCCGTACACGTCGGCCGTGTCGAAAAGGGTCACGCCGGCCTCGGCGGATGCCGTGAGCACCGCGCGGGCGTCGTCTTCGGAGACGTCACCCCAGTCGGCGCCGAGCTGCCAGGTGCCCAGTCCGATCGAGGAGATGACACGTCCGGTGGCTGCAAGAGGGCGCTGCTGCATGAGTCCAGACTATTGGCCGGCGACGACAATCGGGCGCCGCCGGGCGCGCCACCATGCCCACACGACCGCGACGAGCGTGCCCGCCGCCACGCCGATGGCGGTGTCAAGGGCGCGATCGCGCAGCAGCACCGAGGGCTCGGCAGGCAGCGCCAGCTCGACCATCAGGAGGGCGAGGGGAGTCACGAAGAACATGGCCAGGCCGTAGTTTCGGTTGACGTACAGCTCGGCACCGGCCTGCATCACGACGGCGGCGGCGAGCGTCGCGAGCGGCGGAAGATCGAGCGCGAGGAGTCCGGCCGCGATCGCGATGCCGACGACGGTTCCCACGAGGCGCTGGATGCCGCGGATGACGCGAGCGTTCAGCTGCGCGCCGCCCAGGGCCGCGACAGCGGCGACCATGGCCCAGTACCAGTGGTCCCCGATGAGCAGCACGCCGATGAGACCGGCCAGCGCCGTGCCGGCCATGACCGCGATGCCCTGAGAGAGAGCGACGTCGGGACCGGGACCTCGCCGCGTCCCGCGCCCGCGCAGTCCGCCTCGGCCGACGGCGATGCCGGCGGTGACCAGCACGCTGAACAAGGCTGCGCCGCCGCCGATCGTCACGACCTGGAGCAGACTGTCTGCGGTCGCAGGGATGCTCGCGGTCGCCCCCGCAGCGAAGACGACGAAGAGCGAGCCCGGCGGATGCCACTGCCACCGGTGCGCGAAGACTGTGGTGATGCCGGCCAGCAGCGCCACGACGCCGACGCGTGCCGAGACCGGCGCGGCGGCGAGCGCCAGCGTGGTGCCGACCAGCATGACGGCGACCATTGTGACTCCCGCGGCGATCTGCATGCGCACACGGTCGCCGTAGGCGTCGAAGCGCCCGTACAGGCTCACGAACGCGCCGAAGCTGGCGTAGACGCCGAGGTCGACGCGGCCGAGGAGCCACAGCGTGAACAGCGGCACGGCGAGGGAGACGGCCGCGCGGATCGCGACGCGATGGTCACCGCGATGCGGCGCCACCCGGATCAGCCCGGTCAGTATTCGACCGCGACTGGCATCCATCCTTCGATCGTACGCGGCGGCGCGCCCTGTCGATTCGGCTGTGGGACGCCACCCGTTCGCTCGACCGGTCGGAGACGGGCAGACTGGTGACCTGATGACTCACGATGCACTCCCCGTATCTCCTGTCGACCGCGACGCCGCCGCCGCGATGTGGGCCGATTACCGTGCTGCGCACCCCGAGGTGCCGCTGACAGACCCCGCCTACACCGTCGATCACTTCGGCGATTCCGCCCGCCTCTGCGACGAGCTGCTCGAGATCGTGCTGTCGGGGCAGAAGCGCGCGACCGCCGAGCTGCTTTCGGCATTCGACGACGCCCCCGAGGAGGTGCCGGTGGAGGGCTCGCACTGGGTCGCGTGCGACAGCTCGGGCACGCCGCGCATCGTCATCCGCACGACCGAGGTGCGCATCGGACCGTTCACGAGCGCCGACGCCGACTTCGCGGCGGCGGAGGGCGAGGACGATCTGACGCTGGAGAGCTGGCAGGCCGGGCACCGCCGCTACTTCGAGCGCACGGCCGCTGGGCGCGGCCAGGTCTGGACCGAAGAGGACCCCATCGTCTTCGAGCGCTTCGCGGTGGTGTGGCCGCCCTCTGCCACGCGCTGAGCGGGGCCGGGTGACAGGCCACCTCGCCAACGGCGCACGACTGCCGTAGCCTGACACGCGCGCCCGTGATGCAGAGGCGGTGATGCGATGACCGACCGGCCCGCTGTGAGCGTCGTCGTGCCGGTCTTCTCCCCCGGTCCTTACCTCCGTCCCCTGCTCGACTGCCTGGACAGGCAGATCACACCCGAAGACGGCTTCGAAGCCCTGTTCGTGGACGACGGCAGCACGGACACGACTCCCGATCTGCTGAAGCGCTGGTCCGCCCCGCGGCCGTGGGCGCACGTCATTCCGCTCGCCCGCTCGGGCTGGCCGAGTCGTCCGCGCAATGTCGGCCTGGAACGCGCACGGGGCGAGTTCGTCTTCTTCGTCGATCACGACGATTGGCTCGCCCACGACGCTCTCGCGCGCATGACCGCGTTTGCCCGTGCCCATGGATCCGACGTCGTTGTGGGCTGGATGCGCGGCCTCGGACGAAACGTGCCGGTGCGGCTGTTCGCCGAGACGGTGGCTGATGCCCACCCGCCGGCGACGCCCCTTCAGGACTCCATGACGGTGCACGCCCTGTTCCGCACGGAGTTCCTCCGCCAGCACGGTATCCGCTTCGACGAGTCGCTGCGCCGGCTTGAAGATCACCTGTTCATGGCGGCGGCGTACACGAGCGCGCGCCGCGTCTCCGTGCTCGCCGACGCCCCCGTCTACCTGCACGCGGCGCGCGAAGACGGCGAGAACGCGGGACACCGACCCTACGAGGCGGCCGAGTACTACGCCGCCCTCGGACGCGCGGTCGACACCGTCATCGGCGCCGACGTGCCGTCCGCCGAACGCGATGCCTATCTCGGGCGGTGGATGCGGGTCGAGCTGATTCATCGGCTGCGATCCGAGGCGATCGTCTCCCTCCCACCCCGCGAACGCGACGCCTTCTTCCTGGAAGCGCAGCGACTGCTGTCGCGGATGCCCGCCGAGGCCGTCACCTCGCTTCCCCAGCGCTACCGGAAGGCCGTCGCCCGTGTTCTCCGGTCTTCGCCGGCGGACTATTGGGACGACGAACGCGCGGGGGCGGCCGACGACGCGCCGCACTCGTGGTCGGCGGCGATCAAGGCCGCCCGGACGCACCTGGTCGACGCGCTGTCACGTCGGGGGCCGCGGCGGCTGCGGCACCGCGTCGTCCGGTGGGGCCGTAACCCGTACACGATGCTGCGCGATGCCGGTGCGGCGCTGGCGGTCGTCAGCGCAGTCATCGCCGCAGTGGTCGCCGTTGCGGCGCCCTTGGCATCCGTCGCCCTCGTGGCGCTGTCGACGTCGTTGACCGCCTGGCTGGCGGTGCGTTCGCTGTCTCCGTGGCCGACCGCGACCCGCCAGGTGGTCGCCCTGGGGCCCGCTCTTGTCGTGGCAGTCGTGCGCAGCGATATCTCCGCCGCCGCCGTTGCGCTGCTGGCCGCATGCCTCGTCGCCATCGCGGCCGGGCTCGACCTCTTCTGGCGGCGTCGGGACGTACGCGGCTACCCCGCCCGGCGCGGGGGCCCGCTTGCACGCCTGGGCTGGATCGGGCTGCTCGCCGCCGGCATCGCGGGGGCGATCACTTCCGCCGTCGCGACTGCCGTGTGGAGCTGAACCCACCCATCTCGATCTTCGAGACGAATGCGCCGCACCCGTATCAGCATCCCGTCGCCACCCCTCTTCACGGGAGTGGGGGCACATCTGGACGAGGGGGCGTCTCATGCCTGCGAACAAGCGACTGTCCGAACTGACCGATTACACCGCGGTCCTTCCCTATGCGAGCGAGCTCTTCGGCGTGTACCAGCCGCTGCTCGGCTGGAAGTCGAAACGGATCGCGGCGCGGTTCGATGCGGGATTCGCGCGCGACCGGAGGCGGGTGCTGGATGCCATCGCCACACCGCTCGCACCCCGCGCGCAGGTCGCTTACAACGTCGATGGCTACCCCACGATCGACCTGCACGCCGCCGAGCGGTCGGGTGGCCAGGCGCGACGTTTCGACGAGCGCATCCTCCAGCTGCTCGCCGACCGGCTGCCACCGTGGGACGAGTTCCGGCCCGAGGCATTCGACGAGGTGATCACCCGCGACGCGATCGAGGAGCTCTTCGCCCGTGAAGTGGTGCCTGCGTATGAGCAGCTCGGATTCGCGGCCACGCGCGGCGAGGGCGAGTTCGCCGAGTACGCGAACGCCGCACGAACGGATGCGCGGATCGGGCGCGCGGCGCTCGAGGAGCGGCTGGCCCGGGAGTCGCAGGTGGCCGGCGCTGTGCTGCAGCTGCGCGAGGCGGGGCAGATCGCCGAGCTGGAGTCGATCTTCTATGCGGTCAAGGACGACTCCGCGCGCTTTGCCGCCCTGTCGAAGCTCGCCGCGGCCGGTGGCGCACTCGAGGGGCTGTTCGGAATCGACACCCTTGACCCGCAGGATGCCGAGCAGCTTCGTCGGGTGGCTCTGTCGCCGATCAGCGTCGTGCACCTGTTCCGGCAGTACTTCTTCGAGCTCGACAGTTTTCTGGGCACGCCCGTGGGGCATGTGTGGCTCTCCCCCGGCTCCACCGTCGAGCTGATCGAGGTCAGCACACGCCGCACGCTCATCGAACGGACGGAGGAGCTCTCCACCGACACCACGGTGAAGACGGAGTCGGAGCGTCTCGAAGAGGAGGAGCTCAGCGAGGCCATCAAGAACGACAACAAGCAGGACGTGAAGTTCGGCGCGAGCGTCTCGGCATCCTATGCGTCGATCACAGCGAAATCGAGCTTCGATTACGCGACGACGCAGCAGGTCGCCCGCGAAGAGACGCACAAGCGCATGCGGCGGCAGACCGAGAAGCTGGCCAGCGAGATTCGCAAGAACTACAAGTCCACATTCCGGACCGTCACCGAGACGACCGACACCTCCAGCAAGCGGTACGTGCTCACCAACGCCGGCACGGACCTCATCAACTACGAGCTGCGCCGAAAGATGCGGCAGGTCGCCGTGCAGGTGCAGGATGTCGGCACCTACCTGTGCTGGCAGACCTACGTCGACCGGCCGGGCGAGACGCTCGGCGTCGCCGATCTGCTGCACATCGCCAAGCCGCCCGAGCTCGACGGCCTCCATGCGCCTGCCGAGGTGCCCATGCTCAAGGAGTTCTCGGAGACGCGACAGGCGACGATCCCATTCATCTCGATCAACGACAGCGACGCCGACAACGAGGGCGAGGTGTACCGCGACGGAGGAGAGGTCGACGACTCGGAGTTCGCGGGCAGCTACGAGCAGATCCAGGCCGACTTCGAGATGGAGTTCGTGTGCTCCCGCGGCGGCTACGTGCTCGCCGATGTCGAGTTCGACGGGCTCGGCAAGCCCGTCACCGCGTCACGCAAGGGCGACATCACCAACGCGGGCGACAAGGCGAAGTTCGTCCTGCACCTCGACTCGGTCGACTTCCAGGGGCAGAACAGCGTCCAGGTACAGCTGACCCTGCATTGGGCCCCGGCACCGGGCGCGAACGACGAGGCGATCGCTGCGAACAAGAAGGCGAAGGCCGAGTTCAAGGCGAAGGAAGCCGCGGAGTATCAGAAGGCGTATCTGCAGAATGCGCGAGACCGGGTGAAACTGACGCACGGCATCACTCCGCGCCCCAGCGAGGACCTGCGCGAAGAAGAGCGGATCGTCGTGTACCGCAAGCTCATCCAGGAGATGCTGACGGCAGGCGTTCCACAGCCCGACGACCGCACGCGGCACGTGGTCGCCGAGCTCATCAACTCGATCTTCGACGTCGACAAGATGCTGTACTTCGTGGCTCCCGAATGGTGGCGACCGCGGCTGCGCCGCACCAAGCAGCACCTCGGTCCGGTCCCTCCCGGTGGCCCGTCGACCGCCCAGCTCGTCGGAAACCCGGCCGTGAACGCGACGATCGCGTCGCTCTCGAAGGGATTCGGCGTGGTGTCGGCCTTCGCCAAGCCCACCCCGCTGGCATCGAGCTCGGTCGGCTGGGGCGGCACCGACGACCCCCAGCGGGACAATTACTACATCACGGAGGACTCCCAGCCGGCGCGTTTCGGAAGCTCCCTCGGATGGCTCCTGCAGCTCGACGGCGACAACCTGCGCAACGCCTTCCTCAACGCGCCCTGGGTGAAAGCGGTCATTCCCATTCGCCCCGGCAAGGAGGAGGCCGCCATCAACTGGCTCAAGGGCGTCGAGGGCATGAACGGCATCGGCGAAGACGACCTCTACGAGACGTCCAACCCCGAAGAGAAGGACATCGACGGCAACCCGCTCAACGGGCAGCCGCTGCTGGATGTCATCAACGACCTCGCCAAGAAGGTGCGCCGCAAGCATGAGGAGGCGGTCGCCAAAGGCACTTTCCCGAAGGCATCGGAAGTCGCCGACCCGCAGCTGGTCGACGAGGACAACGTCGTGACCACCACCCCGATCGACCGCGTCTACGAGCACGGGTTCTTCCCCCTCGAGGGCGGCTTTCGGGCCAACGTGTCGGACGACTACGAGATCTTCGACCAGTGGCTCGAGATCGTCCCGACCGATCAGGTGGTGCCCGTCGAGGTGCAGTATGACCCGAAGACCGGAAGGCAGCTGTGACGGGTACGCGCGCGCTGCTGAACGGCGGAACCGACGGGCCTTCCGGAACCTGTTCGACGGGTCTACAATCCGGGGCGGGCGGCGAGGAGCTCGGGCTCGCTCCATGATCGCCCCAGGCTGGACAGAGGAGCGGGACCATGGTGACCGCCGTGGACGAGAAGGGATCCTCGACGCACGACGCTGACCGGCGCGCGCGTGAGGTCGAGCAGCAGCTGACGGATGACGAGCGGTTCGCTCTCGTGATCAGTCTGATGGGATACATTCCCGGCAGCGCGGTGGGCGGCCGAGATCCGCGCATTCCGGCTGACCTGCCGAACATGAGCGCCGGCTATACGCCCGGCGTGCCCCGGCTGGGGATCCCCGCGATTCAGAGCAGCGATGCCAGCATGGGCGTCACGAACCCGGGGTATCGGCCCGACGACGAAGGGGCCACGGCGTTCCCCGCCCTCATCGCGCTGGGGTCCAGCTTCAATCCGCAGCTCGTACGCGAGGGCGGTGTGGCGATCGGGCGGGAGGCCCGCAGCCGTGGGTTCAACGTGCAGCTGGCCGGAGGATGCAACCTCACCCGGGATCCCCGGAACGGCCGCAACTTCGAGTACTTCTCCGAAGACCCCTACCTGACCGCGGTGCTCGCGGCAGAGCAGGTCAACGGCATCCAGAGCCAGGGCGTCGTCTCCACCCTGAAGCACTACACGCTCAACTGCAACGAGACCAACCGGCACTGGCTCGATGCCGTCATCGACCCTGACGCCCACCGCGAATCGGATCTGCTCGCCTTCCAGATCGCGATCGAGCGCTCGCACCCGGGCGCGATCATGAGCGGCTACAACAAGATCAACGGCGAGTACGCGGGCGGGAACCATCATCTGCTCAACGAAGTGCTCAAGGAAGCGTGGGGGTATCAGGGGTATGTCATGTCCGACTGGGGCGCGACACCCGAATGGGACTTCGCATTGAAGGGGCTCGACCAGGAATCGGGTGTCCAAGCCGACACGCTGCTGTGGGGGAAGGAGCCCTTCACCGGTGACCTGCGAACGGCATACGCGAGCGGAGACCTGCCCAAGGAGCGACTGTCCGACATGGTGCGACGGATCTTGCGCGCCCTGTTCGCTGTCGGAGCCGACCGGTGGGATGCCGCACCGGAGGTCGACATGGTCGCGCACGACCGGATCGCCCTCGAGGGCGCCCGCCAGGGCATCGTGATGCTCAAGAACGACGGAGCACTTCCGCTGCCAGACAGCGAGCCGCTGAAGATCGCCGTCATCGGCGGCTACGCGCAGCAAGGGGTGATCAGCGGCACGGGCTCAGGCGCCGTCGCCCCGGTCGGAGGCTTCGCAGGCGTCAGCAGGATCGGCGGCGCAGGGGTCATGGGCAAGCACCGCAACCTCTTCATCTTCGCGCCCTCACCGCTGGACGAGCTGCGGAAGGCGCTGCCGTCTGCGCAGTTCGACTTCGATCCCGGATATACGCCCGCCGAGGCGGCATTGACTGCCAAGCGCTCTGACGCGGTGATCGCCTTCGGCATCCGAGTGGAGGGAGAGGGGTTCGACAGCGCGGATCTGTCGTTGCCATGGGGACAGGATGCCGTCATCGAGGCGGTCGCCGACGCCAACCCGAACACGATCGTGGTCCTCGAGACCGGCAACCCCGTGTCGATGCCCTGGCGGGACAGGGTGCGGGCGATCGTCGAAGCCTGGTACCCGGGGCAGGCCGGCGCGCAAGCGATCGCCGAGGTCCTCACCGGCGCCGTGAACCCGTCCGGGCGTCTGCCCATCACCTTCCCGAGAAGCCTCGACCAGACTCCCCGGCCCGAGCTGCCGGGCTTGGGCACACCCTGGGGCACCCCGGTCACCATCGAGTACAGCGAAGGAGCGGAGGTGGGCTACCGCTGGCACGCCAAGACGGGCGCCGAGCCCCTCTACCCCTTCGGGCACGGCCTGAGCTATACGACCTTCGGCTACGACGACCTCGAGGTCGACGGTGGCGACACGATCACGGCATCCTTCACGGTCACCAACACAGGAGACCGCGCCGGCGCCGACGTGCCGCAGCTCTACCTCACCGATGCCGCCGGCGAGAAGCGACGGCGGCTGCTGGGCTTCGAGAGAGTCGAACTCGCTCCCGGGGAAGCCCGCCGGGTCACTCTGACCGCGGATCCCCGCCTCCTGGCTCGGTTCGACGGGGATGCCGGGCAGTGGCGCACGATCGCCGGCTCCTACGAGGTCGCTGTGGGCCGAAGCGCCGAGGACTTCGTGCTCAAGGGTCAGGCGCAGGTCGCCGGGCGCCTGTTCGGCCGCTGACCACGGCCGCCTCGACGCAGACAGCGGAGATCCGGCGAGCAGGAGGGTGTGGCTGAGTGGGCGGAATCGAATGGGGACCGGTCGCCGCCTGGGCTGGCGCCATCGCGACTGTGCTCGTCGTCATCACGACGTCGCTTGTGGCCCTGGGCTATTTCGACAGGTTTCGCGCTCCGCGCCTGCAGGTGACCTTCTCCAGCACCGAGCCGTGGGTTCGGCGAGGACCGCTGCACGATGGCACCGAAGCACAGTGGCTCAGACTGGGCGTGGAGAACATCGGAAAGACCGCCGCGGTAGGGTGCGTCGGGCGGCTGAGCAGCGTGCGGACCGACGGTGCTCCACGCCCCGACATCGACCCGGTGCAGCTCCGTTGGGCAGGCGTTCCCCGCTCCCGCGGTTTCGCGCCGCTGGACCTGCGCCCGGGACAACGCGAGTACCTCAACGTCGCTATGCGGCCCGACGACGGTGCCTGGCACCTGGCGACGTTCGAAGACCCCGACTTCGATCGGGCCTTCACCACGGACCTGTCATCCGACGCACGCCACGAGCTGCACGTCTCGGTGTTCGCGGGAAACGCTCGGGCGGCCGCGGTGCTCGTCATCGACGGCACGGGCGACGCCCTGAGGGCAGCACTGAGCTGAACCCGCCCGGGATCCCGAGACAAACGGGGATCGGCGCGTTAAAGTTGTGCAGCCCAACAAATGCGCGGGCAGGGAGCAACGGCGCCGACCCCTGAAGGAGACGACGATGACGACCGACCAGCTGACCTTCGACAACCCCGTCGAGCGGCACGCTCACATCAAGCCCTTCGCCTCCTGGCAGCCACTGCCGGGCCTCGACGCGAAGCTCGAGCCGAAGGCCGACCACGGCGAGACGAGCTACCGCGGCACCGGCCGCCTGCCCGGCCGCAGGGCCCTCATCACGGGCGGCGACTCGGGCATCGGGGCTGCTGTCGCGATCGCGTTCGCGCGGGAGGGCGCGGATGTCGCACTCTCGTACCTGCCCGAGGAGCAGGTCGATGCCGAGGCGATCGCCGAGATCGTGCGCGCCGAGGGCCGCACGTGCGTGCTGCTGCCGGGCGACATCCGCGACCGCGACTGGTGCCGCGACCTCGTCGCGCGGGCGGTAGAAGGGCTCGGCGGGCTCGACATCCTCGTGAACAACGCAGCGCACCAGGTGTACCACGCGACGTTCGACGAACTCGACGAAGCGGATCTCGACCGCACCATCACGACCAACCTCTACGCGATGTTCTGGATCACGCGCGAGGCGCTCCCGCACCTGCCCGCGGGCGCGACCATCATCAACTCGACCTCGGTGCAGGGCTACAACCCGTCGCCGATGATCATCAACTACGCCTCGACGAAGTTCGCGATCATCGGCTTCACGAAGGCGCTCGCGCAGGACCTCGCGCCGCGCGGCATCCGCGTGAACGCGGTCGCGCCGGGACCGGTGTGGACTCCCCTGCAGGTGAGCGACGGACAGCCCGCCGAGAAGCTCAACGGATTCGGCGAGTCATCGTGGCTGGGCCGCACGAGCCAGCCGGTCGAGCAGGCGCCCGCCTACGTCTTCCTCGCCTCGCCCGAGTCGAGCTTCGTCGTCGGCGAGGTGATCAACGTCAACGGCGGCGCGAACGTGCCCTGATCCCCCTGCGACGGCGAGGAACGCGCTGTCGTTTCGGCGCATGGCGAGAGTCGACAAAAGTTGGACACAATCCAGGTTCTGGCTGCTCGCGCCGACGTCAGGTGGGTTCAGTAGTCGGCACGGATGATGCGAGCGTAGGCCTGCTCGACACCGTCGAGCCCGTCGAACATCACCTGGAACTCGGTGTCTGCGGGCAGCGATGCGGTGTTGTACGTGGTCTGGCCGGTGCAGGAGACCGTGCCGGAGGTGATCTCCTCCGCGTCGGCGTCTGCCGTGACCACCCGGTACATGGTCAGTGCGGAGGGGCTGACGGAGGTGCACGCGGCCTCGACCGCGTACTCGATGCCCAACTGGCTTTCCGCGAATGTCGCAGACCGGCTCACCGCAGCCCCGCTGCCTCCCGACGCGTACTCGACGCGCGCCAGCTCCTTCGCATCGCTGCGAAGAACGACGCCTTGTCGTCCACCATGAAGAACGGCGCCCAGCCGAACGCGATGAAGAACCCCGTGGCGATGAAGAGCGGCGGGACGATGCCGGCCAGATCC
>CALANM010000140.1 GCA_937926065.1 uncultured Microbacterium sp.
GCTGCGTGTTCACCGGCGCCGCACAGTGGAGAACTCCGCGGCGTACCTGCTTCCCGAGCTGCGGCCGGGGCTGTCGGTGCTCGACGTGGGCGCCGGACCGGGCACCATCAGCGTCGACCTCGCTCGTCACGTCGCCCCCGGGCGCGTGCACGCGATCGACGCTTCGGCCGACGTCGTCGCCCACGCGGAGGCCGACCGGGTCGCCCAGGGAGTCGAGAACCTCTCGTATGCCGTCGACGACGCCTACGCGCTCTCCTCGGACGACGACGCGTGGGACGTCGTGCACGCCCACCAGGTGCTCCAGCACCTGACGCGGCCCGTCGACGCGCTGCGCGAGTTCCGCCGCGTGGTGAAGCCGGGCGGTGTCGTGGCGGTGCGTGACGTCGACTACGAGGGCACGATCTGGTGGCCCCGCATTCCCGGGCTCGACGAGTGGCGCGAGATCTACCTCGCGGTGCATCGTGGCACGAGCGGCGATCCCGCCGCCGGCCGCCAGCTGAAGTCGTGGGCACGCGCGGCGGGCTTCGCCGACGTGGAGTCGTCGGCATCCGTCTGGCTCTTCGAGTCGCCCTCCGCACGGTCGTGGTGGGGCGGAGCCTGGGCGGAGCGGGCGCTGCACTCCTCGTTCGCCGACAACGCGCTGCGCCTCGGCATCGCCGATCAGGCCGCGCTCGAGCGCATCAGCGCGGCATGGCGGGAGTGGGCTGCAGAAGAGGACGGGTGGTTCCTGATGCCGCACGGCGAGGTGCTCGCGCGCGGCTGACCCGCCTCACGCCCTCGAGCCGTCGGCGCTGCGTCCGGCTTCGATCACGATGCGTCCGTCGCGGATGACGCCCGGGCCGTCGCCCGGAACGGGCGCGGGCGCGGGAAGGCTCTGCTCCGCCTCCCACACGGCCATCGCCTCGGCGACGCTCGGCCGCCATACCTCGTCGAACGCCGCGATGCCGCCCCACGACCGCTCGAGCCGCTCACCCCGCCGCCGACGACGCCGCGTGTCGAGCGTGATCCATACGAAGTACACGGGCAGCAGCACGATCAGGGTCGCAAGGCCCCAGAGCGCGGTCTGACCGAACCCGCCGTCCATACGACAAGGGTACGCTCGCGGAATGACTGCGCCCATCGATCCCGCGCCCGATCCGCTGCCCTCCGACGCCGATGTCCCGCTCGCGGACGGCGCCGTCCTGCGCGTCGCACGGCCGGGCGACGAACCCGGCATCCTGCGGCTCATCCATGCGCTCGCAGCGTACGAGCGAGAGCCGGATGCCGTCGAGAACACGGTCGAAGACCTCTCCGCGAGCCTGTTCGGCGCCGATCCGCGTGTGTTCGCCCACGTCGTCGAGCGGGAGGGGGAGATCGTCGGCATCGCCGTCTGGTTCCTCACCTACTCGACCTGGACGGGCCGCCACGGCATCTGGCTCGAAGACCTCTTCGTCGACGAGCACCATCGCGGTCGTGGCTACGGCAAGGAGCTCATGCGGGCGCTCGCGCGGGTCTGCGTCGACCACGGCTACGGAAGGTTCGAGTGGACGGTGCTCGACTGGAACGAGCCTTCGATCGCGTTCTACCGGGCGATCGGCGCCGTGCCGATGGAGGAGTGGACGACGCAGCGGCTCACCGGCGACGCGCTCGACCGGCTCGCGCGGAGCTGACCGGCGCACCCGACCCCGAGACGGCAGGCCCCGAGCCTGCTTACGATGGCGACAAGCGACGGAGGTGGAACATGGTCCAGGTTCGAGTCGCCGGTGTCGCCCTCGACGGGGCCGGTCAGCACGTCATCCTGCTCCGGCCCTTCGACAGCCTCTCGGATGACGACCGGGTGCTGCCCATCTGGATCGGCGCGCAGGAGGCCACGTCGATCCTGATCGCGGTCGAGGGCGCGGTCGCGCCGAGGCCGCTCGCGCACGATCTCATCCGCAGTCTCCTCGAGACGCTCGGCGCCGTCGTGGAGCGCGTCGAGGTGACCCGTATCGACGACGGCACCTACTACGCCGAGATCACGCTGATCGCCGACGGCCGCGTGCACGTCGTGGACGCCCGCCCCTCGGATGCCGTTGCGGTGGCATCCCGCACCGGTGCGCCGCTCTTCGTGGCGGACGAGGTCATGGAGGAGGCGGGCGTGCCCGGGCTGATCGTGCAGGGCGAGGAGGAGCAGGAGGTGGAGGAGTTCCACCGGTTCCTCGAAGACGTCGATCCGGACGACTTCCGGGAGTGACGGCCGCGGCCCTGTGCTGTGTGTCGGTGCGGGGGCGTACCGTGTGCGCATGATCACGCCGACCCTCTCCGAGTGGCTCCTCGACTCCGATCCGATGCTGCGCTGGCAGGTCGAGCGCGACCTGATCCATGCGCCCGAGGAGGTGTGGCGGGCGACCCGCGAGCGCATCGCGCACGAGGGCGTCGGCGCCGCGCTGCTGTCCCATCAGGATCCCGACGGGCAGTGGGCGGGAGGGGCGTTCTTCCCCGGGGACATGACGGAGCAGCCGCCGCAGAACGAGCAGCCGTACACGGCGACGACGTGGACGCTGACGGCGCTGCGCGAGGGAGGCCTGGATGCCGCGGTGCTCGACGGCACGGCCGAGAAGCTGCGTCAGAACAGCCGGTGGGAGTACGACGACCTTCCGTACTGGGACGGCGAGGTCGACGTCTGCATCAACGCGATGACCCTCGCCAACGGCGCGTGGCTCGGGGTCGACATGTCGGGGCTCGCAGCGTGGTTCGTGGAGCATGTGCAGGCCGACGGCGGCTGGAACTGCGAGTGGGTCGAGGGCTCCGTGCGCTCATCGTTCCACTCCACGATCAACGCGCTGCGGGGGCTGCTGGCGTACGAGAAGATCACGGGCGACACGAACGTGCGCGACGCCCGCCACAGCGGCGAGGAGTACCTGCTGCGGCGCCGGCTGCGATACCGGCTCACGACGGGCGAGCGCGTCGGTCCGTGGACCGACCTGGTCGTGCATCCGTATCGGGCGCCGTTCACGCTGCTGAAGGCTGTCGACTACGTCACGGACGTCGCTCGCTGGGACGGCGTCGCCCCCGACCCGCGCGCCGCCGAGGCGGTCGAGCGGCTGCGCGAGTCCCGCCGCGACGACGGAACATGGCTGCAGGGGTGGAAGTTCGGCGGCGAGACGTGGGTCGCCCACGACGTCGAGCCGGGCGAGCCGTCGAAGTGGGTCACATTCCTGGCGCTCCGCGCGCTCGACCGATGGGATGCCGGCACCGCCACGCCAGCGCACGGCACGGCGTAACACGGCGACACCGCGAATAGGCGCGCGGGGCGTCCGAGCCCGATGATGGCTGTCGACACGAAAGGACGGTCATGGCGGGCAGAGGGTTCACGACACGACAGGTGCACGAGCGCGGCCGGATCGGCGCACCGTCAGCGCGGGCGACCCCCATCTACCTGACCGCCGGGTTCACCTTCGACGAGTACGACGCGGCTGAGGCCCATTTCGGAGGCGGGGAGGGCTACGCCTACACGCGCGTCGGCAACCCCACGGTCGAAGCCGTCGAAGGGGCGCTCGCATCGCTCGAGGGCGGATCGCAGGCGCTGCTCGTGGCCAGCGGCCAGGCCGCCACGACCGTCGCCCTGCTCGCGCTCGCGGCAGCCGGCGACCACCTCGTCGTCTCCCGCCACATCTATGAGGGAAGCCGCGGCCTCATCGTCGACAACCTCTCGCGCCTCGGGATCACCGCCGACTTCGTCGACGACATACACGACCCGGCGGCGTGGGAGGCGGCCATCCGTCCCGAGACGAAGGCGCTGTTCGCCGAGTCGATCTCGAACGCCGCCAACCGCATCCTCGACATCGCCGCGATCTCGGCCGTCGCGCACCGTCACGGCATCCCTCTCGTCATCGACAACACGTTCGCGACGCCGTACCTGCTGCGTCCCCTCGAGCACGGCGCGGACGTCGTCGTCCACTCGGCGAGCAAGTTCCTCGCCGGCCAGGGCGCCGTCATCGGCGGCGCGGTCATCGACGGCGGCACGTTCGACGCGACCGTCTCGGGCGCGAAGTTCCCGCACCTCGTGTCTCCCGGCTCCGGCCACGCGGCGAGCTTCGCAGAGCGCGCCGGGGGAGATGCCCGCATCGCGTACGCACGCGAGAGCGTCGCCCCGCGCCTCGGCCCTACCCCGTCGCCGCTCAACGCCTTCTTCATCGGGCAGGGCATCGAGACGCTGAGCCTGCGGGTCGAACGGCAGTCGGCGAACGCGCTCGAAGTGGCGCGCTTCCTCGAGCAGCACCCCGCCGTCGCCTCCGTCGACTACGCCGGGCTTCCCTCCCACCCCGACCACGCGCTCGCCGCTGAGCTGCTCACCGAGGGCTGCGGCTCGGTCTTCACGTTCACGCTCACCGGGGGCGCCGACGCGGCCCGTCGCGTGGTCGAGGGCGTCGACGTCTTCACGCACATGACGCACCTGGGCGACGTGCGCTCTCTCATCCTTCATCCGGCGACGACGAGCCACCTTCACGCCACGGAGGAGGAGAGGGCCGCCGTCGGCGTCTTCCCCGGAACGCTGCGCGTCTCGATCGGCATCGAAGACGTCGCCGACCTCCTCGCCGATCTGGAGCGGGCGCTGGATGCCGTGACCGACGGCAGCGCCTTCGGCGAGCCGTCCGTGGCGGTGGCGGTGTGACCCGTCTCCAGCACTTCGGCTGGTTCCTCGCCCGCGGCTTCGGGCCGCACGGGTGGGGATCGCCCTCGCTGGAATGGGACTGGGCGTGGACCCGCCCCGACCTGTATCAGCAGTCGGCGCGCGAGCTGGAGCAGGCGGGGTTCGACTTCGTCCTCATCGAAGACGCGCCGTCGCTGGGATCTGCCGCAACGATCGATCTGCGCGTGCGCCACGCCTTCGGGGGCCCGAAGCACGACCCGCTCCTGCTGGCGCCCTACCTCTTTCACGCGACGACGCACCTGGGCGTCATTCCCACCGTCAATCCCGCCGCCGTGCTTCCCTACACGGGCGCCCGCCAGTTCGCGACGCTGCAGCACCTGAGCGACCACCGGCTCGGTCTCAACGTCGTCACCGACACCGCCAGCGCCCGACACTTCGGCGACGCCCCGCAGCTCGGACACGACGCCGCGTACGATCGCGCGGAGGAGTGGCTCGCCGGCATCCGTGCGCTGTGGCGCAGCTGGGGCGAGGGCGCGCTCGTCGCCGATCGGGAGACGGGGGTGTACGCCGACGGCTCGAAGCTGGAGGCCGTGCGCCACCGCGGCGACCACTTCGCCTTCGACGGACCGCTCAACGCGATCCCGTTCGAGCGCGGCGAGCCGGTCATCGCGTCGCCGGGCGGCTCAGGTCGCGGGCTGGCGTTCGCGGGGGCGAACTCCGATATCCAGCTCGCCCTGGCGCCGTTGCACGAGCAGAGCGTGCGCGACTACCGCGCCCGTATCCACGCGGCCGCCATCGAGCGCGGGCGTGCTCCCGAGGACATCAAGATCCTCTTCGCGATCCAGCCGACCATCGTGTCGAGCGCGGCCGAAGCCGACCGCCTGGTCGCCGCCTCTGCCGACCCCGACGATGCGACGCTCAAGGGCATCGCCCAGCGTCAGTCGAGCGACCTCGAGACCGACCTCACCGCGCTCGACCTCGATGCGCCCCTCGACCTGTCGATCTTCGCCGACCATGTGTCGCAGGGAAGCATCCGCCGGCTCACGGGCGACCGCGACGTCGCCACGACGCCGCTGCGCGTGCACCTCGCCGCTCTCGCGCGTCTCGGACGCATATCCGACCGCTCCGGCTTCGTCGGCACCGCAGAGGAGTTCGCCGACCTCATCGAGGAGCTCGGCGAGTGGGGCAACGACGGCGTGCTCCTGTGGGGCGACCTCCATCCCGTCACGATCCACCGCACCCTCGATGAGCTGGTGCCGGTGCTGCGACGCCGTGGCATCCTGCGCCGCGACCGCATCGACGGCGGGCTCCACGCGACCCTGCGCGCCTTCTGACCGCGCGTCTTCCCGGGAGCCGACGTGCTGCGCACGACGGCCGCCCCCGGGAACAGCGTCCCGGGGGCGATCCGCCGATCAGCCGAGGCCGTTGGCCGCGAGCCAGTCGGCGGCGATGTCGGAGGAAGAGCGCTGCTGCTCCGTCGATTCGACGTTGAGGGCGACGAGCCCCTCGGGGGTGAGCGCGGCGCTGACCGCGTTGATGACATCCGCGATCTCGTCGGCGATCTCGGTGCTCGCCACCGGCACGACGTTGGAGGCGAGGAAGAGGCCCTTCGGGTCTTCGAGCGTCACAAGGTCGTTCGTCTGGATGCGGGGGTCGGCGCTGTACACGTTGGCGACCTGGATGGTCCCGGCCACCAGCTCGTCGACGGTCGTGTCGGCGGTCGCCGAGAAGGCGACGTCGACGTCGTAGATCTCTTTGAGCCCCTTCGGACCGTATGGGCGCTCTTCGAGCTCCGGGGCCCCGCCCAGGATGAGTCCGTCGATGCCGGCGAGGTCGGCGATCGAGGTGAGGTCGTGCTCGGCGGCGAAGTCGGCGGTCACGTTATACGAGTCCTGATCGGTCGCCGGCGACTGGTCGAGCACCGTGAGGCCCTCAGGAAGCGCCGTCTGCAGCGCGGCGTAGACGTCATCGGACGTCGTGGCGGTCGTGTCGGGGTCGAAGAACTGCAGCAGGTTGCCGGTGTACTCCGGGAACAGCTGGACGCTGCCGTCTTCGAGCGACGGGATGTAGACGTCGCGCTGACCGATCTGGAACTTGCGCTCGACGGTGAACCCGGCGCCCTCAAGGGCCTGCGCGTAGATCTCGGCGATGATCTCGTTCGAGTAGTAGGCCTGCGAGCCGACGACGATCGTGTCGGAGCCCTCTGCAGGCGGCGTGCCTGTCGTGTCGCCGCCCAGCGGGTCGGACGACGCGCATCCCGACAGGGCGAGTGCGGTGAGAGCGGTGATGCCGACGAGCGCGGAGAGCCCTCGGGCGGTGCGGCGGTTGCGGGTCATGTCTCTGACCTTTCTCTGGGTGCGGGGAGGTGGGAGAGTGTGCGATTCAGACGGGGACGTCGGCCGGGCGACGGCGCATGGCGCCGGACGGCGCGGAGGCGCGGGGGGAGGCGGTGCGAGCGGCCACGCCCCGGGGGACGACGAGCCGCTGAAGGAGGGCGAAGAGCCCGTCGAGCAGGAGCGCGAGCGCGATGACGACGAGCGAGGCGCCGAGCACCTGGTCGAAGCGGCGCAGCTGAATGCCCTGGAAGAAGTAGAAGCCGAGACCGCCGAGGCCGATGTAGGCGGCGATCGTGACGGTCGCCACGACCTGCAGGGTGGCCGAGCGCAGGCCCCCCATGAGCAGCGGCAGCCCGAGCGGCACCTCGATCTTCCACAGCACCTGCCACGGCGTCATGCCGACGGCGTGGCCGGACTCGA
Organism: uncultured Microbacterium sp.; assembly: GCA_937926065.1. GTDB lineage: Bacteria > Actinomycetota > Actinomycetes > Actinomycetales > Microbacteriaceae > Microbacterium. Next base: position 7,369 of record CALANM010000140.1, read on the forward strand.
TGACGGCGCGGTCGATCGCCTCGAACCCGGCATAGGCGCCGGCGAGGACAGAGGGGATCGCGAGCAGCACGAAGGATGCGATCGCCGCCTCGGTCTTGTAGATGACGCCGACGACGAGCACGAGCAGCAGCACCAGTCCGAGCGACGGCAGGGCGCGGGCGGCTCCCGAGAGGGCGACGGCGATCTCCCGGCCGCGGCCCGTGTGGCCGATGAGCCAGCCGAGCGGGATCGCGATGACGGCCGCGATGGCGACGGACCCGAACGTGAACGCGACATGCTGCCAGATCGCGAGCGGCAGCGGCAGCGAGCCGGTGAGCCGATCGGCGGAGAAGATCCACGCGAGCGCGTCGAGGAAGGTGTTCATGTCGTCGCCTCCGACAGGACGCGCCGCGCGAGCGTGCGCCCCTCGCGGCGTCGGGGGAGCCATGGCATGAGTGCGCGGCCGAGCAGCACGAGCAGCGCGTCGACGATGAGCGCGATGACGACGACCGCCACGACGCCCGAGAGGACCTCCGCGAGGATGCGGCGCTGATAGCCGTTGGTGAACAGGTAGCCGAGGTTCTGAACGCCGATCAGGATGCCGACCGTCGCGAGGGAGATGGTCGAAGTGGCCGTGACGCGGAGACCCGCGAGCAGCACGGGGCCAGAGAGCGGGAAGTCGACGGTCCAGAAGCGTCGCCACGGACCGAAGCCGACGGCGACGGCGGCGGCTCGTGTCGCCGCGTCGATCGAATCGAGGCCCTCGGTGACCGACCGCGTCATGATCGCCACGCCGTAGACGGTGAGCGCGATGATCAGGTTCGACTCCGACAGGAGGGGCACGCCGAAGCCGGCGAGCAGCGTGAACAGCCCGAGCGACGGGATCGTGTAGAGCAGGCCCACCGTCAGGAGGGTCGTGCCGCGCAGCGACGTGTAGCGCCACGCGAGCCAGCCCACCGGGAGCGCGATGACGAACGAGAGCGCGATCGGGATCGCGCTCTGCCGCAGGTGCACGAGCGTGAGGCTCCAGATGAGCTCGAGGTTGTCGAGCACCCAGTTCATGAAGACGCCCCCTGCGGCTGCTCCTTCGAGAGTGCGCTCTCGGCATCCGGGACGAGCACGCCCTGCGTGCGCCCCGCCGCGTCGATGAGGACTGTGCCCCGCGGCGTCTGCTTGGGACGCAGTGCGCGGGCGCCGCGCTGGACGCCGATGAACTCGGCGACGAAGTCACTCGCGGGGCTCTCGATGATCTCGTCGGGGGTTCCGACCTGGGCGATCTTCGCGCCTTTCTGGAGGATGACGACCTGGTCGCCGAGCAGGAACGCCTCGTCGATGTCGTGCGTGACGAACACGACCGTCTTCTCGAGGTCTCGCTGCAGGCGCCGCGTCTCGGTCTGAAGCTCTCTGCGGACGATGGGGTCGACGGCGCCGAACGGCTCGTCCATGAGGAGGATGTTCGGGTCGGCCGCGAGGCCTCTCGCAACGCCGACGCGCTGCTGCTGGCCCCCCGACAGCTGACGCGGGTAGCGGTCGGCGAGCGCACGGTCGAGGCCGACGATGTCGAGGAGCTGGAGGGCGCGCTCGCGGGCCTGCTTCCTGGGCGTGCCGGTGAGGACCGGCACGGTCGCGACATTGTCGGCGACGGTGAAGTGCGGCAGGAGACCGGAGTTCTGCAGCACGTAGCCGATGCTGCGGCGCAGCTGCACGGGATCGCGGTCGCGGATGCTCTCGCCGTCGATCGCGATGTCACCGCTCGTCGGCTCGACGAGCCGGTTGATCATGCGCAGGAGCGTCGTCTTGCCGCAGCCTGATGAGCCGACGAACACCGTGGTCCTGCGCGCGGGGATCAGCAGGCTGAAGTCATCGACCGCCACGGTTCCGTCGGCGAACTGCTTCGTGACGGAACGGAACTCGATCGACATGTCGCCTCCCAGATCGGTGATAAACACAACCACATCCCTCGGACATCGCACAGGGGGCCCGGCATACGGCGTCACAGAGCGAGTCCGGGCAGGGGGCTGGCAGGCACGGCCGTCGCTCCAGTAGACACGGACTGTGGATGCCGAGGAGTACGACCTCATCGTGATCGGAGCCGGTCCGGTCGGCGAGAACGTCGCCGACCGCGCCGTGCACGGGGGACTGAGGACGGTCATCGTCGAGAGCGAGCTCGTGGGCGGCGAATGCTCCTACTGGGCCTGCATGCCCTCGAAGACGCTGCTGCGGGCCGGTGCCGCCCTTCGCGGCGCACGTGACGCCCCGGGCGCAGCGGAGGCTGTCACCGGGGACCTCGACGTGGCCGCGGTGCTGCGCCGCCGCGACGAGGTCGTGCATGAGTGGAACGACGCCGGTCAGGTGGAGTGGCTGGGGCAGGCGGGGATCGACCTGGTGCGCGGCCACGGCGTCATCACGGGCGAGCGCGAGGTCACGGTCGGCGGCCGCGTGCTGCGCGCGCGTCACGCCGTCGCGGTGTGCACGGGGTCGGCGTCGCTCCTGCCCGACGTGCCCGGGATCGCCGAGGCGGAGCTGTGGACGAGTCGGGAGGCGACCGGTGTGCGCGACGTGCCGGCATCCCTCGTCGTGATCGGCGGCGGCGTCGTCGCGTGCGAGATGGCCACGGCTTTCGCCTCGTTCGGCACGACCGTGACGATGCTCGTGCGCTCATCCCTGCTGAAGGGGATGGAGCCCTTCGCAGGAGACCGCGTCGCCGCCGCGCTTCGCGCACGGGGCGTGGACGTGCGCACGGGAGTCGACCTCGAGCGCGTCGACCGCGACGGCGGCGAGGTGGCCGTTGCCCTCCGCGACGGCAGCACCGTGCTCGCGGCCGAGGGCCTCGTCGCGACGGGGCGCGTGCCGCGCACGACGGATCTCGGTCTCGACGCGATCGGACTCGAGCCCGGGGAGTGGCTGCGCGTCGACGACACGATGCGCGTCGAGGGCCACGACTGGCTCTACGCCGTCGGCGACGTCAACGGCCGGGTGCTGCTGACGCACCAGGGCAAGTATCAGGCGCGCGCGGCGGGAGACGTCATCGCGGCGCGGGCGCGTGGCGGCGAGGTGAAGGACGAGGCCTGGGGCGCCCACGTCGCGACCGCCGACCATGCCGCCGTGCCGATGGTCGTGTTCACCGAGCCCGAGGTGGCCGCCGTGGGGCTCACGGCCGCGCAGGCGGAGGCCGCCGGCATCC
>CALANM010000141.1 GCA_937926065.1 uncultured Microbacterium sp.
GCCTCACGGCGGGTCAGTCCACGAGGTCGTGGCGCACGACGACGGCGTCACGAGCCGCGCCGACGCCGATGACCGAGATGCGGGTGCCGCTCATCTGCTCGAGCGCGAGCACGTAGTCCTGCGCCTCGAGCGGCAGGTCTTCGAAGCTGCGGGCTCCGGAGATGTCCTGCTTCCAGCCGGGGAAGTACTCGTAGATCGGCTTCGCGTGGTGGAAGTCGGTCTGGTTGACCGGCACCTCGTCGAATCGCTCGCCGTCGACGTCATAGGCGACGCACACCGGGATCTGGTCGAGTCCCGTGAGGATGTCGAGCTTGGTGAGCACGAGGTCGGTGATCCCGTTGATGCGGGTGGCGTACCGCGTGACGGGCGCGTCGTACCAGCCGACGCGGCGCGGGCGGCCGGTGGTGGTGCCGAACTCGAAGCCGCGGGTGCGCAGCCAGTCGCCCTGGTCGTCGAACAGCTCGGTCGGGAAGGGGCCGGAGCCGACGCGTGTCGTGTAGGCCTTGACGATGCCGACGATGCGGTCGAGCCGGTTCGGTCCGACGCCCGACCCGGTGGAGGCGCCGCCGGCGGTGGCTGACGACGACGTCACGAACGGGTAGGTGCCGTGGTCGACGTCGAGCATGGTGGCCTGACCGCCCTCGAACACGACGACCTCGCCGGCATCCAGTGCGCTGTTCAGCAGCAGTCCGGTGTCGCACACGAGGGGACGGAGGCGGTCGGCGTACGAGAGCAGATCGTCGACGACCTCGTCGACCGTGATGGCCCGGCGGTTGAACACCTTCACGAGCAGGTGGTTCTTCTGGTCGAGTGCGCCCTCGACCTTCTGCCGCAGGATGTTCTCGTCGAAGAGGTCCTGCACGCGGATGCCGACGCGGTTGATCTTGTCGGCGTAGGTCGGGCCGATGCCGCGGCCCGTGGTGCCGATCATGCGCTTGCCGAGGAAGCGCTCGGTCACCTTGTCGAGCGTCCGGTGGTACTGCGTGATGATGTGCGCATTGGCGCTCACGCGGAGACGGGAGATGTCGACGCCGCGCGCCGAGAGGGCGGACAGCTCGGCGAACAGCACCTCGAGGTCGATGACCACGCCGTTGCCGATCACGGCGTTGACGCCGGGCGACAGGATGCCGGAGGGCAGCAGGTGCAGGGCGTACTTCTCGTCGCCGATCACGACCGTGTGCCCGGCGTTGTTGCCGCCGTTGAACTTCACGACCCAGTCGGTGCGGTCGCCGAGGAGGTCGGTGGCCTTGCCCTTGCCTTCGTCTCCCCACTGGACTCCGACGATGACGATGCCTGGCATGGGGGCTCCCTTTCAGTGGAGGAGGGGCGTACACCCCATCCTATCGGGCCTCCGTCGCGGGTCCCCAGGCCGCCGGGATTCCTGGGGGGCAGCGCCACGCCCGTAGACTTGAGGCATGTCGAAGGTCCTTCAGTCCCTCCCCGTCGGCGAGCGCGTCGGCATCGCCTTCTCCGGAGGGCTCGACACGTCGGTCGCCGTCGCGTGGATGCGTGACAAGGGCGCCGTCCCGTACACCTACACGGGCGACCTCGGCCAGTACGACGAAGACGACATCGAGTCGATCCCGGGCCGCGCGCTGCAGTACGGTGCCGAGGCCTCGCGTCTGATCGACTGCAAGCCGCTCCTGGTCGAAGAGGGTCTCGTCGCGCTGTCGTGCGGAGCGTTCCACATCCGGTCGGGCGGCCGCACCTACTTCAACACGACGCCCATCGGTCGCGCCGTCACCGGCACGCTGCTCGTGCGCGCCATGAAGGACGACGGCGTCGACATCTGGGGCGACGGCTCCACCTACAAGGGCAACGACATCGAGCGCTTCTACCGCTACGGGCTGCTCGCCAACCCCGCCCTGCGCATCTACAAGCCGTGGCTCGACGCCGACTTCGTCACCGAGCTCGGCGGCCGCAAGGAGATGAGCGAATGGCTCGTCGCGCACGGCTTCCCCTACCGGGACTCTGCCGAGAAGGCCTACTCGACCGACGCGAACATCTGGGGCGCGACGCATGAGGCGAAGACCCTGGAGCACCTCGACGTGTCGCTCGAGACGGTCGAGCCGATCATGGGCGTGCGCTTCTGGGATCCCGCTGTCGAGATCGCGACAGAGGACGTGTCGGTCACGTTCGAGGCGGGTCGCCCGGTTGCGATCAACGGCGTCGAGTACACGGATGCCGTCGCCCTCGTGAAGGAGGCGAACGCGATCGGCGGTCGCCACGGCCTGGGCATGAGCGACCAGATCGAGAACCGCATCATCGAGGCGAAGTCGCGCGGCATCTACGAGGCCCCCGGCATGGCGCTGCTGTTCATCGCGTACGAGCGGCTGATCAACGGCATCCTGAACGAGGACACCCTGGCCACCTACCACGAGCAGGGTCGCCGCCTGGGCCGCCTCATGTATGAGGGCCGCTGGCTGGAGCCGCAGTCGTTCATGCTGCGCGAGTCGATCCAGCGCTGGGTGGGCTCCGCGATCACCGGCACCGTCACGCTGCGTCTGCGCCGCGGCGAGGACTACACGATCCTCGACACCACGAGCCCGCACCTCTCCTACGCTCCCGAGAAGCTGTCGATGGAGCGCGTCGGCGACGCCGCGTTCGGCCCGACCGACCGCATCGGCCAGCTCACGATGCGCAACCTCGACATCGCCGACTCGCGCGCGCGCCTCGAGCAGTACACGGGCCTCGGCCTGATCGGCGGTGCGACCGCCGAGCTCGTCGGCGAGCTGTCGGTCGGCGCCTCGAGCGAGATCACGGGGCACGCGACGCCGTACGACGCCGCCCGCGAGGAGCTCGCCGAGGCGGTCGATGAGGCGTCGGAGTCGGCGTCCTTCGACTTCGGCGCCGACTGAGCCTCAGCCGAGGAGCCGCACCAGGCGGCGGGGCGCCGTCACGCGGTACGACGCGTCGATGAGCTCCACGAGCTCCTGCTCGTCGGCGGCGTCCACGTCGATTCCGAGCCACCCGGACGCGCCTAGATACGCGGGGACGAAGAACCGCTCGTCCTGCCGCAGCGCCGGTGCGTCGTCGGGGTCGGGACGCACGAGGATCGCGCGGTCGCGCCGCGGAGGCTCGTCCTCGTCCGCCTGTCGCGCAGGCCGACCCCCGTAGTAGCAGAACGCGCGCGTCGTGTAGAAGTTGGGGCGGCCGTGGCTGATCCGCTCCTTCGCCTCAGGGAACCCGAGGCAGATCGCTCGCACCCTCGCCAGGACCGGGTCGTCGGCGTCGAACATGAGCGGATGCGACATGCCAGCCATCCTGCCGCGAGCCGCCTCTTCGGAACAGAGCCGACCTCGTGACCCGCTCGGCTACGATGCCAGAAGGCCACGCTCGCTGGGGCGCGTGACCTGGTCCGCACCCGAAGCGGCGAAGCCGATGCCCCAGGAGCAGACCCAGGGGGTTTCGACGACGATGTCCGCCGTGTCCGACGTGTCCGATGCCGTGGTGACGGAAGAGCCCGAGCCCCGCCGCCGGCCCTCGATCGGCCGCCGGGTCGCGATCGCCCTCTTCAGCGTCGTCGCGGGACTGACCGTGATCGCGCTGATCGCCGCGGGTGTCGTGGTGTGGCACATCCAGCGATCGTTCCCGCAGGTCGACGGCGAGATCGCGGTCGCGGGCCTCGGACAGGACGTGACGGTGTACCGCGACGAGCTCGGCATCCCGACGATCGTCGCCGACAACACCCACGACCTGTTCTACGCGCAGGGGTTCGTGCACGCGCAGGACCGGTTCTGGGAGATGGACTTCCGCCGGCACGTGACCGCCGGCCGCCTGTCGGAGCTCTTCGGCGAGTCGCAGCTCGACACCGACCGGTTCCTGCGCACGCTCGGCTGGCATGCGGTGGCGGAGCAGGAGTTCGAAGCGCTCGACGACCGCACCCGCGGCTATTACGAGGCGTACGCAGAGGGTGTCAACGCCTACCTCACCGACCGGGAGGGCAGTGCCGTCTCGCTCGAGTACGCCGTGCTCGGGCTCCAGAACGGCGCGTATGAGATCGAGCCGTGGACGCCGGTCGACTCGATCGCGTGGCTGAAGGCGATGGCCTGGGACCTCCGCGAGAACATCGAGGACGAGACCTCCCGCGCCTTGCTGGCGCACACACTGAGCCCCGACGAGATCGCGGAGCTCTACCCGGCCTACCCCTACGAGACGAACCCGGTGATCGTGCCCGTCCCGAGTGAGGTGGGGACGGATGCCGAGGTCGCCCCGCTCGCGGCAGAGACGGCATCCGCCCGCATTCAGTGGACCGAGGTGCGCAGCGTCATCGAGGCGGCGAGCGTCCTCTTGGGCGGCGTGGGGGAGGGCGTGGGCTCGAACTCATGGGTCGTCTCGGGCGCCCTCACCGAGAGCGGGATGCCGCTGCTGTCCAATGACCCTCATCTCGGGGCGTCGATGCCGAGCGTGTGGCACCAGATCGGTCTGCGCTGCCGCACAGTGACCGACGCATGCCGCTTCGACGTCGCGGGGTTCGGGTTCTCGGGCATGCCGGGGGTCATCATCGGGCACAACGCGAGCATCGCGTGGGGCTTCACCAACCTCACGACCGACGTGACCGACCTCTACCTCGAGAAGGTGCAGGGCGACCGGTACTGGCGCGACGGGGAGCTGGTGCCGCTCGACGTGCGCGTCGAGACGCTCAAGGTCGCCGGCGGCGTCGACGAGTCGCTCGAGATCAGGTCCACGGTGCACGGGCCGATCGTGTCGGACCTCACAGCGGACTTCGCCGGCATCGCAGCGCACCCCTACACGGGGCAGACGGATGCCGTCACCTTCCCCTCCGACGTCCCTGAGGGCGAGTATGCCGTCGCCCTGCAGTGGACCGCGCTGCAGCCCGGCACGACGGCGCGGGCGATCTTCGCGCTCAACACGGCCATGAACTTCGAGCAGTTCCGCGAGGCGGCCGCGCTGTTCGATGTGCCGGCGCAGAACCTCGTCTACGCCGACGTCGCCGGCAATATCGGCTACCAGGCGCCCGGACGGCTGCCCATCCGCGGCGCGGGCGACGGGTCGATGCCGCAGCCGGGCTGGGACTCGGGCTATGACTGGCGAGGCTTCATCCCATTCGACGATCTTCCGGTGTCGTACAACCCCGAGTCCGGCTACATCGTCACGGCGAACAACGCGATCGTCGGCGAGGACTACGAGCACTTCCTCACGAACGACTGGGACTACGGCTGGCGCGCCGCGCGCATCGTCGAGCTGATCGAGCGCACCGCCGCAGGCAAGGAGCTCACGGCCGACGACATGAGCGCGATCCAGGCGGACGACGACTTCTGGATGGGCCGGCGCCTCATCGCGGCGTATTCAGACATCGAGGTCGAATCAGCCGGCGCTCGCAACGCGCTCGACCTGTTCTCGCACTGGGATGCACAGAACTCCGCCGACAGCGCCGGCGCCGCATATGCGAACGTGCTGTGGGACGAACTCGTGCAGAACCTGTTCGCCCGGCGGGAGCGCCCGGCATCGATCGCGGGTCAGGCGCGCCTGTTCCTCGTGGTCGACCGCCTGCTCGACGATCCGGGATCGCCCTGGTGGACGAACGCCGATCTGGGCATCGGAGGCCGCGACGAGATGCTTGCGCAGTCGGCGGTCGACGCCTACGAGCGGCTCGTCGACCTCCAGGGTGAGAACGTGTCGCGGTGGGACTGGGGAGAGCTGCACGCGATCACCCTCACGAACGACTCCTTCGGCACGAGCGGCATCGCCCCCATCGAGGCTCTGTTCAACCGGGGCCCCTTCCCGGTCTCCGGGGGAGCGTCGGTCGTCAACGCCACGGGCTGGACGCTGGGTGAGGGCTTCGAGACCGTGACGGTGCCGTCGATGCGCATGACGATCGACCTGAGCGACTTCGATGCGTCTCGCTGGAACCACCTCACCGGCGCGAGCGGCCACGCCTTCCACCCGCACTACGCCGACCAGTTCGAGGCATGGCAGCAGAAGCGCCAGACGCCGTGGCTGTTCTCGGCCGACCGGGTGCAGGATGCCGCGGTGGACACGCTTGTGCTGACCCCGGCGGACTGACGGATCAGCCGCCCGCGGCGGGCGGCGTGCGCTTCGCGTCGGCGAGCTCGTCGACCACGAGCGTGTGCGCGTCGATCGTGCCGTTCCGGTACGCCTGGCGCCCGACCATGTGCGCCGACACGGGTGCCGTCGCGAACTGGATGAGCACGATCGGCACGAGGAACGCGGCGACGGCCCACGACTCGAGGCCGATTCCGATCGCGACGCAGATGAGGATGAGCCCGAGCACCTGCGGCTTGGTCGCCGCGTGTAGTCGGCTGGGGACGTCGCGGAACCTCAGCACGCCGACGGCGGCGGTCAGGCACAGCAGGGCGCCGATCAGCACGAGCACCAGGACGGTGATGTCACGCACCTCGTTCATCGGTCGGCTCCGTCTCTGCGCGCGACGAAGCGCGCGATCGAGATCGACCCGAACACGCCCACCGCGGCCACGATCAGCAGAAGCGGAAGGGTGCGGGTGTGGTGGTTGATGGCCATCTCGGCGCCGAGGGCGCAGATCACCAGCGTCAGCAGCACGTCTGCGGCGACAGCACGGTCGAGGATCGACGGACCCTTGATGATGCGCCACACGGTCAGCAGCGCCGACAGGGCGAAGATCGCGTAGACGGCGACGAGCAGAGCGGTGGTCATGCGGCGGCCTTCCTCTTCGCGACGGCCTCGCGCATCGCCTCCACCTGCGCCTTGGAGCCGACGGCGCGCACGATGCGCTCCTCCCAGTGCTGCACCGAGCGTCGCTGCTTCTCGACGTCATCGAGGTCGCGCACGCCGATGATGTGCAGGTAGAGCACCCGGCGGTCGCGGTCGAGATCGATGATGAGCGAACCGGGAATGAGGGATGCCGTGACCCCGACGTGCGTCATGATCAGGTCGTCGTCGGTCACGAGCGGGACGGCGATGATCGCGGTGCCCGGCAGGCGTCGCGGGTCGAGCACCTGCCACGCGACGGTGAGCGAGCCGCGCACCAGCCACCCCAGGAATTCGACGAAGAAGATGATGCCCCACCATAGGTTGATGCGTCCCGACAGCTCGACGGGCGGCAGGCGGAACACGCGCGTGACGAACACCGCGACCGCGAGCCCGGTGAGGGCCGCCAGCACCGTGAACTGCCCCCACAGCAGCATCCACAGCAGGATCAGCCATACGAAGAAGGGCAGCTGGCGCCAGAGCGCATTGAGCGCTCCGGGCAGACCGGGCTTGACGTCGGGGCTCATGGCGTCACCTCCTCGACGGGGGCGATGTCGCCCGTGGTCGAATCGACGAGGACGATCGGGTCCTGCAGGGCTTCGCCGATGTCGACGCACAGCTCGTAGAGCGGACCCGCCAGCACCGTGAGGGCGACGGTGACGGCGACCATGCCGGCGGTCGCGAGCGTCATGATGCGCGGGATGACACGACGCTCGGTCTGAGTCGCCGCGGCGGGCGCGCCCCCGAGGTAGGTGATGCGGTCGGCGACATCGCCTTCGTCGTCGTGCTCCTCCTCCTCTCGCCAGAACGACAGGTTCCACGCGCGCATGAGGGCGTACAGCGTCAGCAGGGATGTGACGATGCCGCCGATGATGAGCACGTACATGAGCGGGGTGCCGACGCGCGCGGCGGCGTCGAAGAGCGCGAACTTGCCGATGAAGCCCGAGAACGGGGGAAGCCCGCCCAGGTTGATGGCGGGGATGAAGTAGAGCACGGCGATGACGGGCGCCGCCTTCATGAGGCCCTTGACCTTGAGGATCGACGTGGAGCCGGCGCGGCGCTCCACGAGCCCGACCGCGAGGAACAGCGTCGTCTGCACGACGATGTGGTGGACCATGTAGTAGATGGTCGCCCCGAGCGCGGCCGGCGTCGCGATCGCGAGCCCGAACACCATGTAGCCGATGTGACTCACGAGGGTGAACGACAGGATTCGCTTGAGCTCCGCCTGCGCGACCGCGCCGAGGACGCCGACGATCATCGTCGCGAGCGCGACGATCAGCAGCAGAGTGTTGACGTCGTTGTCGCGGAAGATCTGCGTCTCAGTGCGGATCATCGCGTAGACGCCGACCTTCGTCAGCAGGCCGGCGAACACCGCCGTCACCGGCGCGGGCGCCGTCGGGTAGGAGTCGGGGAGCCAGAACGACAGCGGGAAGACGGCGGCCTTGATGCTGAAGGCGAGCAGCAGCATGAGATGGAGCACGAGCTGAACGTCCTGCGGCAGCTCCGACATCCGCGCGGCGAGCTGGGCGATGTTCACGGTGCCGAGGGCGCCGTAGATCGCCGCGATCGCCGAGAGGAACAGGATCGACGACACGAGCGACACGACGATGTAGACGACGCCGGTGCGGATGCGGTTCTCGGTGGAGCCGAGGGTGATGAGCACGTACGACGCGACGAGCAGGATCTCGAAGCCGACGTAGAGATTGAACAGGTCGCCCGCGATGAACGCGTTGAAGATGCCCGCCGCCAGGATGAGGTAGGACGGGTGGAAGATCGTCACGGGCGTGTCGTCGTCGCCGTCGGCCGCGCCCTGGCCGACCGAGAAGAGAAGGACCGCCAGCAGCACGATGCTGGAGATGACCACCAGGAGCGCGGCGAGCCGGTCGACGTACAGCACGATGCCGAAGGGGATCGGCCATCCGCCCACCGAGACGGCGAGTGACTCGCCGGTCGAGTCGACCGAGTACAGGAGCACTGCCGCGATCGCGAGCACCAGCGTCAGGGTGACGGTCGAGACGCCGACCTGCACTCGGCGCTGACGACCGAAGATCAGCGCGATCGCAGCTCCCAGGAGGGGCAGCGTCACGAGGAGCGGAACGAGAGCGCTCATCGATCACCTCCCTGCGCACCGTCGGTGCGGGTATCGCCGGTGCGAGGGGCGTCGACAGGCGCGTCGTCGCGGATGGCGTCGAGATCGCGGTGGTGCAGGACGACGATCGGGGCCGTATCGGTGCCGATGAAGTCGGTCGTGGCGTCGTCGTCCTCTTCGGTGATCTCGTCGTCCATCGTGTCTTCGTCTTCGGCGCCGCGCTCACGCAGGGCGATGTCGGTCTCGTCGTCGTGCACCGTGTCTGCCTGGCCGAGCTGCCAGGAGCGGTAGATCAGCGCAAGGAGGAAGGCGGAGACCGCGAAGGTGATGACGATCGCCGTGAGCGTGAGGGCCTGCGGGAGCGGATCGCTCATCTCGTCGGGGTCGGCGGCGCCGAAGAACGGCGCGACGCCCGGCTTTCCCATGACGACCAGCAGGAAGAGATTGGCGGCGTTGCCCAGAAGCAGGAAGCCGATGAGCACGCGCGTGAGGCTGCGCTCGAGCATCGCGTAGACGCCGGCTGCGAAGAGGGCGCCCATGACGATGATGAGGAACATCGAGACGTTCACGCGACGACCACCCCCCGATCGCGCAGCTCCTGCGTCTGGCGGTCGACCTCGCCGCCGAGCGAGCGCAGCACGTCGAGCACGAGCCCGATGACCACGAGGTACACGCCGATGTCGAAGAGGGTGGACGTCACGAACTCGACGTGGCCGAGCACGGGCAGGTCCGTCTCCCAGAAGGTGCTCGTGAGCGGCGCCTGACCGAAGAACAGCGGGATGACGGCGCACGACACGGCGACCGTCATGCCCGCGCCCAGCAGCCGGCCGGCGTCCGTCGGCGCCGCAGCGCCCAGCTCATAGCGGCCGCCCGCGACGTAGCGCATGACGAGAGCCATGCCCGCGACGAGACCGCCCGCGAAGCCGCCGCCGGGCAGGTTGTGACCGGCGAACAGCAGGTAGATCGACACGACGATGATGGTGTGGAAGAGCACGCGGACGATGACCTCGAGCATGATCGAACGGTTCTCGGGCCGCATCCGCGGTCCGCCGACGAGCCATGCCTGGCGCGTGCTGCCGGGGGCGGTTGCGCGCGGCTGCGGACCGTCCACCGTCTCGATGAGCGGACGACGCGTGCGGATGACCGCGGTCGGCAGCGGCGAGATCGACCGCGACAGCAGGTCGGCGCGGTGCGTGACGAACACGAGCGAGGCGACGCCCGTCGCCGCGAGGATCAGCACCGACAGCTCGCCCATCGTGTCCCAGCCGCGCAGGTCGACGAGGGCGACGTTCACGACGTTCTTGCCGTGCCCGATCTCGTAGGCGAGCTCCGGGAAGCGGTCGGAGATGGGCTCAGCCACCCGCGCCCCCGTCGCGACCATCGCGACCACGGCCATCGTCGCGCCCACGGCGATGCCGATGACGGCGCGCACGACCGGCAGCACCGATGCGTTGTGCTCGCCCATGCGGGCCGGGATGCGCCGCAGCACGAGGGCGAACGTCACGAGGGTGACGGTCTCGACGAGGATCTGCGTGAGCGCGAGATCGGGGGCCCCGCTCGTGGCGAACAGCAGCACCATGCCCAGGCCCGTCACCGACACGAGTGCGACGCCCGTGTAGCGCTTGCGGGCTCGCACCGACACGACGGCGGCGAGGATCATGATCGGCGTCACGACGACCTGCATCGGCGTCTGCCAGGCGTCGAGCTCGATCTGCCACTGCGGGCTCGCGAGCAGCGCCGTGCCTTCGGCCGCGACGAATGCGACGAAGATCGTTCCCACGTACAGGGGGAGCGATCCGCGCTGCGTGAAGGTGGTCGTCCACACCGAGACGCGCGCCACAGCGCGGAGCGTGACGTTGTACGCGTCGGCCGCGGTGAAAGGCAGCAGACGCGAATGCCAGCCCGTGCGCTGCACGAGCCAGAACAGCGCCGCGCCTGCCGCGATCGCCCCCAGCGAGAGGAACAGCGCCGGCTCCCATCCGTGCCAGAGGGCCAGGTGGTAGGCGTGCTCGCCGCCGGCCGCGGGCATCGTGTCGGCGTAGCCCGCGAGCGCCGTGTCGATCCACGGTGCAGCGACGCCTCCCACGATGGTCAGGCCGCTCAGCAGCACGGGCGCCGCAAGGAACCCGATGGGCGGGTCGGGCCACTCGGTGCGTCGCATCGGGAGCCCCGCGGCATCCTTCTTCGTCCAGAAGGCACCCCACACGAAGCGGATGCCGTAGGCCGCCGTGAGCACGGAGCCGAGGATGATGCCGACCAGGGGCACCCAGGCCCCGGCATCTGCGCCGCTTTCGAGGAGCGAGGTGAGCGTGGCCTCCTTCGCGACGAACCCGATCGTCGGCGCGACGCCCACCATCGAGGCGATCGCGATGATCGAGAACGTCGCGAGCGTCGGCGCCTGCCGGCCCACGCCCGACAGCTCGGCGATGTCACGCGTGCTGAGCTGACGGTCGATGACGCCCACGACGAGGAACAGCGACGACTTGAACAGCGCGTGGCCGACCAGGAGCGCGAGACCCGCGAGGGCGGAGTTGCGCTCGCCGTAGCCGAGCACGACCGTGAGCATGCCGAGCTGACTCACCGTGCCGAAAGCGAGCACGCGCTTGAGGTCGGATTCGCGCAGCGCCTGCAGGCCGCCGAGCAGCATGGTGATCAGACCGAGCGTGATGACCATGGGCCGCCACGGCTCGGTGTCGGCGAACGCGGGCGCGAGCCGGGCGATGAGGTAGACGCCCGCCTTGACCATGGCGGCCGCGTGCAGGTAGGCGCTGACGGGAGTGGGAGCGGCCATCGCTCCGGGCAGCCAGAAGTGGAACGGGAAGATCGCCGACTTGCTCAGCGCTCCCACCAGCAGGAAGACGACCGCCACGCTGAGGAGCGCCGGCTGCCCGTCGCCATCCGGGAGCGGGGAGGCGAGGATCGTGCTGATGCTGGACGTGCCGTACAGCACGACCACCATGACGGCGCCGACGAACATGACGAGACCGCCGAGGGTCGTCACGAGGAGAGCCTGCAGGGCGGCGCGGCGGCTCGCGCCGCGGGCGTGGTAGAAGCCGATGAGCAGGTACGACAGGATGCTCGTGACCTCCCACAGCATCACGAGCACGATCAGGTCATCGGTGAGCACCAGGCCGTACATCGCGCCCGCGAACGCGAGCAGCACGGCCGAGAAGAGGCCGACGCCGTCCTTCGTGCCGTCGAAGTACCAGCGGCAGTAGATCATCACGAGCGCGCCGACGCCCGTCACGATGAGCGCCATGATCCAGCCGAGCGTGTCCATGCGCATCGACAGGTCGATGCCGAGCGAGGGGATCCACGGCAGCGTCTCGAACGGTGCGGATCCGGAGAAGACGGCGGGGGCGGATGCCACGGCATGCACGAATGCGGCGAGCGGAACGGCTGCGCCGACGTAGAACGCGCGGGCTCCGATCCGTGTCACCAGCCAGGGCAGCACCAGCGGGATCACCGCGAACGCAGCCAGGAGCAGGAACAAACGGGCCTCCTGAAAAGGTCGCGGTCGTGGAACCTCATTCTACGGGGTCGAGCGGGCGGCCTCCGGTCGGGGTCCGGTCGTATTGCCCGAGCGGAAGACGCTCGTGAATGTGAAGGAGGCCGGCTGCTCCCCGGAGAGCATCGCGACGATCGCCGCCCCGGCGGCGCGCCCCTTCTCGACGGCCGGCTGCACCATGGTGGTGAGCTCGTACGGCGCGAGGCCGTCGACCCGCACCCCGTCGAATCCCGCGACGCTGACGTCGGCCGGCACAGACAGCCCCGCCTCCTCTGCGGCGCGGATGACGCCGGCGGCGAGCAGGTCGCTCTGAGCGAGGATGGCTGTCGGCCGGCGGTGAGCGAAGATCTCGCGCCCGACTCGCAGGCCCTCGTCGATCGAGCTCGCGAGCGTCGGATATGCGGGCGCGTCGGGGAAGACGTCGCGCGCGCCCTCGAGCCGGTCCTGCGCGACGTTGAGCTCGGGCCGAAGCGTCACGAGAGCGACGTCCTCGTGGCCGAGCCGCCGCACGTGGTCGGCGATGCAGCGCTGCGCGTCGCGGTTGTCGAGCGAGATCTGCGGCACGCCCTCACCCGCGTCCCCCTCGATCACGACGACGGGCACGCCGCGCGCGAGCAGCGTCGCGACGTCGTCGGCTGCTTCGGGGATCGAGCCGATCAGCACGGCCGCGTCGAGCGGCACGGTCGCGAGGGTCGCGCGCGTCGTGACAGGGGGCGGGACGGATGCCGCAGAGGTCTGCACGCCGGGCGTGTCGATCCGCGGGACGACGGGCTGCAGCAGGAGGAGGCTCGCGTCGATCGCGACCATGGCGTCGGCGAGGCCGTCCATCGTGGAGCGCTGCACGGGGTCGCGGAAGGCGGTGCCCAGGGGAGCCCGCTGCAGCACGCCGACGATGCCCGTGCGTCCGCGACGCAGGGACGCGGCCAGCGGGTCGGGGCCGGTGTAGCCCAGCGCTGCGGCGGCGTCGAGCACACGCTGGCGCGTGGCGTCGGAGACGGGGGTCTTGCCGCTGAAGACCACCGACGCGGTCGACGGCGAGACGCCCGCGGCGCGGGCGACGTCGGAGATGGTGGCGCGTCGGGTCATCGCAATGATCGTAACCCGCCCCGCCGGTCCGCTGTCGAATCGATTCGATCTCCGCTCGCACCAGGCGTTACAGTGGGCGGGTGGAAACCGCTCTCACCCGCCCCCAACTCGTGCGCTGGCGTGCCGCCATCTTCACGATCTTCCTCGTGACAGGTATCGGATTCGCGACGTGGGCGTCGCGGCTGCCGGCGGTCAAGACCGCGCTCGGCATCGACGACTTCGGCGTCGGCGTGCTGCTGTTCACGTCGGGTGCGGCATCCCTCGTGGGACTGTCGCTTGCGAACATCATGATCGCGCGCTGGGGCGCCCGCCGCAGCATGTACGTGACGCTCTCGTTCTTCGCGGCCGGCATGGTCGTCATCGGCTTCGGCGTCCAGTTCGCCGACTCCTACGTCCTCACGGCGCTCGGACTGGTGCTGATGGGCATCGGCATGGCATCCACCGACGTCGTCATGAACGTCGAGGCCGCCGCCGTCGAGCAGGCCTTCGGCAAGACCCTCATGCCGCTGTTCCACGCCTTCTTCAGCCTCGGCACGGTCGCCGGCGCCGGCGTGGGCATCGCGATGGCGGCCTGGAACGTGGGCGTCGCGTGGCACCTGTGGGCGCTGGGCGGTCTCGCGTACGCCGCGGGCCTGTTCTCGCTGACGGCCGTTCCGACGCGCGAGTTCGCGGGCGACGACGAGGCGAAGACCGCCCCCACGCGGCGTGAGCGCATGCGGGCGCTGTTCATGGTGTGGCGCGACCCGCGCACCTACGCGATCGGCGCGATCATGCTCGGCATGGCGTTCGCTGAGGGAAGCGCCAACGACTGGCTGACGATCGCCGTCGTCGACGGCCATCAGGAGTCCGAGGCGACGGGCGCGATCGCGCTCACGGTCTTCTCGGTGGCGATGACCGTCTTCCGGGTGATCGGCGGCCCGCTGGTCGACCGCATCGGCCGGGTGTGGACGCTGCGCATCCTTGCGATCATGGCCGCGGCCGGCCTCATCCTGTTCATCCTCGCGCCGTCCACGCCGATCGCCTTCGTCGGCGTGGCGCTGTGGGGCGCGGGCGCCTCGCTCGGCTTCCCGCTGGGAATGTCGGCAGCGGCCGACGACCCCGCGAAAGCCGCGGCATCCGTCTCGGCAGCCGCGACGATCGGCTACCTCGCGTTCCTGTGCGGTCCGCCCGTGCTCGGCTGGGTGAGCCACCAGATCGGCATCCTGCCCACGCTGTGGATCATCGTCGGCCTCATCGTGATGTCGGGGCTCGCCTCCGGCGCCGCCAGGCCGATCGCCGGGTCGACGGTCGGCAGCGGCCACCACTGACCTCGCCGGGCGCCGCCGGGTGAGGGGTCAGGCGCGGGCGAGGGCGTCTTCGAGCGCGACCCAGGCGAGCATGGCGCACTTCACCCGAGCCGAGAACTTCGAGACGCCCGTGAGCGCCGCGGCGTCGCCGTAGACGTCTTCGTCGAGCTCCATCTGTCCGCGCGAGCGGAGCGCCTCGCGGAAGCCGTCGATGAGCTCGCGCGCCTCCGTGCGCGTGAGCCCCACCGCGAGGTCGGAGAGCATCGAGGCCGACGCCTGCGAGATCGAGCAGCCTGAGCCCTCCCACGTGACGTCACGGATCGTGTCGCCGTCGGATTCGACGCGCGCCCGCAGCGTGATCTCGTCGCCGCAGGTGGGGTTGACCTGGTGCGAGGTGGCGTGGACGCCGTCTTCGTCGGCCAGCCCGAAGTGCTGCGGGTGCTTGGAGTGATCGAGGATCAGCTCGCGGTACAGGGTGTCGAGGTCGCTCATGATTCCACTCCGAAGTAGGCGCGGATGCCGCGCACCGCGTCGACGAGCGCGTCGATCTCGTCGGCGGTGTTGTAGAGGGCGGCCGAGGCGCGCACCGACGCCGTGACGCCGTACTGGCGGTGCAGCGGAGCGGCGCAGTGGTGGCCCACGCGCACCGCGATGCCGCGGTCGTCGAGGAACTGTCCGGCGTCGTGCGCGTGCACTCCCTCGACGTCGAACGCCCACAGGCCGACGCGCTCGGAGCCCTCGGCGTCGCCGAGCAGGCGGATGCCGGGGATGTCCGCGAGTCCTTCGCGCATGCGCGCGGCGAGGGCCTTTTCGTGCGCGTGGATGGCGTCGAGCCCCACATCTTCGAGATAGCGCACCGCGGCGGCCAGACCGATGGCGGGGCCGACCGGCTGCGTGCCCGCCTCGAACCGCTGCGGCGCGGGAAGGTACTCGGCCGTGTCGAGCGTGACGGTCGTGATCATGGAGCCGCCGGTCAGGAACGGCGGGAGCGCGTCGAGCATCTCGGCGCGACCGTAGAGTCCACCGACGCCGTAGGGGCCCAGCATCTTGTGGCCGCTGAAGACGGCGAAGTCGACGCCGAGCGCCGGGAGATCGAGCGGCAGGTGCGGTGCCGACTGGCACGCGTCCATGACCGTCACGGCGCCGACCTCGCGTGCGAGCGCGATGAGCTGGTCGACCGGGTTGATGATGCCGAGCACGTTCGACACGTGCGTGAAAGCGACGACGCGAGTGCGGGGCCCGATGATCGACGCCGCGGCATCCAGGTCGAGCGTGCCGTCGGCGTGCGCCGGGATGTGCCGCAGCACGGCTCCCGTGCGGGCGGCGAGCTCCTGCCAGGGGATGAGGTTCGCGTGGTGCTCGATCGCGGTGGTCACGATCTCGTCACCGGGCTTCAGGGCGAACCGGGCGGAGGCCGGGGCACCGCGACCGGCCGTCGCGTTGCCGAATGCGTAGGCGAGGAGGTTCAGGCCCATCGTGGCGCCACTGACCCACACGAGCTGCTCCGCGGGCGCGCCGACGAACCCGGCCACCGTCGTGCGCGCGTCCTCGAAGAGGTCGGTGGCGTCGGCTGCGAGGGTGTGGGCGCCGCGGTGGACGGCGGCGTTGGCGTGCGTGAGGAAGTCGTACTCGGCCTGGAGCACCTGCTGCGGCTTCTGGCTCGTGGCGGCCGAGTCGAGGTAGATGAGGGGGCGGCCGTTGACCTGTTCGCCGAGGATCGGGAAGTCCGCACGGATGCGCGCGACGTCGAGCGTCGGCGCCGGCGTCGGGAGAGCGGTGTCGGTCGTGGAGGTCACCTCTCAAGGCTACGCCGTTCCGCATCGTCCGGCGCGGGAGAGGTCTCGCCGTGGACGCACTCAGAGCGGGGCGTGAGGCGAGCGCCTCGCCGGAGCTCAGCCGGAGAAGTAGAAGTACAGGATCGCGGTGACCTCGTCGCCATCGGTATCGACGATCGCGCTGTAGGTGGGCACGCCGTCGACGAACGCCGAGCGGTCGGCGCCGAACACGAAGCGCGCGCCCGATCCGCGCTCGATCTCCTCATCGGGGTTCAGCGCGCGCACGTCGGCCACCGACATCCCGATCGAAAGGTCGAACTCCGGTGCGATCGTGAGCGACCCGACCTCGTTGGAGGTGTAGCGGAGGTACGACGGCTGCGAATACTCGTCGCGCGTCTTGCCGCCCTCGATCGGCACCATGTCGTAGAGCGCGAAGCCCTTCCACTGGTACACCGTGTAGTCGGGGTACGTCGTTCCGTTGCCCTTCTCGGTGCGCGTCTCGGGCTCCGCGCCGAAGGCCTCCGTGAGCGTCTCGACGGCCGGCTCGATCGGGTCGGCCCAGCCGTACCGGAACGCCTCGGCGCCCGATTCGTCGAGGAGCGCGAACCCTTCAGCCGACAGCTGCACGGCGTTCGCCTCGACCGCCGGTGTCTCCTCGGGCGTCTCTGCCGGGGTCTCGGCGGGCTGCTCGGGCTGTGCCGCCGGGGCGGACTCGGTCGGATCGGGCCGTGCGCCCGACCCGGACGGCCGCGCGAAGACCATCACGAGCGTCACGATGACGGCGACCGCCAGCACGCCTGCGATGATCGCGAGGACGATCGGGAACCGCGGAGTCTCGTCGTCCGACGGATGCTGCGGGGTGTTCGGGCTCTGAATGCTCATGCGGCGCCTCCGCCGAGGAACTCGGTGGCCGCCACGACGAGCGCGTCGACGCCCCGTTCGATCGTCGGGTGCAGGACGGGCGCGAAGTACGGCGAGTGGTTGGTGGGGATGTCTTCGTTGACGGTGCCGGCGGCTTCGGCCTCGGCATACGCCTGCGGGTCGTGTCCGCCCCAGAACCAGAACACCAGCGGCACGTCTGCCTCGCGCGCGAACCACGACACGTCCTCGCTGCCGGTGAACATGCCCGGATCGATGACGCTGCCCTCGCCGAACGCACGCTCGAACGCGCCGGTGAGGCGGGCGGTGGCGGCGGGGTCGTTGATCGTGGGCGGCAGGGTGTGCAGGACGGAGATGACGGGCTCCTGCTCGGCTCCGGATGCCGCAGCCTCCGCTCGCACGATGCGCTCGACGCGCTGCAGGACGTCGGCGCGGGCGTCGTCGTCGGGGTAGCGCAGGCTGAGCTCGAGGGTGGCCTCGGCCGGGATGATGTTGTTCTTGAGGCCCGCGTGGATCGAGCCGACGGTGACGACCGCCATCTCGCGCGGGTCGACCTCGCGGGACACGATCGTCTGCAGCCGCATGACGGTGGCCGCCGCCATCACGACGGGGTCGATCGTCGCGTGGGGGCGTGAGCCGTGGCCGCCGCGGCCGTGCATCGTGACCGTCAGGCCGTCGCTCGCGGCCATCTGCGTGCCGGACCGCACGCCGATGAGTCCCGCGGGGATCGGGGTGAGGTGCTGACCGAGCACGATGTCGGGCTTCGGGAACCGGTCGAGCACGCCGTCGGCGATCATCGCCTGCGAGCCGGCGCCGTACTCTTCGGCGGGCTGGAACACGGCGACGACCGTGCCCGACCACTGGTCTTTCGTCGCAAGGAGCTTCTCGAGCGCGCCGAGGAGCGCCGTCACGTGCATGTCGTGTCCGCACGCGTGCATGACGGGCACGTCGTTGCCCGACGGATCGGTGCCGCGGGCCGTCGATGCGTACGCGAGGCCGGTCTGCTCGGCGACGGGAAGGCCGTCCATGTCGGCGCGGAGCCACACGACAGGGCCCTCGCCGTTGACGATCGACGTCGCGACGCCCGTCTTGCCCAGGCCCTCGACGAACTCGAGGCCCAGCGCCGCGAGCTCACGGGTGATGACACCCGCGGTGCGGGTCTCCTGGAAAGAGAGCTCCGGATGCCGGTGCAGATCGATGTAGAGCGCTTCGAGGTCGATCGTCATGTCTCCCAGACTACGTTGCGGGCCGGGCGCGACTCCGGAGCGTCGTCAGCGCGACGGGCGCGGTGTCGCGGGGGCGGCTGTGCTCGCACGCTCGACGAGCTCGAACGGCAGCGACGCGGCCGGAGCCGCTACGTCTTCGCCGAGCGCGGCGAGCACGGTCTCCGCGACTCGCTCGCCCTGGGCGCGCGGGAACTGCTCGATCGTCGTCAGCCGGAAGAACCCGCTCAGCTCATGCCCGTCGACCCCGACCACCGACAGGTCGCCCGGCACGCGGAGCCCGGCATCGCGCGCCGCGAACAGCGCTCCGAACGCAAGCTCGTCGGATGCCGCGAAGATCGCCGTCGGTCGCGCGCCGGTCAGCAGCTCGTTCGCAGCGCGGTAGCCGGCCTCGATCGTGAAGTCGCCCGTCGCGAAGCCGGCAGGAGTGGCTCCGGCATCCGCCAGCGCCGCCTCGAAGCCGCGGCGCCGGAGGGTGGGGATGTCGAGCTGCGGGTCGTCCTCGTCACGGCTCTGGCCGATGTGGGCGATGTCGCGGTGGCCGAGCGCGAGGAGGTGCTCGGTCGCGGCGCGGGCCACCGCCGTGTCGTCGACGCGCAGAGCCGAGAGCCGACGGCTGGGCGTCCCGAGCCCGATCAGGGGGAGTCCGAGCGCCTCGAGCGCGTCGATCTCGGCGTCGGCGAGGTCGAGCGACAGCGCGATGACGGCATCCACCCGCCCCCGCCGCAGCGCCGTCTCGAACAGATGGCGGCGCTGGGCGGAGTCGTCGCTGACGTTGTAGAGGGTGATGTCGTAGCCGTGCGTCGCGAGCGTCGTGGCGATGCCGTCGAGCACGTTGGCGAAGAACCAGCGGCCCAGCAGCGGCACGAGCACCCCCACCGAGCGGGTGCGCCCGGTCGCGAGGCTCGATGCCGTCGCCGACACGACGTACCCGAGCTCGGCGGCCGCCCGCGCTCGCGGGTCGCGTCGGCGAGACGGCCGCGGCCGTTCAGCGCACGCGAGGCGGTCGCCGTCGAGACACCGGCCCGGCGGGCGACCTCCTCGAGACCCGGCATGTCAGTCGGTGAGCCAGACGGCCGTGTCGGCGGGCAGCTCAGAGCCGGTGAACGGCTCGCTCGCGACGAGCACAGTGCCCTTCGGCAGGCGCACAGGCGTCGAGCCGGTGTTCGCGATCACCGTCGTGACGGCGTCGCCCGAGCGCACGCGGAAGGCGAGCACGTCGTCGGCGTAGCCTTCGAGCCACTCGAGCGAGCCCGCGCCGAGATCGAGCGAGCGGCGCGTGGCGAGCAGCGTGCGATAGAGCCACAGCGTCGAGTCGGGGTCGCCCTCCTGCTCCGAACGTGCGAGCCCCGCCCACTCGGCCGGCTGCGGCAGCCACGACTCGCCCGTCGGGCTGAAGCCGTAGGCGGGCGCGGCGGCGTCCCACGGGATCGGCACGCGGCAGCCGTCACGGCCGTAGCGCTCGCCGTCGGTGCGGAACCACGTCGGGTCCTGACGGGCGTCGTCGGGAAGGTCGATGACCTCGGGAAGGCCGAGCTCCTCGCCCTGATACAGGTAGGCGGAGCCGGGAAGCGCGAGCATGACCGCCGTGGCGGCGCGCGCCCGGCGCAGCCCGACCTCGGGGATCGGCTGCCCGGGGGAGTCGGGGCCGATGCCGTGACCCTGCGGGTTCTCGGCCGTCAGCGCGAGACGCGACGCGTGGCGGACGACGTCGTGGTTCGACAGCACCCACGTCGCCGGGGCACCCACCGCGGGGAACGCGCGGAGCGACTCTGAGATGACCTCGCGGATCGCGACGGCATCCCACTCAGTCATCAGGTAGGGGAAGTTGAAGGCCTGGTGCATCTCGTCGGAGCGCACCCACAGCGCGGTCTTGTCGACCGTCGGAAGCCAGGCCTCGGCGCACAGCGCACGATCGCCGTCGTACTCGGCGAGCACGCGGTTCCAGTCGCGGTAGATCTCGTGCACGCCCTCCTGACCCCAGTACGGCACGTCTTCGTCGCTGCCGCCCATGGAGTCGGCGTCGACGGGCGGGAGGTGGTCGGGCAGGCCGTCGGTCTTGACGAGCCCGTGCGCGACGTCGACGCGGAAGCCGTCGACACCGCGGTCGAGCCAGAAGCGCAGGATGCGGCGGAATTCGTCGTGCACCTCGGGGTTCGACCAGTCGAAGTCGGGCTGCGACGAGTCGAACAGGTGGAGATACCACTGGCCGGGAGTGCCGTCGGGCTCGGTGACGCGTGTCCAGGCGGGACCGCCGAACACCGACTCCCAGTTGTTGGGAGGCAGCTCGCCCGACTCGCCCTTGCCGTCGCGGAACATGTAGCGGGCGCGCTCGGCGCTTCCCGGCGCGGCGGCCAGCGCGGCCTGGAACCACTCGTGCTGGTCGGAGCTGTGGTTGGGCACGAGGTCGACGATCACGCGGATGCCGCGGGCGTGCGCCTGGGCGAGCATCTCGTCGAAGTCGTCGAGCGTGCCGAAGAGCGGGTCGACGTCGCAGTAGTCGGCCACGTCGTAGCCGGCGTCCTTCTGCGGCGAGCGGTAGAAGGGGCTCAGCCACACGGCGTCGACGCCGAGAGAGACGAGGTGGTCGAGGCGGGACGTGATGCCGCGCAGGTCGCCGATCCCGTCGCCCGACGCGTCGGCGAACGAGCGGGGGTAGATCTGGTAGATCACGGCCGTGCGCCACCACTCGGCGCCGGGGCGGCTCTCGCCGAGGGGGACCAGGGTGGAGGTCATCGTCGAAGTCATGGAGTCCACCGTAGCGCAAGCGCTTGCGCACGGGGGCCGCCGTGCCAGAGACTCCCAGGTCGGGCGCGTAGGCTGGATCGGTGAACCCCGAAGCACTCGAGCGAGCCGAATCGCTCATCGCGCTCATCCCCGACTTCCCCGAGCCGGGCATCCTCTTCCGCGACATCTCGCCGCTGCTCGCCGACGGCAGCGCCATGCGCACGGTCGTCGACGCCCTCATCGAGCCATTCGCCGGCCAGTTCGACGTCATCGCCGGCGTCGAGGCGCGCGGCTTCCTGCTGGCCGGGGCGGCCGCGGTCGCAGCGGGAGTCGGAATGGCGCCCATCCGCAAGGCGGGAAAGCTGCCGCGACCGGCCGCGACCGTCTCCTACGACCTCGAGTACGGCACCGCCTCCATCGAGATGGCAGCCGACCTCCCGCCCGGCACGCGCGTGCTGCTCGTCGACGACGTCCTGGCCACAGGCGGCACCCTGCAGGCGGCCCAGCGGCTGATCGCACAGCTCGGCTACCGCGTCGCCGGAACAGCCGCGCTCATGGAGCTGGTCGACCTGGGCGGACGCGAGGTGTGCGGCCCCGTTCACACCGTCTTCCGCGTGTAAGACGCCTTCCGCATCATCACAGGCATGCAGCGGTCCCGGATGGGATACTCGTTGCAGCCTCCCGAAAGGACCGCCGTGGGAACCACCACCTCCGAACCGATCGTGCACATCCTCTCGAGCACCGGCGCAGAGATCCATGTCGACGGTGACATCGACGAGGTCTTCGCCTCCACTGAGGAGGGTCTGCGCGCCCGTGTCGTCGAGGCGATCCGCCAGATTGCGGCGTCGGCCGGCGAGCCTGTCACCGCGACCATCGTCGACGGCAGCACCCGCTGGCCCATGATCGTCCACCCCGACGGAACGTTCCTCGAGGCGCCATCGCTGTCCGAGGCGTCGATCCCGGATGCCGTGGCTCCGGCTTCAGCGCCTGCCGCGGCCGAGCCTCCCGCACCGACGCCCGTCGCCGCACCGGCTCCCGCCACCGAGGCTCCCGCC
>CALANM010000142.1 GCA_937926065.1 uncultured Microbacterium sp.
CCCCGCCGCCCTATCTCCGGAGTTGTGAACGATGCGGGCGGGCGACCGATCCCCCTTCGCGCACGCGGCAGCGCCCCGCCTCCCGTTCGGGTCGCGGGGCGCTGCCGTCAGCGGCGCGGGCGTCGTGTCGGTCAGCCCTTGACGCCGGTCGACGCGATGCCCTGCACGAACACACGCTGGGTCAGGAAGAAGATGATGAGCGTCGGCAGCGAGGCCACGAGCGTTCCGGCCAGCACGACGTTCCGGAAGTCGAAGCTCATCGTGTAGGCCATGAGGCGGTTCACCGTCAGCACGACGGGGTAGAGCTCCTCCGACTTCAGCAGCGTGACCGGCCACAGGAAGTTGTTCCAGACGTACACGAACATGAAGACGCCGAGGGTCACCAGGGCGGGCTTGATGAGCGGCACGACGAACTGGAGCACGATGCGCACTTCACCGGCGCCGTCCACGCGAGCCGCCTCGATGAGTTCGTCGGGCACGCCCATGATGAACTGGCGCATCAGGAAGATGCCGAACGCGTTGGCCAGCCACGGGAGCATGACGCCGAGGTGGCTGTCGCCCAGGCCCATGGCGCTCACCAGCGAGTAGAGCGGCACAAGGGTGACGATCGGCGGGAGGAACATCGTCGCGATGATGGTCCAGAAGAGCGCGTCACGGCCTCGGAAGTGGTGCTTGGCGAACACATAGCCGGCGAAGACGCTCGTGATGAGCACGGACAGCGTCGAGACGCCCGCGATGAAGAAGCTGTTGAACAGGGACTGCGCGAACGGCACCTCGGTGAGGGCCGTCGTCATCTGGCCGGTGGTGGGCTCCTGCGGGAACCAGGTCGGCGGGATCTGCGAGAACTCCTGCGGCGTCTTGAAAGATGAGATCACGAGCCAGTACAGCGGGAAGAGCGGCACGATCGCGACGCCCACGAGGACGATGTACAGGATCACGCGCTGAGCGCGGTCGCGCACCGCGGGACGACGACGGCGCGGCACATCGGACGCAGCGACGGGCGCGGGGGCTGAGACGGCGGTCGTGGTCACTTCTTCCTCCGGATGATCATGACGATCGCGCCGACGAGCACCACGATCATGAGCAGCGACACGGAGAGCGCCGCGGCATCCCCCGCCTTGCCGTACTCGAAAGCGGATCGCTGGATCTCGTACGACAGCACGTTGGTCGAGTTGGCGGGGCCGCCTCGCGTGAGCAGGAAGATCGGGTCGAACACCTGGATGCTGTTCACGATCGTCATCAGCACGACGAACAGCAGCGTGGGCTTGAGCAGCGGAACGGTCACTGACCAGGTCTGGCGGATGATGCCGGCGCCGTCGAGCTTGGCGGCCTCGTAGAGCTCCTCGGGGATCTGAGTCAGACCGGCCGTGATGAGGATGACGTAGTAGCCGAGCATCTGCCACACGTTGAAGATGACGACCGACAGCAGTGCGATGCGCGGATCGCTCAGCCATCCCGGCGGCGTCACGCCGACGGCGGTGAAGACGGCCGAGAAGGGTCCGTAGCCGGGAGCGTAGAGGTTCCCCCACACGATGACGACGGCGATCGTGGGGATGACGTAAGTCGCGAAGAGGATGACGCGGACCACGCCCGCGCCCTTGAGCTTCGGGAAGTAGAGGAGCATCGCCACCAGGCCTGCGAGGGGCACGGTGAGCACCACCGAGAGCACGACGTACGCGATTGTGTTCCAGATCGCCTGCACGCGCGTGGGGTTGGCGAGGAGGGCCTCGTAGTTGCGCGTCCCCACGAACTCCCAGTCGCCCAGCGGGCGGAAGACCGACCAGTCCGTGAAGCTGATCCAGATCGTGATCAGGAGCGGGATGATCGTGAAGGCCCCGATCACCAGGATCGTGGGACTCAGGAACAGCCCCGACCAGAAGTGCTCCACCCGCGTGCTGCGGGCGAGCTTCCTCCGGACGGGAGCGGGGGGTGCGGCTACTGCCATGAGGGATCCTCGGGTCGGAGTGAGGGGGATCAGAGGGAGGGGTGCGCCATCGCGACGGCGCACCCCTCCATGCTGATGTCGATTACCGGGCGGCGTCGAGCGCGGCGTTCACCGCGGCGTCCGCAGCGGCCATGGCCGCCGCAGCGTCCTTCTGCCCATTGAGCAGAGCTTCGAGCTCGGTCTGCAGCGCGGTCGTCGCCTCGGCGATGCCGTTCACCGTCGGGAACGGGGTGGCCGTGGCCTGCGCGTCGACGTACGACTTCAGGAACGGGGTGTCGAGCGTCGCAGCGTGCGCCTCGAGGTCGTTCGAGCTGCTCGGCAGGATGCCCATGCCCATCAGGATGTCGCCCATCGCCGACGAGCCGGCCTCACCCGAGTCGGAGCCGTTGAGGAACTCGAGGAACTCCCACGCCGCCTCCTGCTCCGCCTCGGCGGCCTTGCTGCTGACGACGGTCGCCCACGTGTAGGAGACCGAGGAGGAGACGTCGCCCGAGGGCCCGACCGGGATGGGCGCGCTGGCGACGTCGGCGAAGCCGTCGCCCATCGCCGACTCGAGGGTCGACTTCCACCAGTTGGCCATGACGAGCATGCCGGTGTGGCCCTGCGAGAAGGCGTCGAGGTAGGGGCCGGTGGTGTTGGCGTCCGCCGTCGACAGGGTGACGTCGGTCAGACCCGACGCGGCGAGCTCCTGGTAGAGCTCAGCGACCTCGAGGGCCTCCGGCGAGGTCAGGGCGGACGCGGTGCCGTCCTCATTGAGGAAGGAGCCGCCGTTGGAGGCGAGGAACGACAGGAAGGGGTGCACGACGCCGTTGCCCCAGGCGGTGATGAAGCCGATGGGGTTCTGGACGCCCGCCGCCTTGAGCGCCTCGCCGGCGGCGACCATCTCGTCCCAGTTCGTCGGAGCGGCGGCGACGCCTGCGTCGGCGAACAGCGCCGTGTTGTAGTTGGTCTGGTAGAGCGCGACCTCGTTCGGGATGCCGTAGACGGCGCCGTCGAACGAAGCCGCCTCCGCGAAGCCGGCCGCGTAGTCGGCGGTGACAGCCGAGGCGACGGCGTCGGGCGCCGGTGCGATGATGCCGTCGGTCGCCAGCTGCGGAAGCCAGGCCGTGTAGATGTTGGTGATCGTCGGACCGTTCGGGCCCGTGCCCTGCGTCGCCAGCGTCGAGAGGAGCTGGTCGAACGGCACGGACTGGATCTCGACGGTGACGCCTTCGTTCTTCGCCGAGAAGGCCTCTGCCGCGTCTTCGAGCTGCGAGGCCTGGTCCGGACCCCAGTGGGTCAGGTAGGTGATGGTGACGCCGTCGCCCTTGTCCGCGCCGTTGTCATCGCTGGATGCGGAGGAGCATCCGGCGAGCGCAACGGCGGAGACGGCGATGCCGACGGCCGCGATGCGGATCCTGCTGTTCATGTCGTTGCCGACCTTTCTCTGGTGTCGCTGGTTCGGGTGGGTGGTGGAACGCTCAGGGGCCCGCGAGCTTGAATTTCTCGGTGCCCGCGGAACGGAGGGCGACGGCGCGCTGGGCGCCGGCGAGGCATCCCTTCACCTGCATGAGCGCGCTGTAGTAGTCGATGAATCGGAAGCCGTAGGTCTCGCCGCGCGCGAAGGCGTGCTCGCTGATTCCCTCGAGCCAGCGCTCGAAGGCCTCGTCGGGGATCTCGACGTACGTGTCGGCCTCGAAGCCGTCCATGTCCTCCCAGTTCTCCGCGTGGAGGATGGTCGGCACGGTGTGGCGGGGGAGCTCTGACTCCTCGCGCGGGATGGACGCGAGGAACACGGCCCGCAGCGCGGCCTGGGCGGCGCGCTCGTGGTCGCGGTGCATCGACGAGGTCCAGTGAGTGATGACGACGTCGGGCTTTGCTTCGCGGATGATCGTCTGGATCTGCTCCGCGACCTCCTCGTCGTCCGGGAGGAATCCGTCCGAGTAGTCGAGGATGTGCAGCTCGGCGCCGATCGTCTTGGCGAAGTGCTCCGCCTCGCGCACCTTCTGCGGGCGGTACTCGCTGGGCGTCAGCTTCGGGTGGCCGCGCTCGCCGTAGGTGCAGTCGATGATGATCGCGCGTCCGCCTTCGAGTGCCACCTTGGCCAGCACGGGGCCGGCCATCAGCTCTGTGTCGCCGATGTGTCCGCCGATGGCGATGACCGTCTTGCTCATCTCAGTCTCCGTTTCAGAGGTTCGCAGCGAGGATGTGGAACGAGCGGGTCGCGGCGAAGCCGGTCCGTTCGTACAGCGCGGATGCCACCGAGCCCTCGTCTGCCCAGAGGAACCATGCCGAGTGGGCGCCGAGCGCGGTCATGTTCTCCATCGTGAGGTGGAGGATGACTTTGCCGAGGCCCGTGCCGCGGCTGCTCGGCAGCACGCCGAACGGACCGAAGCGCTCGATGACCTGCTCGTAGGTGCCGTGCTGGGCCCAGCCGATCATCTCGCCCTCAGGGTTCTTCGCGATGATGATGCGCTCGAGCGGGAGGTGGCCCGCGGAGACGCCCTCGCGGATCGCGCGCGCCCAGTCGGAGTTGAACTCGCCGCCGGCGAGCTTGATGAGCGCGACCAGGTCGTCGGACTCCGGGTGGCCGAGGTACCAGCCCTGCGCACGAAGCTCCTCGATGCGGGTGCGGACCTCCTCGGGCATCCGGTAGCCGATGAGCGTGCGGTCCATGGCGCTGGGGTGCTCGATCGTCTCGAAGCCGAGCGAGGACATCAGGGCGAAGGCCTCGGGGTAGCGGTCGGCGTCGAGACCGGGCAGGACGTAGTTCGGCGTGTAGGCCGAGAAGACGACCTTCGAGCGGCCCTGGCCACGCAGCCAGTCCATGGCGGCCGTGAGCAGGCGGCGCCCGAGGCCCTTGCCGCGGGCGGATGGCACGACGAAGAAGAACGGGATCCAGCCGGTGTCGGGCTCGAGGTCGTCGCCGTCGTGCGCGACGCGGCGACGCACGGCGTACGAGGCCCCGACGATGTCGCCGTCGAGGTCGGCGATGAACAGCCCCTCGTCGTCGAAGTTGCGGTCGAGCAGCACGAGATCGCGCAGACGCGTGGGCGTCATGGCGTCCTGCGGCGCCGCCTCCGTCCATGCCGCCGCGAGCGCGCGAAGATCACCGCTGCGGAAGCGCCGGAGCGTCACCTCTCCTGACATCACCTGGAAGTCCTCTCTGACGTGTTTCGTCCTGAAGGTATCCCAGTATGACAAGAATATTCAAGTATGGCGACGTTGGCGGAGATGATTTACATAGTCGTAATCACGAGCGGTCGGACGAGCCGTCGGCGGTCGCGGCCCGCGTGACCCGCAGGGCCGTGAGCGTCTCGGTGTACTGCCGCTGCGCGACGGCCGTGAAGAGGCAGTCGACGACGGCGAGCTGAGCGATGCGGCTCACCATCGCACCCGCCCGGAACGCGGTCTCGCGGGCCTGGGTCGTCAGTACGACGTCGACCTCGCGCCCCAGCCTCGAGTCTCGCACGCTCGTGAGTCCGATGGTCGCGGCGCCCGCCTCGCGGGCGATCTCGACGAAGCGGTTCGTCTCCACTGTCTCACCCCGATGCGAGAAGGCGATCGCGACCGTTCCCTCCACGGGAAGCGCGGCGCACGCCCGCGCCTCGTGCGGATCGTTCAGCACGAAGGCCGGGCTCGCGATCCGCAGGAGCTTGTGCCCGAGATCGGTCGCGATGAACTGGCTCGCGCCGACGCCGTAGAGCAGGATGCGCCTCGCGCCGTCGATGAGCGAGGCCGCCGCGTCGAGCGCCGCGAGATCGAGGCTCGTGAGCGTCTCGTCGATGGCGAGCATCTCGCGCGACCGGATCTTCCCGACGATGTCCTCGAGGGAGTCCTCGTCGGTGATGTCGGAGCCGAAGCTCATGCCGTCGCCGTACTGGGCGCTCTCCTTGCCGAGCTCAGATGCCAGGGCCATGCGCAGCTGCGCATACCCGTTGAAGCCGATGGCGCGGCAGAACCGCACGACGGAGGCCACGGACGTCTGGCAGAGGTCGGCGAGCTCGTTGATCGTGGAGTCGACGACGGTCGCGGGCCGTGCGCGGATGAAGTTCGCGACCCGCGCGAGCGACGGCGACAGGGTCTCCGCCGCGCTGTCGATCGTCGATTGAATGCTCATCGCACCTCCAGGGTCAGTATTGCGCCGCGCTCCGGCGTGCGCGAATGGAAAGAGATTACGCTGAAGTGCGACAAGGTGTAGAGTTCTTACACTCATCCGCCTACGACACTCATCCGCCCACGATCTGCTCGAAGGATCCCATGACACCCTCGGTTCTGGTCGCCGACATCGGCAAGTCGACGACGCGTGTCGCCGTCTGCCGTGACGGCGTCGTAGGCCCTGTCGCGTCCGGCCCGGGCATCGCGGGGCTCGCCGCCTCGCGCGGCGTCGCCGACGCGATCGAGCGGATCCAGGCCGTCGCCGAACTCCTCGAAGACCCTGCATCGGATGCCGCAGCCATCGGCGTCGCGGGGGCGCTCAGCGCACCCGACGCCCCCCAGGCCCCCGCCGACCGCGTCGCGGAGCTGCGACGCGCGGTGGCATGCGTGACGTCCGACGTCGTCACGGCGCACCTCGGCGCGCTCGACGGAGGCCCTGGCACGATCCTGGTCGCCGGCACCGGCGCCGTGGCGTTCGGCGTCTTCCCCGACGGCTCCACCCGGCTCGCGGACGGACGCGGGCCCGAGCTCGGCGACCACGGCAGCGGTTACTGGATCGGACGCGAGGGCATGCGAGCGGCTCTGCGTGCGGGCGACCGCGGGGTCTCCACCGCCCTCGCCGCACACTGGTCGACGCTGACAGACAGCGCCGACTCCGTCTCCTGGCTCGCCTCACAGCAGCAGCCGGTCGCCGCCGTCGCGCGCTTCGCACCCTTCGTGCTCGACGCCGCGGACGACGGCGACGCCGTCGCCGCCGACATCGTCGAGCGGGCCGTCGACGCCCTCACCACCACCGCGCGCGCCGCGTCAGACGCCGGCTCGGCGGTCG
>CALANM010000143.1 GCA_937926065.1 uncultured Microbacterium sp.
CGATCGCCGGCTTCGCCCCGCCGACGCCCGCCGCCGCGGTCGACGACCTGGGCGCCATCCTGCGGGTCATAGGGGCGCTCGCGTGATCGCCCGCCCGCCGGCGGGCTGGCAGCAGCGGGCAGCGGCGGCGGTCGCGCGTGGTGAGCGCACCGACCGCTGGATCCCCTCTCTGCTCCTCGACTCGCCCGTGAGCCTCGTCGGCTACTGGTGGGGCACGACGGTCGGCTGGGTGTGGGGCATGCTGTGGTCGACGGGACGCGTCGAGAAGCGCGGCGGTCTCTGGGTCTTCACCGGCATGCCGCCGTGGACGTACGGACGTGGCGGCGTGTGCGTGGGCGGATGCTTCCTCACCGGCACGGCGCCCGTGACCGACGCCCTGCTCCGGCACGAAGCAGAGCACTCCCGCCAATGGCGGCGCTACGGCTTCCTGATGCCCGTGCTCTACCTGCTGGCGGGGCGGAACCCGCTCACGAACAGGTTCGAGATCCTCGCCGGGCTCGAAGACGGCAACTACGTCCCGCGTCGCGCGCGCTGAGGCTCAGCGGTCGATTGAGCGGGCGGATCAGCGGTCGACGGCGAGGCCGAAGCGGGCCGGGACGTGGATGGCCGACGCCTCGAAGCCGAGCCTCTCGGTGAGGTGGTCGACGATGTCGGCCGTGCCGAGGAAGCCGCCGAGCAGGTGAACCCGCGTCTGAGCGGACTCATCGCAGAGCATCTCGTCAGCCCACGCGCTGACAGCACGAGAGAGCGCCTGGCCCGGAGCGCAGGCGCGGCACGTGCCGGGGTCGCCGGTGCGGCGAGAGCGGTCGAGCCACGTGAGGGTCATGCGGGCGGGAACGGCGATGTCGCTGATCCATGTGGCATCCGGGACCTCGATGAAGACGCGCCCCGTGGAGCACAGCGGCAGCGTGGCGAGCAGGGTCTCAAGCTCGGTGAGCGAGTGCTCGTCGGCCGTGATGAGGTGCTGAACGCGCGCGTGCTTGGCGGCTCGGCGAGAGCGAGCGCGGTGTTCGGCGTGCATCGTGGTCATGACACCTCCACTATACGTGAAGATAGGCTTGCCTAACCTCAGAAGGTCGAATCGCCTCCGGGGACGATCAGCACACGTCGCAGCTCGCGCAGCTCGTCATCGTGCAGGCCCTGATGGCGGAGGAATTCGACGGGAGCCCCGTACTGCTCGCGGAGCTCGTCGAGCAGCCCCTTCATGACGGGCGCGGGCGAGCGCGTCGCGAGGTCGGCCAGGTTCCGCGACTCCGGGTGCATTCGGCGCAGATATGCGAGCACGCGCTCGTTGCGCTCGGCGGGCAGCGACGCCTCAGTGCGGGCGTAGTCGGCGAGGATCGCCTCCTCCTCCACTCCCGCCGCGGCGAGCGTGAGTGCGACGACCACGCCCGTGCGGTCCTTGCCGACCGTGCAGTGCACGAGCACGGGCGGCCCCGTGATGACATGCCGGACGACGTCGACGAGCGACGCCCCCGAGGCCTCGATGAGCGAGCGGTACAGCTCGTCGAGCGTGACGTCGGACTCGAAGAAGGATGCCAGGGAGCCGGCGAACAGCGGCACCCGCTGGAGAGTGATCGGCAGGTCGCCGAGGGCCGTGGGCTCGTAGGCGACTTCGGCGTCCTCACGCAGGTCGACGATGCTGCGCACCCCGAGCGCACGAAGCGCCTCTCGCCCGTCGCCTTTCACGCGCGCGAGGTTGCCCGAGCGGAACAGCACCCCGTGCCGGGTCGCGCCGCCGACGGCGGGAAGACCCCCGACGTCGCGGAAGTTCAGAGCGCCGGGGACCTCAGCCATCGGCCTCGGCGGCGGCCGCACGGCGCGGCGGCACGGCGTACTTTCCGGCGATCGCGATGCGGTTGAACGCGTTGATCGACACGAGCAGCCAGCTGAGCGCGACGTACTCCTGCTCCGAGAGGACGCCTCCGACGCGGTCATACACGTCGTCGGGGATGCCGTCTTCGTGGATGTAGACATAGCACTCGGTGAGTTCGAGAGCCGCGCGCTCCCGCGCCGTGAAGACGCCCGACTCGCGCCATGCCTGCAGCTGCGCGATCTCATCGGCGGTGACGTTCGCCGTGACCGCGCGATCCACGTGGATACGGACGCAGTAGGCGCAGCCGTTGAGCTGCGAGGCGTATGTGAGGACGAGCTCTTTGAGCCGGGCGTCGATGCCCGCCTCGGCCGCCAGCTGGCCGACGGTCTGCGAGAAGGACTCGAGGGCGTCGTACGCCGGGCGTGCCGAGCGCGAGAGGTGCACGCGTCGTTCCTGGGTCATGCCGACAGCCTACGGCGACTGCCCCGCGCGGCGACTGCCCCGCGCGGCGGCCGCCCACGCGTCGCGTCACGGCGCGGGGCGTGATCGGGTCGCATCCACCGCCTGCGTCTCGGGCAGACTGTAGTCATGCACAACGAGGTCATGCCCGGCGGGCTGCCCGACGACGAGTTCCAGTTCCTGCCGGCCCAGGCCGCGCAGCTCGGCCTCGACGCGCCGCCGCCGGTCACCCGACTGACGTACGCCCTTCCGGACGGGCGCACCGTCAGCGCCCTGCGCTACGGCGACGGCGAGCCGGTCGTCACCTTCCTCCACGGCGCGGGGCTCAACGCCCACACGTGGGACACGACGGTCCTCGCACTGGGTCTCCCCGCCCTCGCGATCGACCTCCCCGGCCATGGCGACTCCTCGTGGCGCGACGACGCCGCATACACCGGCTCGACGCTGGCCGCCGACGTCGCCCCCGCCCTGGCTGCCTGGACCGACCGGCCGCAGGTGCTCGTCGGCCAGTCGCTGGGCGGGCTGACGGCGGCGGCGCTCGCCGCACGACATCCGGACATCGTGCGCGCGCTCGTCGTCATCGACATCACGCCGGGGATCGACCCCGACGGCAACGCCGCGCAGATCCGAGCCTTCTTCGCCGGACCCACCGATTGGGCCTCCCGCGAGGAGCTCGTCGAGCGTGCACTGTCGTTCGGGCTCGGCGGATCTCCGGAGGCCGCCGCCCGCGGAGTGTTCCTCAACTCCCGTGTGCGCCCCGACGGGCGGGTCGAGTGGAAGCACCACTTCGCGCGCCTCGCGAGCGCCCTGGCCGCCGATCCCGAGGCGGCCGCGAAGGCCGACCGGCAGCAGGACGCCGTGCGCAGCGCGCTGTCGGCATCCGGCTGGGACGACCTGGCCGTCGTGCGCGCGCCCATCACGCTCATCCGCGGCGAGCGCGGCTTCGTCACCGAGAAGGATGCCGCGGAGTTCCGTGCCCGCGTGCCGCTGGCCGACGTGATCGACATGCCCGCGGGCCACAACGTGCAGGAAGACGTGCCGGTCGAGCTCGGCCGGCGCATCGCCCATCTGGCGCGGTGACGATTCGCGAACGTTCATGACGCACGATGACCTGGAACTCCCCCGCTGACTCTAGGCTGTTACGCGCACCCGAGTCGGCAGGCCAGTCGCGAGTGACCGAGAAGCCCGGTGACCACGAAGACGCGGCGCCTGCCCCTTGTGAAAGGACCGTCCCCACACATGCTTCGTCGAACCGCTCTCGCCGCCGCCGCTCTGCTGGCATCCGGCGCGCTGCTGCTGTCCGCCTGCTCCGGCGGCGGACAGCCCGCTCCGACGTCGACAGACCTGACGCCCGACCCCGACGCGACGCTCAACGTCCGGCTCGTGCTCGAGCCGTCCAACCTCGACATCCGTGAGACGTCGGGCGCCGCGCTCGATCAGATCCTGATCGACAACGTCTACCAGGGCCTCGTCTCGCGCACTCCCGAGCAGGAGATCGTCCCCGCCCTCGCGAGCGAGTACGACGTCTCCGACGACGGTCTCACCTACACCTTCACGCTCCGCGAGGGCGTGCTCTTCCACGACGGCAGCGAGCTGAAGCCGGAAGACGTCGTGTGGTCGATCGAGCAGGTGAAGGACAACGAGTCGTACCGCGACTCCGCCCGCCTTGCGAAGGTGTCCGACATCAGCGCCGACGGCCAGGTCATCACCCTGACCCTCTCGGAGCCCGACTCGACGCTCCTCTGGAACCTCACCGGCCGCGCCGGCCTCATCCTGAAGAAGGGCGACAAGACCGACCGCAAGGTCGACGCCAACGGCACCGGTCCCTTCATGCTCGAGAACTGGAAGCAGGGCGACAGCATCACCTTCGTCCGCAACGAGGACTACTGGGGCGACAAGGCGCAGGTCGCCGAGATCGTGTTCTCCTACATCCCGGACACGCAGGCCGCCCTCAACGCCGCACTCGCCGGCGACCTCGACGTCGTCACCGGCTTCGACGCGACCCTCAAGGAGCAGATCGAGGCCAACGGCGACTTCGTACTGAGCCTCGGCGCCTCCACCGACAAGGGCACGCTGGCCTTCAACTCCAAGAAGACGCCGCTCGACGACGTGCGCGTGCGCCAGGCGATCCGCCAGGCGATCGACAAGGAGTCGATCGTCCAGGCGCTCGGAGCCGGACAGACCATGTACGGACCGATCCCCGAGCTCGACCCCGGCTACGAAGACCTGTCGGACGTCGCGCCGTTCGACCCCGAGGCCGCCAAGGCCCTCCTCCAGGAGGCCGGCGCCGAAGACCTCACGCTCACGCTGACCCTCTACAACGGCTACGGGACGACGGTGTCGCAGATCCTCGTGTCGAACCTGAACGACGTCGGCATCACGCTCAAGGTCGAGGCCGTCGAGTTCCCGACCTGGCTCAACGACGTGTACATCAATCAGGACTACGACCTGAGCTTCGTCCTCCACACCGAGGCGCGCGACTTCGAGAACTGGGCGAACCCGGCGTACTACTTCACATATGACAATCCCGAGGTGCAGCGCCTGTTCACCGAATCGATCGCCGCGACCGATGAGGAGACGGCGGCCGATCTGCTCGCGCAGGCCGCCCGGATCGTGTCTGAGGACCACGCGGCCGACTGGCTGTACAACGGCGCATCG
Organism: uncultured Microbacterium sp.; assembly: GCA_937926065.1. Lineage (GTDB taxonomy): Bacteria > Actinomycetota > Actinomycetes > Actinomycetales > Microbacteriaceae > Microbacterium. The sequence goes on from CALANM010000143.1 coordinate 4,934, forward strand.
GTGGTCGCGGTCGGCACGAACGTCGCCGGCATCCCCTCGATCAACGTGAACGAGCGCTTCAACCTCGCCGAAGCGGTCAAGAGCGCGGAGTGATCCGGTACGCACTGACGAGACTGGCCCTGCTGCTGCTCGGCCTGTTCGTCGCCAGTGCGCTGATCTTCCTCACGCTGCGGGTTCTCCCCGGCGATGTCGCGCAGCTCATCGCCGGGGTGAACGCCACACCGGAGCAGCTCGCCGCCATCCGCGACCGCCTGGGCCTCGACGAGCCGCTCGTCGCGCAGTACGGCGCGTGGCTGGGCGGCATTCTCACGGGCGACCTCGGGACGTCGCAGCTGACAGGCAAGGCGGTCGTGGACGAGCTGCTCGAGAAGGCCGAGGTGACGGTGCCGCTCGGGCTGCTCGCGATGACGTTCGCGATGCTCCTCGCGCTCCCGTTCGGAGTGCTGTCGGCGATGCGCCGCGGCCGCGCCGACGGCACCGCCCTCAACGTCGGCGCGCAGGCATTGGCCGCGGTCCCCGTCGTCTGGGCCGGCATGATGCTCGTGATCGTGTTCGCCGTATGGCTCGGATGGCTGCCCGCACAGGGCTTCCCGCGCGCCGGCTGGGCCGACCCCGCCGCCGCGCTGCGCTCGCTCCTGCTCCCCGCGCTCACGATCGGCGTCATCGAGGGCGCGATGCTCCTGCGGTTCGTGCGGTCAGCCACCCTGCAGGCCGTCGGGCAGGACTACGTGCGCACGGCCGCAGCCAAGGGACTCACCCGCACCCAGGCACTCCTGCGGCACGGTCTGCCCAACGTCGGCCTCTCGATCATCACGGTGCTCGGACTGCAGGTCGCCGGCATCATCGTGGGCGCCGTCGTGATCGAGCAGCTGTTCGGTCTGCCCGGCATCGGCCGCATGCTCGTGGCAGATGTCGGCAACCGGGACCTGCCCAAGGTGCAGGGCGAGCTCCTCGTGCTCACGGGCTTCGTGCTCGTCGTCGGCTTCGTCGTCGACCTCCTGCACCGGCTCATCGATCCCCGACAGCGGGAGGCCGAATGATCCGCCTCCTCTGGCTCCGGCGCCTGTGGGCCCTCTCGACAGGACGCTTCGGACTCGCCGTGGTCGTCGTCATCGGCGTCGTGGCCCTCGTCGCTCAGCTCTGGCTTCCGTTCGATCCCCAGCGCGTCGACATCGCTGCCCGGTGGTCACCGCCGGGCTGGCCGCACCTGCTGGGCACGGACAACTCCGGACGCGACATCCTGAGCCTCCTCATGGCGGGTGCACGCACGACCGTCTGGGTGGCGCTGGGCGCCGGCCTCGTCGCGACCCTCATCGGACTCGTGCTCGCGACCCTCGGCGCCCTCACGACGCGGTGGGTGCGCGAGACGGTCGCGGTCGTCGTCGACATCCTCATCGCGTTCCCCGTGCTCCTGATCGCCATGATGATCTCGTCCGTGTGGGGCGGCTCTCTCGCGGTCGTCATCTTCTCGGTGGGGATCGGCTTCGGAGTCAACATCGCCCGCGTCACCCGGCCCGAACTGCGCCGCGTGCTGCACAGCGACTTCGTGCTGGCGGGGCGCGCGAGCGGCCTGACGCCGTTCCAGAACCTGTGGCGGCACCTGCTTCCCAACGTCGCACCCGTGTTCATCGTGCAGCTGTCGTGGGGCATGGCCGTCGCCGTGCTCGCCGAGGCGGGCCTCAGCTACCTGGGCTTCGGCGCCCCGTCGACCGAGCCCTCCTGGGGACTGCTGCTGAAGGAGCTTCAGGCGTACATCTCCGTCTACCCCGGCAGCGTCGTGTGGCCAGGGCTGGCGATCACGCTGACCGTCCTCGGCCTCAACCTGCTCGGCGACGCCCTGCGCGAGGCCACCGATCCGACACTGTCCCGACGCGAGTCCGAGGCACAGACACATCAGCCGGCGGTGATCGCGTGAGTCTTGAAGTGCGCGACCTCATCGTCGACATCGGCGGGCGCCGGGTGGTCGACGGCATCTCCTTCGACGTGCCCGACGGCGCCCGTGTGGGCCTGATCGGCGAGTCGGGATCGGGCAAGTCGCTCACGGCGCTCGCCCTGCTCGGCCTCCTTCCGGAGGGCGCGACGGCCTCGGGGAGCATCCGCTGGAACGGTCGAGAGCTCATCGGCCTGTCCGACCGTGAACTCGCGGAGCTCCGAGGCGACGAGATCGGCATCGTCTTCCAGGAGCCGCGTACGGCGCTGAACCCCATCCGCACCGTCGGCCGTCAGATCGCCGAGTCGATCCGCATCCACGAGGGCCTCCCTCGCCGCGAAGCGCTCGACCGCGCCATCGCCGAGGCAGAGCGCGTGCGGCTCCCGGACCCCGCGCAGATCGTGCGCCGGTACCCGCACCAGCTGTCGGGCGGCCAGCGCCAGCGCGTGGCGATCGCGATGGCCCTCGCCTGCCGACCGCGCCTGCTCATCGCCGACGAGCCGACGACGGCCCTCGACGTCACGATCCAGGCCGAGATCCTGGAGCTGCTGGCGTCGCTCGTCGAGACCGACGGCATGTCGCTGGTCTTCATCACGCACGATCTGGCCGTTCTCTCACAGGTCGCGTCCCATGCGCTCGTGCTCGAGAACGGCCGAGTGGTCGAGCACGGCCCGCTGTCATCGCTTCTGACCACACCGCAGTCCCCCATCACGCAGGGACTCCTGCGCGATGCGACTGCGACGCTCTGGCGCCCGGGAGGCGCCTCATGACCGACGTCCTGCTGCGCGGCCGCGGACTCACGCGCGCCTTCCCCGCTCCTCGCTCGCGCCTGTTCGAGCAGAAGCGGTGGACGACCGCTCTCGACGACGCCGACGTCGACGTGCGCGAAGGCTCTGCGCTCGGCGTCATCGGGGAGTCCGGCTCAGGCAAGTCGACACTGATCCGCCTGCTGCTGGGCCTCGACATCGCCACGTCCGGCACGGTCGAGTTCGGCGGACGCGCCGTCGACCCGCGCGCCGGCGCCCGCGCGCTCCACTGGCTGCGACGCGAGACCGGCATCGTGTTCCAGGACCCCTACGCCTCCCTCGACCCGCGCATGAGCGTCGGTCGCATCGTCGGCGAGCCGCTGTGGGCTCTGGGAATCGAGGGCGATCGCCGCGCGCGCGTGCGCGAAGTGCTCGAAGACGTCGGCCTCGAGCCCGGCATGGCCGAGCGGTTCCCCCACGAGTTCTCGGGCGGTCAGCGCCAGCGCATCGCGCTCGCACGCGCGATCGTCCACCGGCCGCGGCTCCTCATGGGTGACGAGCCGCTGTCGGCGCTCGACGTCACGGTGCGTGCGCAGATCCTCGACCTTGTGCGCGAGCTGCGCGCGAGGCAGCGGCTGACCCTCGTGCTGGTCTCTCACGACATCGGAGTCGTCCAGAACCTGTGCGACGACGTCATCGTGATGAAGGACGGCCGCATCGTCGAGGAGGGGCCCACCGAGAAGGTGCTGCTGGCGCCGCAGGTGGCGTACACGCGGCGGCTCCTGGCATCCATCCCCACCATCACGCCCTGAACTCGGGCGGTCGCCGTGCCGGTGTGGACGTCGGCACCGAGGGCTAGC
>CALANM010000144.1 GCA_937926065.1 uncultured Microbacterium sp.
ACGGCCGTCTTTAGCCCGTTTCGGAAACGACGCATCGAACACAACTCCCTTCGCTCCTAAACTTGCGTCGAGTTCTATCAACTTTACGGCAAAGGCCGCGGCGGGGCAAAGAGAGAGCCCTTGCGGCCAGCCTCCGTTGATGAGCGTGATGCTGGCCGCCGCGATGAGCAGGTAGGCGAGACCGAGCCCCATCGCGGGGACGCCCCACTTGAGGCCGCGTCGGGTGCGGAGCTTGTCGAGCAGGATGTTGGTGGGCATCCGACGGCGCAGAATGGCGCGGGTCTGGGCGCTGAGTGTCCAGAGGGTGCGGATGAGCATCAGGGGTCCTCGCTTTCAGGCCAACACGGGCTCGGCGCCCGCCTGAACCCGCTCGATGAGGGCTACCGCCCGGCCGGGGTCGCCGAGGACGAATGGGCCACCACCGTCGCCGCCCGCCGGCGGGATCTGATCGGCGCACTCGCGGAGACCGTGCTGGAGCGGTCTTTGGCGCCGTTGGAGCACACCGCGATCGACGTCGCCCTGCGCGCCACGGCCTCCCAGAGTTCGGTGCCGATCCCGCCGATGGTGGTCGACCGCATCCTCGCCCCCGACCGCTCCGGGGATACCGACGGGCGGCTGGCCGAGGACGGGCGACTGGTCGGGCACGCGCTGCGGCGCCTGGTCGCCGGGGACCTACAGGGCCTGTTCGACGGCCCGTCTACGGTCCGGTTCGACCCGTCGCTGCCGATGCTCTCCCTGGACCTGTCCCGCGTCGTGGAGGACAGCACCCTGATCTCGGTGCTGATGAAGTGCTCGTCTGCGTGGATGGAGTCCGCGCTGCTGGACCCGAACGGTGGGCAACGGTGGGTCGTCTACGACGAAGCGTGGCGGCTGATGTCGCACCCGTCCCTGCTGCGTCGCATGGACGCCCACTGGCGCCTCGCGAGACATTACGGCCTCGCGAACCTGCTCATTTTCCACAAGCTCAGCGACCTCGAGAACATCGGAGACCAGGGGTCGGCGATGCGCGCGCTTGCGTCGTCACTGCTCGCGAACGCGGAGACCAGGATCATCTACCGGCAAGAATCCGACCAGCTCGGCGCTACCGCGCAGGCGCTCGGACTCACCGGCGCGGAGCGGAAACTGTTGCCCGCCCTGGGCACCGGACAAGGACTCTGGCGCATCAAAGAATCCTCCTACGTCGTGCAACACCAGTTGCACCCCGCTGAGTTGCAGGCCTTCGACACTCGGTCTCCGATGCTCGATATTCCCCGCAAGTTCAGGATTCCTGAAGGCGGTTCAGCGTGAAGATGCGGGTTGAGGTGTCGTTGGGCGGGTGTGAGGGTGCATGTTCGTGGAAGATGCACCCTCACTCTGCTCGTCGGCGTCGTGGTCGGGGGTGCGGCGTTCCACGGGGATGGTGTCGCGCCAGCGGCCGGCGTGGGGTCCATGCGCCATGCGGGCGATGCGTTCTCGTCGACCGACGACGCGAAACCCGGCGCGTTCGTGGAGTCGCAGGCTCGGGGTGTTCTCGGGGAAGATCGACGACTGGATGGTCCAGATGCCGGCGTGATCGGCGAGATCGAGAAACGTGCTCAGGAGCTGGGTTCCGACGCCGTGCCCTGTGGCTTCGGAGTGGATGTAGATGGAGTGTTCGACGACGCCCGCGTACACCGTCCGGGCGGACACGGGAGATGCGGCGGCCCAGCCGAGGATGCGGTCGGTGGAATCGACGGCGACGACGCTGAGATTCGGATGCTTGCCTGCGGCGAAGGCCGCCCAGTCTGCGGGCGTGGCTGATTCGAAGGTCGCGTGCCCGGTGGCGATTCCCGCCTGGTAGATCGTCGCGACGTCGGGCCAGTCAGACCTGACCATCGGCCGGAACCGGAGCGGCTGCATCAGGCGGTGAACGCCCGTGCGGCGTTGGCGAGGGTGCCGATCGTGGGCTGGTAGTACGCCCACTTGCCGCGCTGCTCTCGGGTGACGAGCCCGGCTTCGACGAGGAGTTTCATGTGGTGCGACACTGTCGGCTGGGAGAGGCCGACCGGGGCGGTGAGGTCGCACACGCACATCTCCCCGCTCGCACTGGCGGTGATCAGCGAGAACAGCTTGACGCGGTTCGGGTCCCCGAGCGCTTTGAACACCTTCGCGAGGTCCTGCGCGGTCGCGTCGTCGACCATGGCGTCGGCCGCGGGCGGGCAGCATGATGCTTGCGGGGATGTCGCGTCGATCGTCATGGGGAGAGTGGCCATGCACCTATTCTGCATCACGTATTGACAGCTGTCGATGGGTTGGGCAGGCTTGACGCATCGAAGATCGTCAATGTGTGGAGGTTGGTATGGAACTCGTCGTCGTGATCGGAGCCGGTCCCCAGGGGCTGGCCGCTGCGGCTCATCTGCGTGAGCGCGGGCTCGAACCGCTCGTCCTGGAAGCCGGCGATGGTCCCGGGGCGGCGGTAGCTGAGTGGGGGCATGTGCGCATGTTCTCGCCGTGGTCGGAACTCACCGACGCCGCGTCTCGTCGTCTGCTGGAGCCCTCCGGATGGGTGGTTCCGGAGAAGGGGTATCCGACCGGGGCGCAGTGGATCGACGGCTACCTCGCGCCTCTCGCGGCTGTGCTCGGCGACCGGGTGCGGTACGGGGCGCGGGTCGTCGGCGTGGGCCGGAAGGGGCGGGATCTCTCGGTCGATGCCGGACGTGCCGAGCAGCCGTTCGTCGTGCACGTTCGCCGTACGGACGGCACGGAGGAGTGCATCGAGGCGGGTGCGGTGATCGACGCGTCGGGCACCTGGGGCACCCCGAGCCCTGCCGGAGCTGACGGTCTTCCCGCGCTGGGCGAGCGGGCCGCAGTCGATGCGGGACTCCTGGATCATCGCATTCCCGGGATCGAGGACGCGGCGGGTCTGGCCGGCCGGCATGTTGTCGTGGTCGGCAACGGGCACTCTGCTGCGACCACGATCGGGATCTTGTCGCGGGTCGCGAAGCGGGAGCCGGGGACGCGGATCACGTGGGTGCTGCGCCGCGGCACGGTCGGCAACACGTTCGGCGGCGGTGTGGCGGACGAGCTGCCGGAGCGCGGTGCGCTGGGTCAGCGGGCGAAGCAGGCCGTCGAGGGTGGGCTCGTGGACCTCGTCACCGGGTTCCGCACCGATCAGGTCGTCCTCGAGGACGGGCAGGCGGTGCTCGTCGCCGAAGACGGTCGCAGGCTGGACCCGGCCTCGCGTGTGTTCGTGTCGACCGGGTTCCGGCCTGACCTGTCGTTCCTCTCCGAGATCCGTCTCGATCTCGACCTGCGGCTGCAGGCGCCGGCGAAGGTCGCCGTCGAGGTGGACCCGAACCTGCACTCCTGTGGCTCGGTCCGGGCGACCGGGGCCGCGGACCTGGAGCATCCCGAGCCGGGGTTCTACATCGTCGGGGCGAAGTCCTACGGGCGCGCGCCGACATTCCTCGCGCTGACCGGGTTCGAACAGGTCCGCAGTGTCGTCGCCGCGATCGCCGGTGACCGTGCGGCCGCCGAGCGGGTCGATCTGGTCCTCCCGGACACCGGCGTGTGCGGTGGGGCGGGCCTGTTCGACGCCCCGGACGAGGCCGCCGGCACGGGGTCGTGCTGTGCGCCTGCACCGCAGCTCATCCAGCTCGGTGCGGCACCGGTGGGTCGCTGAGCCGTTCGGAAGCACGAGGGGCAGGAACCGTCTGGTTGCTGCCCCTCACTCGTTCGGTGCTCCGTTCAGTCGAGGAGTTCAGCGAGCAGCGTCTCGATGCGCTGCTTGATGTCGTCGCGGATCGGGCGGACCGCGTCGATGCCCTGCCCGGCGGGGTCGTCGAGCTTCCAGTCCTCGTACCGCTTGCCGGGGAAGAACGGGCACGCGTCCCCGCAGCCCATCGTGATCACCACGTCGGAGTCCTGCACGGCCTCGGTCGTGAGGATCTTCGGCTGCTCGGCGGTGATGTCGATGCCTTCCTCGCGCATGGCCTCGACCGCGACGGGGTTGATCTGCTCGGCGGGCATGGAACCGGCCGAGCGCACCTCGACCCGGCCGGCGGCGAGGTGGCGGAGGTAGCCCGCGGCCATCTGGGAGCGGCCGGCGTTGTGGACGCAGACGAACAGCACGGAAGGCTTGTGATCGGTCATGTTCGGTTCGCTTCTTTCGTTCAGGTGGTGAGGGTGGTGAGGAGTGCGCGGACGCGGGTTTCGATGTCGTCGCGGATCGCCGCGACCCCTTCCGGGGAGGCGAGGGCAGGGTCGCCCACGGCCCAGTCCTCGTAGCGGACTCCCGGGATGATCGGGCACACGTCCCCGCACCCCATCGTGATCACGACGTCGGCGGCGCGGACGGCGTCGTCGGTGAGCGGCTTCGGGAACGCCGTCGCCGCCTCTGGTTCGCCCTCGATCTCGGTCAGCAGAGAGCGCACGTGCGGGTGCACGTCCGACGCCGGGGTCGACCCGGCCGAGCGTGCGATGACGGTGCCGCCAGCGAGCTGATTGAGAAGGGCGGCGGCGAGCTGGGAGCGGCCGGCGTTCTGCACGCACACGAACAGCACCTGCGGTGTTCCCGCCGCGCGGTCCCGGGTGAGATCGGCCAGCCGCTGCCTCGCGAACCGCTCGGTGAGCGGGATCATGTGCCGAGTCACTTTCGCCGACCGCACCAGGCCCGCGTAGGACTCCCGGACGATCGCGATCACGAGGTCCCGGTTCAGGCCGGTCAGCTCGTCCGCGAGTTCCTCGGCGAGGCGGGTGACGCGGGCGTCCATGTCGCGCAGCGCCTCAGCCCGGACCTCGGGCTGCTCCGGCTCACCTGAGACCGCGGCTGGTGCGAACGCGTCCAGGAGCGCGGCGACGGCGCGCTGCCGTGCCGGGGTGATCCGGTACCAGACCCAGGTGCCGCGCCGCTCCGAGGCGAGTATCCCGGTGTCTTTGAGGACTTTCAAGTGGTGGGAGACGGTCGGCTGGGACACCTCGGCGAGCTCGGCGAGATCGCACACGCACGACTCGCCGCGCGGGTCGGTGGCGATCGCGGACAGCATCCGCAGCCGGAGCGGGTCGGCGAGCGATTTGAGTGCGCCGGCCACGGTGGTGGCGGCATCCTGTCCGATCGCGTGCGTCGAGGACGGCGCGCACGCCTCGGCGTCGGGGATCACGGTCGTGTCGGTCATGACGTCCTCGATTCGGTGACGGCTTCCGTCGCGTAGGGGTCGGTGTGGAACCAGGCCTTCGCCGCCCAGAGGGAGACGTAGACGAGGCCGACGAGCACGGGCACCTCGATGAGCGGGCCGACCACCCCTGCGAGGGCCTGCCCGGAGGCGGCGCCGAAGGTGCCGATGGCGACCGCGATCGCGAGCTCGAAGTTGTTGCCCGCCGCGGTGAACGCCAGCGTCGTCGACCGCGCGTACCCGAGCCCGAGGGTCTTGCCGAGCAGGAGCCCGGCGAACCACATGAGGCCGAAGTAGACCAGCAGCGGCAGCGCGATCCGGGCCACGTCGAGCGGGTTCTGGGTGACCGCCTCACCCTGCAGCGCGAAAAGCAGCACGATGGTGAACAGCAGCCCGTACAGCGCCCACGGCCCGACCCGGGGAAGGAACCTCTCCTCGTACCACTCGCGGCCCTTACGGCGTTCACCGATGAACCGGGACGCGAACCCGGCGATCAGCGGGACGCCGAGGAACACGAGCACGTTTAGCGCGATCTGCCACACCGACACCTCCAGGCCTTGGGTGTCGAGGCCGAGCCAGCCGGGCAGCACGGTGAGGTAGAACCAGCCGAGCACGGAGAACATCACGACCTGGAAGACCGAGTTGATCGCGACGAGCACGGCGGTGGCCTCGCGGTCGCCGCAGGCCAGGTCGTTCCAGATCACGACCATCGCGATGCAGCGGGCGAGCCCCACGATGATCAGCCCCGTGCGGTACTCGGGCAGGTCCGGGAGGAACAGCCAGGCGAGGGCGAACATCACTGCGGGACCGACCAGCCAGTTCAGCACGAGCGAGGAGACGAGGAGGCGCTTGTCGCCGGTGACGGCGGCGACCTTGTCGTAACGCACTTTCGCGAGCACCGGGTACATCATCACCAGCAGGCCCAGCCCGATCGGCACGGAGATCCCGCCGACCTCCATCGCGGACAGTGCGTCGGAGAGCGCGGGAACGAAGCGTCCCAACAGGAGGCCCGCGACCATCGCGAGGCCGATCCACAGCGGCAGCCACTTGTCCAGCGTGGACAGCCGCTTCGGGGTCGCCGTGGTAGGGGCGGTGTTCGTCTGGGTCATGCGAGCAGCTCCTCGATCTTCGCCGCGTACACGGGCTTCGGGTGCGCGCCGATCAGCACGTCCACCCGCTCCCCGGCCCGGTAGAACCCGAGCGTCGGGATCGACGTCACCCCGGCCGCGGTCACGGCCTCCGGATTCGCATCGGCGTCGACCTTCACGATCTTCACTCGCCCCGCATACTCCTCGGCGAGCTGGTCGAGGATCGGGGCGATCGCCTTGCACGGCCCGCACCAGGCCGCCCAGATATCGACCACGACGGGCAGCTCGGCTTCGATCACCTCGCTCTGGAAGGTCGCGTCGGTGACGGGGGTGACGGTGTTCATGCGGAGACCTCCAGAACGGGAGCCGGCTGGGCGGCGGGGGCGAGATGGGAGAGATAGTGCTGGGCATCCTGGGCTGCGGCGCAGCCGGTGCCCGCGGCAGTGATCGCCTGCCGGTACGTGTGATCGACCAGATCACCGGCAGCGAACACGCCCGGCACGTTCGTGGCCGTCGATGGATGCGCGACCCGCACATACCCGTCCGGGTCGGTGTCGACCTGCCCGGTGACGAGTTCGGAGCGCGGGTCGTGCCCGATCGCGACGAACACCCCGGTCACGTCCAGGGTGCGTTCGGCGCCGGTGAGGGTGTCGCGCAGCCGCAGCCCGGCCACCCGGTCGTCGCCGAGGATCTGGGCGACCTCACTGTTCCAGGCGATCTCGATCTTCGAATCGGCCAGCACCCGCTCGGCCATGATCCGAGAGGCCCGGAACTCATCGCGCCGGTGCACGAGCGTGACCTTCGACGCGAACCGCGTCAAGAACAGGGCCTCCTCCATCGCGGAATCCCCACCGCCGACCACGGCGATGTGCTGCTCGCGGAAGAAGAACCCGTCGCAGGTCGCACACCACGAGACCCCGTGGCCGGACAGGCGCTCCTCTTCGGGGAGGCCGAGCTTGCGGTACGCGGACCCCATCGTCAGGACCACCGCTTTCGCCCGGTGGGCCTCACCGCTACCGGTCGTGATCGTCTTCACCGGGCCTGCCAGGTCCAGACCGGTCGCGTCATCCATCAGGATGCGCGCGCCGAACCGTTCTGCCTGCGCCCGCATCGACGCCATCAACTCCGGCCCCTGCACACCGTCGATGAAGCCGGGGAAGTTCTCCACCTCCGTCGTCGTCATCAACGCCCCACCGGC
>CALANM010000145.1 GCA_937926065.1 uncultured Microbacterium sp.
GCCCGGCGAGTCGTTCGGCCTGCTGGGGCCGAACGGCGCCGGCAAGTCGACGACCATGAAGATGATCGGCGCCGTCTCGACCCGCACGTCGGGAGACCTGTCGATCCTCGGGCTCGACCCCGACCGCTACGGTCCCGAGATCCGCTCGCGCCTGGGCGTCGTCCCGCAGCAGGACAACCTCGACGGCGAGCTCAACGCGCGCGAGAACCTGTACATCTACGGGCGCTATTTCGGGCTTCCCGGCAAGGTGTGCCACCAGCGCGCCGACGAGCTGCTCGCCTTCGCGCAGCTCGAGGACAAGGCCAAGAACAAGGTCGACCAGCTCTCCGGCGGCATGAAGCGCCGGCTCACGATCGCTCGCGGCCTCATCAACGACCCGCGGATCCTTCTGCTCGACGAGCCGACGACCGGACTCGACCCGCAGGCGCGCCACGTGCTCTGGGACCGCCTCTTCCGCTTGAAGGAGCGTGGCACGACCCTCGTGCTCACAACGCACTACATGGACGAGGCCGAGCAGCTGTGCGACCGCCTCATCGTGGTCGACAAGGGGCGGATCATGGCCGAGGGCACGCCCGCGTCGCTCATCCGGGAGCACTCCAGCCGCGAGGTCGTCGAGCTGCGCTTCGGCTCCGACCGCAATGAGCAGGTCGCCGCGCAGCTCCAGGGCGTCGGCGACCGCGTCGAGGTGCTGCCCGACCGCATCCTCATCTACGCGTACGACGGCGAGGCGGTGCTCGAGCGCGTCACCGCCGACGGTCTCCACCCGATCACCAGCCTGGTGCGCCGGTCGAGCCTCGAAGACGTCTTCCTCCGTCTCACGGGAAGGTCGCTGATCGAATGAGCATCGCGTCGCCGTCGTCTGCCGAGGTCTCGCTCGACGAGCTCCGCCGCGAGGCCCTCGAGTGGGGCCGCAGGCCGCGTCGCTTCGGCAGCTGGTACGTCACCGAGCACATGGTGCGCGCGATGCGCGCGTACGGCTGGACGATCATCGTCGGCGCGCTGGGGCAGCCCGTCATGTACCTGCTGGGTCTTGCGATCGGCCTCGCCGCCCTCATCCAGGTGCCCGTCGTCGACCACGGGCAGGAGGTCGACTACCTCGTGTTCGTCGCGCCCGCGCTTCTGGTCACGGCGGCGATCGCCGTGGCATCCGAGGAGATGACCTATCCCGTCATGGCGGGCTTCAAGTGGCGGCGCTACTTCTATGGGTTCAACGCCTCGCCGCTCGGCAGCCCCCAGATCGCGAACGGAGTCATCGCGGGGGCCACGGCCCGCATGCTCGTCGCGGTCGCGGCCTACTACCTCTTCCTGTGGCTGTTCGACTTCTTCGTCGACACCGTGCCGCTCACGTCGACGGGCTGGCTGTCGATCGTCGCCGGCGTCGCCGCGGGACTCGCGTTCGGCATCCCGCTCATGGCGTACGCGGGCTCCCTCGAAGACGACAGGGGACAGTTCGCCCTCGTGCAGCGGTTCCTCTTCATGCCGATGTTCCTGTTCTCCGGCACGTTCTACCCGCTCGACACGCTCCCGGTGTGGCTGCAGTGGATCGGATGGATCTCGCCGCTGTGGCACGGCGCCGAGCTCGGCCGTGTCGCCACCTACGGCGCGGCGGTCGCGCCCGGCATGGTCGTCGTCCACATCGGCTACCTGCTCGTGCTCATCGTCGTCGGCTACCTGTGGGGCCGTCGCATCTTCACCGAGAGGCTCGCGAAATGACCGCCGTCGTCGCCGAGACCCCCGTCCGCAGCGGCGGCGTGCGTGCCCTGTGGGCGGGCAACCCCGGCGCCGTCGTGCAGCGCGGTCTGATCGCGGCGCGGTCGTCGAGCTGGGTCGTCGTGCTGTCGGGCTTCTTCGAGCCCGTGTTCTACCTGCTGTCGATGGGCATCGGCCTCGGCGCGCTCATCGGCGACGTGCAGACGTCGCAGGGCGTCGAGATTCCTTACGCCGCCTTCATCGCGCCGGCGCTGCTCGCCGTGTCCGCCATGAACGGCGCCATCTACGACTCGACGTGGAACGTCTTCTTCAAGCTCAACTACGGCAAGCTCTACGAGGGCATGCTCTCGACGTCGCTCGGTCCGCTCGACGTCGCCCTCGGCGAGATCCTCTACGCCCTTCTGCGCGGCCTGCTCTACGCGACGGGCTTCATGATCATCATGCAGATCATGGGGCTCAATCTCGCGTGGACCGCCGTGCTCGCCCTGCCGGCCGTGCTGCTGATCGCGTTCGGCTTCGCGAGCATCGGCATGGCGATCACGAGCTACATGAAGACGTTCCAGCACATGGACTGGATCAACTTCGTCCTGCTGCCCATGTTCCTCTTCTCGGCCACGTTCTACCCGATCTCGATCTACCCCGGTTGGGTGCAGCAGATCGTCATGGCGCTCCCGCTGTGGCACGGCGTGGAGCTCATCCGCGGACTCACCACCGGCATCCTTCACGCGGGAATGCTGTGGCACCTGCTGTACTACGTCGTCATGATCGCGATCGGACTCGTCTTCACGACCAAGCGGCTCCGCGCCCTGTTCCTCGACTGACGCCCCGCGAAACAGGCGAACACGCGAAGAGCGGATGCCGTCACACCGGACGGCATCCGCTCTTCTGCGTGCGGGGTCAGCGGGGTCAGACCGTGGTCGTGACCTCTCCGTCCACGCCGATGTTGTTCTCGTAATCGACGTCCTTCGTCTCCTTCGACAGCCACAGCGACAGGAAGGTGAGCACGGCGGATGCCGACAGGTACACGCCGACGAGCCACGGCTCGCCGCCCGCGGCAGCCCACAGGGCGACCGCGACGATCGGGGCCAGGGCGGCGCCCAGGATCGACGACACGTTGTACGAGATGGCCGAGCCGGTGTACCGCACATTCGTCGGGAACAGCTCCGGAAGGATCGCCCCCATCGGGCCGAACGTCGCGCCCATCAGCATGAAGCCGAGCACAAGGAACGCCTGCACGAGCGCACCCGTGAACTTGGGGTCTACCTGCGGCAGCAGGAACACGTTGAACGTCAGGCCGAACACGGCGATGAGGCCCGTGACCCACATGAGCAGGCTGCGACGTCCGACCGCGTCGGCGATCGGGCCCGACAGCAGTGTGAAGATCCCGAAGAAGACGACGCCGATGATCTGCATGATCACGAAGTCGGTGTAGCCGAAGCCGAGGCCCGGCACGTACGTCGCCGCGTCGAACGCGGTGCCGGCGGACTCTGCGGCCGTCTGTGCGCCCTCCATGGTCGCCTTGGTGCCGTAGGAGAGCGTGAAGCTCGTCATCAGGTAGAAGAGCACGTAGGTCGCGAGCATGATGAACGTGCCGAGGATCAGCTGCCACCAGTGCTTGCGGATGACCTCGCCCAGCGGGAACCTGCGGATCGCGCCCGCCTTCTCGGCCGTCGAGAACGTCTCCGACTCGACGAGCTTGAGACGCACCCACAGGCCGACGATGACCATGATCGCCGAGAACAGGAACGGCACGCGCCAGCCCCACGACAGGAACTCCTCGGAGCGCTGTGCGCCGCCGTCGGGGTGGGGGAGGGCGAAGTTGATGATGAGGAAGACGCCGTTGGCGATGATGAAGCCGATCGGAGCGCCCAGCTGCGGGAACGTGCCGTACCAGGCGCGCTTGCCCTTGGGGGCGTTCTCGGTGGCCACGAGCGCGGCGCCCGACCACTCGCCGCCCAGCGCGAAGCCCTGGAACAGGCGCAGGATCAGCAGGAGGAGCGCGGCCCACCAGCCGATCTCGTTATACGTGGGCAGGCAGCCGATGAGGAACGTCGCGATGCCCATCGTCAGCAGCGACGCCACGAGGGTCGCCTTGCGGCCGAAGCGGTCGCCGAAGTGCCCGAAGACGACCGCGCCGATGGGGCGTGCGATCATCGCGGCGCCGAACACGGCGAACGACGAGAGCAGAGCCGTCGTCTCGTCGCCCGTGGGGAAGAAGAGGAGCGGGAAGACCAGCACCGCGGCGGTCGCATAGACGTAGAAGTCGTAGAACTCGATCGTCGTGCCGACGAGGCTCGCGGCGATGACGCGCGAGCGGGGATTGGCGGGAGTGATCGACGGGGAAGGAGGAGCGGAGGTGTGGGACATGAGGTACCTGAAAAGACGCGGATGGGGATGCGTGGTCCTCGTGGGGCCGAGCGGTGTCGCGCTGCGCGCGGGGTGATGCGCGGAGGCGGCTCGTGCGTCTCGGGATGCCGGTGGGGCTCCTGCGGACGACATTCCAGTGAAACACCGGCCGGTGCGCGGGGCCCCATCACGACGAACCGCCCGCCGCTGATGCGACGGGCGGTGGTGTCTGTGCGACGAACGGTCAGCGCCAGATGACGGCGAGGCCCGCGTTCAGGAGCGTCAGCACGCCGATGCTCCAGAAGACTGGCGCCGGGACCGACCCGGACTTGCGCTCGCGCCCGGCGCCGATGCCCAGCAGCGCGCCGATGATGATCAGCACGACGATCTTGATGCCGATCTTGGTGTAGTTGAGGTCGTGGTCGAGACCCCAGGGTGCCGACAGGACGAGACCGGCGGCCAGGGCGATGCCCAGGCCCCAGTGCATGAGGCGGGTGATGCCTCGCTTGCCGGCCGCCTCGACGACCCACGCTCCGAAGAGCACGGCGAAGCCGACGAGGTGGACGAGGACGACAGCGTGACGCAGGATCTCCATGCCCCTCAGCGTAGCTGAAGGTGGCGCTTTCGCACCCCTGTCATCGGCGTTCTGACCCACAGTCAACCCGTGTCGGGGGTCGGCGAGAGACTGGCGGCATGCTCCTCCCCGGCGACCCGCTCCCCGCGCCGCCCGACCGCGCCCCCGACCTCGACGACGCCTTCACGGGCGACACGGTCGACTCGTCGACGTGGGTGTCGCACTATCTGCCGCAGTGGACGACGCCGGAGCGCTCCGCCGCGCGGGTGCGTCCGCTTCGGCCGGGGCTCGAGCTGCGCATCGAAGCCGATCAGCCCGACTGGCGACCCGAGGACGCGCCCCTGCGCGTGTCGAACCTTCAGACCGGCGTCTTCTCCGGGGCGGTCGGCTCCCGCCGGGGCACGCACCGGCATCGGCTCGACGGCCTCGTCGTGCGCACCGAGACTCCCGAGCGGCTCCTGTTCGCGCCGACGGCGGGACGGGTCGACGTCACGATCACGGCATCCCGCGACGCCGGCTGCATGACGGCGGTGTGGCTCGTGGGCACCGAGCATCGCGGCGACGAAGAGGCGGGCGAGATCTGCGTGTGCGAGATCGACGCCGACGCCGTGGGCGCGACGACGCGCTCACGCACAGGGATCAAAGCGCATGCCGACCCGCGGCTCGACACCGACATGGCAGACGTGAGTGTGCCGGTGGATGCCGGACAGCCGCACACCTGGACGGCGATCTGGGAGCAGGATCGCACGGTCATCGGCTGCGAGGGCGTCGTCGTGCGCGCGCTCGCACAGGCTCCCGCGTACCCGCTCTTCCTGATGATCGATCTGTTCGAGATCGGGCCGCCATCGGGCGGCTATCCCAAGACGGCGGCCGTGCACCGCGTTCGCGGCTGGGACCTCAGCCCGCGCGCAGCTCGTTGAGCACGAGCGCCGTGCGCAGCGCGGCCTCCGCCGCCTCGGCGCCCTTGTCCTCCTTCGAGCCCTCCAGCCCCGCGCGATCGAGCCCCTGCTGCTCGTCGTCGAGGGTGAGCACGCCGAAGCCGACCGGCTTCCCCGTGTCGAGGGCAACGCGCGTGAGGCCGTCGGTGGCCGCCGACGACACATACTCGAAGTGAGGCGTCCCGCCCCGGATGATCACGCCGAGCGCCACGGCGGCGTCGGCTCCGGCGTCCAGCGCCGCCTTGCACGCGACCGGGAGCTCGAACGAGCCCGGCACACGCACGAGCCGCCAGTCGGCGCCCGACGCGTCGAGCGTGCGCTGGGCGCCGGCGATGAGGCCGTCGGTGATCGTGTCGTGCCAGGAGCCGGCCACGACGACGACCTTCAGGCCGGTCGCGTCGATCTTCTGCGCCTCGGGTGCTCCGTGTCCGCTCATGCCTTGCCCTCCTGTGAGCCGGCCAGCGCGCTGTCGAGCTCGGCTTCGTCGATGATGTGTCCCATGCGCTCTGCCTTCGTGGCCAGGTACTGGTGGTTGTTCGGACCGACGCCCACCAGCAGCGGCACCTGCTCCACGATGTCGAGACCGAAGGCGCGCAGCTGGTTGACCTTGTCGGTGTTGTTCGTCAGCAGGCGCACTCGCTCCACGCCGAGGTCGGCGAGGATGCCGGCCGCTGCCGCGTAGTCGCGGGCGTCGGCCGGCAGGCCCAGGGCCAGGTTCGCGTCGACGGTGTCGAGCCCGCGCTCCTGCAGGCTGTAGGCGCGGAGCTTGTTGATGAGGCCGATGCCCCGGCCCTCGTGCCCGCGCATGTAGATGACAACGCCGCCGTCCTGCTCGATCGCGTCGAGCGCGGCATCCAGCTGGGGCCCGCATTCGCATTTGAGAGAGCCGAACGCCTCGCCCGTGAGGCACTCGGAGTGGACGCGCACGAGCGTCGCATCGTGCGTGAGGTCGCCGGAGACGACGGCGATGTGGTCGGTGCCGGTGGTGCGGTCCTTGTAGGCGAGGAAGCGGAACGAACCGTGCGAGGTCGGGACCTGCGCCTCGGCGCGCAGGCTCACGCGGCGGCGCGGGTCGTGGACGGGGGATGCTGCGCGCGCGTCGCCGGCCGCGCCGTCGGCGGCGTCGAGATGCTCGATGAGCTGCTCGATCGTGATGACGGGGATGCCCTCGCGCTCGCCGAGCTCGAGGAGCCCGGGCAGACGCATCATGCTGCCGTCCTCGGCGACGACCTCGCCGATCGCCCCGACGGGCTGCAGGCCGGCGAGCTTCATGAGCTCGACTGCCGCCTCGGTGTGCCCGGCACGCTCCCGCACACCGCCGTCGACGGCGCGCAGCGGCAGGATGTGGCCAGGGCGGATGACCGACGCGGGCGTCGACTCGGGGCTTGCGAGCACGTTGAGCGTGTGGGCGCGGTCGGCCGCGCTGATGCCCGTCGAGACACGGTCGGCGGCGTCGACGCTCACGGTGTACGCCGTGCCGCGAGCGTCTTCGTTGACGGCCACCATGGGAGGCAGGTCGAGGCGGTCGGCCCAGTCGGCGGGCATCGGGGCGCACAGGAAGCCGCTCGACCAGCGGATGGTCCACGCGAGCCCCTCGGGCGGCGCGCGCTCGGCCGACAGGATGATGTCGCCCTCGTTCTCGCGGTTCTCGTCGTCGGCGACGATGACAGGACGCCCGGCGCGGAGGGACTCGAGGGCTTCGGGAATGGTGGAAAGGCTCATTCGGAGCCTCCTTCGATCGTGTTGCGGAGCTCGGGGGCAGGGGAGGAGAAGGCAAGGAGGCGCTGTACGTGGCGCGCGAGGATGTCGGTCTCGAGATTGACGCGGTCGCCGGGGGTGAGGGTGCCGAGCGTCGTCTTCTCGAGCGTCTCGGGGATCAGCGAGACCTCGAACCAGGGGCGGTCGTCGCCCGCGGGAGAGACCGACGACACGGTGAGCGAGACGCCCTGGAGCGCGATCGAGCCCTTGTCGACGACCAGCGGGGCGAGCGCCTGCGGCATCCCGATGCGGATGACACGCCACTGCGCGCCCGGGCGCACCTCGAGCACCTCTCCGGTGCCGTCGATGTGACCCTGGACGATATGGCCGCCGAGACGGGCGTGGGCGGCGAGGGCGCGTTCGACGTTGACCTCGGTGCCGACCGCGAAGTCGCCGAGGGATGACATGTCGAGCGTCTGCTTCATGACGTCGGCGGTGAACCAGTCGGTGCCCTGATCAGTGACCGTCAGGCACACGCCGCTGACCGAGATCGAGTCGCCGCGCTGCGCGTCGGACACTGCCAGCGGAGCGCGCACCGTGAGGCGCACGCCGTCGCCTGACGGCTCGATCGCGGTGACGGTGCCGCGCTCTTCGATGATTCCGGTGAACATCAGGGGGTCTCTTCCGTTGACGAGGGGGAGGCGGTGGGATGGGCGACCACGAGGAGGTCGTCGCCCAGGCGCTCGACGGAGGTCATCGTCAGGCGGCGCTGTTCGCCGATCGTCGTGACGCCGAGGTCGCCGACGGCGAGGCGGTCGCCTCCGATGAGGGTGGGCGCGATGTAGACGAGCAGCTCGTCGGCCAGCCCTTCGCGCACGAACGAGCTCGCGAGCGTCGGGCCGCCCTCGACGAACACGCGGTG
>CALANM010000146.1 GCA_937926065.1 uncultured Microbacterium sp.
GACGTGGCTGGGGCGGCAGGCGGGCTGATCCAGATCAATCCTGCGAAGAACCGCGCCAAGCGGAGCCTGAACCGCAACGCCTTCCGCGGCCAGTCCGCCGAACACACCTCCCCACGGGCGCACGCAATCCCGGACATGAAGACCCTCAACCGCCTCGCCAGGGCGTGCGGCAAGGCGCATCAGTCCTACAGCGACTTCGTGATGCTCGCCGCGCTACTCGCCGCACGGTCCTCGGAGGTCTCCGGGTTGCAGGTCGGGGACGTGGACTACGGCAAGAACCTCGTCGTGATCCGCCGGCAGGTTTTCCCCGGCAAAGGCGGCCTGGTTACAAAACCGACCAAGAGCCGCAAAGAACGCCGCGTGCCGATCCTCGAACCACTCCGGCCAGTGCTCGAACGCCTCACCGACGGGAAGGAGCCCGAGGACTCGTTGCTGGTCGGCCCGAAGGGCGGCTATCTCACCACCGCGACCGTCCGCGACGCCACCAACTGGGACGGCATCGTCGCGAAGCTCGGACTGCCCGACCTCACCCGGCACGGCCTACGCCACACCGGGGCAACCTGGATGGCCGACGCGGGCATCCCGCTGCACGTACTGCAAGACATCCTCGGGCACGCCTCGATGGAGACCACGCGCGGCTATCTCCACCCCGACGACCGCCACCTCGCCTCCGCCGCCGAGCAGGCCAACGCCTTCCTCTCCACCGCCGGACAACGCAAGAACGCCCGGCGCAGCAGCCCCGCGACCAGGGGCCTGTGATGCGCTCCGACGCCCGCGGGAGTGCTCCCGGAAGCGTTCTGGTCCCCTTTTGGTCCCCTTATCCACAGGACGCGGGTTCTGGGCGATCAGTTCGTCCACAGGCGACCACCGGCGAGAGCGCCGGGGGGACCAGAGGGGGACCACAGAGAACGACCCCCGGACATGATGAAGCCCAGGCGAGAAACCTACTCTCACCTGGGCTTTTACGTCGGGCTGACAGGATTTGAACCTGCGACCCCCTGACCCCCAGTCAGGTGCGCTACCAAGCTGCGCCACAGCCCGTGGCATGGATTTTCAGTTGTTCGGGCCGACCAGAGCGGGGTAAACCCACTTAACCCCCAGTCAAGTGCGCTACCAAGCTGCGCCACATCCCGGTTCGTCGCCCGCGCGCGGACAACTCCCCCATCCTACCCGGTCTGACGAGGGCTCGCGAACACGGGCGCATGTCGGGGGCGTCGCGTAGCGTGTCGGCATGTCTGAGATCCGTGTCAGCCCGGCATCCGCAGACCGTTTCGCCGACGTCGAGCATGCGCTCACCGGTGGCGGTGACGGCACATCGTGCTGGTGCCAGTGGTGGATGCTGCGCGCCGCCGAGTTCGACAAGACTCCACGAGAACAGCGGCGCGAGCTGCTCAAACGCGATCTCGAGGCAGCTCCCCCGACAGGTCTCGTCGCCTACGTCGACGACGTGCCAGCGGGCTGGGTGAAGGTGTCCGCCCGTCCGTCGCAGCCGCGACTCGTCCGCTCGCGTAACGTCCAGCAGTCCCCCGAGCCCATCGACGACGACTCGGTGTGGGCGATCTCGTGCTTCGTCGTGAGACGCGAGTTCCGCAGGCAGGGCGTGTCGGCGAAGCTCCTCGAGGCCGCCGTCGAGCACGCCCGCACGCACGGCGCACGCATCGTGGAGGGCTACCCGATCGACACGGCCGTCAGCCGAGCATCCTCCAACGACCTTTACCACGGCGCGCTTTCCACATTCCTCCACGCGGGCTTCACGGAGGTCTCGCGCCCGTCGCCGTCACGGCCGATCGTGTCGCTCACATTCGCTCCGCAGCCCGCACACGGCCTACCCGTACGATAGGCGCAGTCCGCCCGCCCGAGGCGGCCGTCACGAGGGAGCATCGAGGTGGCATCGCAGCGCACTGAGACAACCGGCGCCACGGCATCCGTCGACCGAACCCGCTGGTGGGGATTCTGGCTCTACGCCGTCGCCTCCGTCCTGCACGTCGCCGCCATCTCCTTCGACCTCACCGCGATCGTGTACCCCACCAAGCTCACCCTCATGCCGCTGCTCGCGGTCGCGGCCGGCTGGTACCTGTTCCGCACACGAATCCTCACCTCACGCGACGGCGGCACCGTGCGCACGACGGTGCTCCTCCTGCTTGCCATCGCGTTCTCGTGGCTCGGCGACGGCGCCGCGTTCTTCTTCCCGATGCTCGACGACGAGCTCCCCGCCATGCTCCTCTGTTTCGGCGTCGCTCACCTCCTGTACATCTGGCTGTTCGCCCGCCGCATCGGCGTCTACCGCATCCCTGTCTGGACCCTCGTCTACGCCGCCTGGTGGGGCATCATGATCGCCGTGCTCTGGCCCCACCTCGGCGGACTCCTGATTCCGGTCATGATCTACGGGCTCGTGCTCGGCGGCACGGCCGTCGCGTCCACGCGCGGAGGCTCCCTCACCGCGATCGGCGGTGCGTTCTTCCTCGCCTCCGACACGATCCTCGCCCTGCGACTGTTCCTCCCCGGCATCTCGGGTGAGCTCACAAGCCCCTGGGTCATGCTCACCTACACGCTCGGTCAAGGCCTCCTCGTCGCCGGCGTCGTCCGGCACCTCCGGGAGCAGCGCCCATGAGCGAGACCGCGCGAGTCGACTCGTGGCTGTGGGCCGTGCGCGTCTACAAGACGCGCTCCGCCGCCACCACCGCCTGCCGCGCCGGACACGTCCGCATCAACGGCGAGAAAGCCAAAGCCGCGCAGCACGTGCGCATCGGTGACGAGATCCGCGTGCGCATCGCCGGATTCGACCGCATCCTGATCGTGCGCCAGCTGCTCGTCAAACGCGTCGGTGCGCCCCTCGCCGCCGAAGCCGCGGAAGACCGCACCCCGCCACGCGAACCGGTGGCGATGGTCGCCGTCCGTGACCGCGGCGCGGGCCGCCCCACCAAGCGCGAACGGCGCGACATCGACCGCCTCCGCGGACGCGACTGACTTCGAGCGTCACCTCCGGCGCTTCGCACCCGGCGGGCGTCCGACGAGCACATCCACGACCGCGACCGCGGCGACCGTCACGACATAGACCACCAGATCGCGCGCATCGAACACCGTCCCGAACACGAGCATCACCGGCGCAAAGCCTGCACCCCAGCGCGCAGGCAGCCCCGTCAGCTGAAAGAACTCGACAGCCACACACCAGCCCGCCGCCACCGCACCGACCACCAGCGGATGCCACCCAGGCACGAGCAACACGACACCGGCGTACACAGCGGCCGCATACAGCGCGTCACCCGCGATGTCCGTCACCGCCGTGTCGGGCAGCACGCCATGCACCAGGAGCCCCGCGGCCACGACGAGGAGCAGACCAGACGCCGCGCGCAGACGCCTCCGCGCCGGTGCGCTGAGGCGCTCTTCCGCCGCGGTCAGAGCAGCTCCCTCAGCCACGACACCGGCCTCACTGCGGCAACGCTGCGGAGCCGATCTGCCAGACCGCGATCACTCGTGACCACCGTCACCGCCCGTCCCTTCGCCGCAAGCGCCTCGGCCTCCGCGACGATCGCATCGTCCCCGCCTGCGGATGCTCTCACCACCCGGACGCCGTCGACATCGTCCGCGCCGCGGGCCGCCCCCTCAAGCACCGCCACGATCTCGGGAAACCACGTCTCAGCGTCCAGCCCCAGAGCCCGCGCGGGCACCCCCTTCGCCGCACGCTCGGCGAGGCTCTCGAGCAGCCGCCCTGCAGCGCCTGACCGGTCGTTCCACCACCCGTCGGGCACCGAGCCGACGACGTTCGCGGAGTCGACGACAATGACAGGGCGCACCCCCAGAAGCGCCTTCAGCGCCTTCCACGACGCCGAGAAACCCGGGTGCAGCGGATAGCGATCGACCTCGTCGACCGGCACCCACGAGAGCTCGCGGCTCTCCGGGTCGCTGATGATCGCCTCGAACGGCTCGACCACGTCGGCCACCACGGTGCTGTACGTCCAGACGCCGGCGTCGAACACGCTGATGAATCGCGGTGCGACAGCACCGGCCGGCACCCCCGCCTCCTCGGCCGATTCCCGCATCGCGCCGTCGCTGGCCGACTCGCCCTCGTGACGTGCGCCGCCCGGCAGCGCCCACGTGTCGCCGAAGTGGCTCCACGCCACGCGATGCTGCAGCAGGACGCCCCGATCCGGATCGAGCGCGAGCAGGCCCGCCGCGCCGAAGCGTCCCCAATAGCGTGCGCCGTCGGGTGCGACGACCCACGCGTCGCCGGGATTGCGCGGCCCGTGCGGGCGCCGCGGTTCGCCGGGAGCGGGAGGAACTATCGTCACTCATCCAGCCTGTCACACCGGCTCGCCGACGCGTCGGGCCGCCGTCACACGGCGCCGCGAAGGCGTCAGCGCGGTCAGGCGACGAAGAGCCCGGCGAGCGTCTTCTTGCCGCGGCGCAGCACCGACACCCCACCCGGCAGCGCACCCGTCACGACGGCGGTGTCATCGTCGATCTTCTGCCCGTCGAGCGACACACCCCCCTGCGCAATCGCGCGGCGC
>CALANM010000147.1 GCA_937926065.1 uncultured Microbacterium sp.
GAGCCGCGGCGTCGAGCACGGCCCCACTCCGACCGCGTGGGTCACGGTCGCCGAAGCGGCGGACTTCACGGCCGCGCGCACCCACGGCATCCGCATCGTGACGCTCGACCGCGGCTACGCGATCGACGTGCCGGCGCGCGCGCCGTGGCTGCTGCTGGGTGCCAAGACGCTCTCATACGCCGTCAATATGGCGGCGATCCGCGAGGCCAAGCGTCGCGGCGCCGACGATGCGGTGTTCGTCTCGAGCGACGGCTTCGTGCTCGAAGCGCCCACGGCGTCCCTCATCCTTCGCCGCGGTGACACCTTCGTCACGCCCGCGCCGAATGCCGGCATCCTGCATGGCACGACTCAGCTGAGCCTGTTCGACCATCTCGAGAAGCAGGGCTTCACGACGGCGTACGAGACGATCCCGGCCGCCGACCTGCCGCGGGCGGATGCCGCGTGGCTCGTGTCGAGCGTGCGTCTGGCGGCGCCCATCGTCGCCGTCGACGGACAGCCGGTCGCCCACGATCGGGAGCTGACGGCATCGATGAACGACTACCTGCTCAGCCCCCGCGACTGAGTCACGGTCGCAGCGCCGAGTGACCCCCGGCCCGCGCGCGGGGGATGTGCGCGGGCCGGGAGCCATGAGTGACGCCGAGGGCGTCGGTGGAGCGGTGACCCTGCTTCGCAGAGGGAGCCGCGGCCGCAGGATCAGGGCTCGGTGGCCCGTATCGATGCACCGCACCCGGGTGGCGGCGCGCCAGGCTCACCCCGAGGCGCGTGCATGGGGGTGCATCGCGGCGGGGAGGGGGCGTCGTCGCATCCGGCGACCCTGTGCGGCTGCCGGCCGGGGGGCGACGCGGCAGGGCACGGACGGCACGTTCTCGGTGACGGCGTGCGGGGGAAGCACGCCGATGTCGATATTGGTGTCGTCGGAGTCTGCGATCTCGCCCTGTGGAAGCGACGAGAACGATGGTGCGGACATCGATGTGTGTGCTCCAGACGTTCCATACGGGGGAGTATGGAACGAGGAAAACCATACGCTAACGTATGGTCCATGGCAAGGCTTCGTCGCGACGAATGGGTCGACGCCGCTTATGAGCTGTTCCAGGCCGAGGGCCTGGCGGCCGTTCGCGTGGAGGTCCTGGCGCGCACCTTGGGCGCCACGAAGGGCTCGTTCTACTGGCACTTCACCGACCGCCGCGACCTGCTGCGCGCCGTGCTCGACCGCTGGGAGCAGTCGGAGACGGAGGGCGTGATCGCCGCCGCCGGCGAAGACCTTGCGCCGGTCGAACGGCTCGCCTTCCTCTTCCGTGAGATCGCACGCCACAGCTCACTGCGCACGGGAGAGCGCACCCTCTATGTCGATTCGCCGTCACTCGGCGTCGCCGACACGGTCCTTGCGGTCACCGAGCGGCGCGTCGGTTTCATCGCGTCTGTGCTGAGCGACCTCGGGTTCTCCGACGAGGAAGCGCGCCGTCGGGCAGTGGTCGTCGTCTCGAGCGTGCTCGGCTACCAGCAGGTGACGGCATCGGCATGGGAAGCCCGCACCGATCCCTACGAGCTCGTCGAGACGCTCTTCCACTTCGTGATCGCAGGCACCGCCGCCGCGAGCGATGGCGCCGAGGTCTGGCGCCGCGCGCAGCAGGCCTGACCGCGGTCCCGCCGTCGCTCAGCCGAAGCGGCCCGAGACGTAGTCCTCGGTCGCCTGCACCGACGGGGTCGTGAAGATGGTCGATGTCTCGTCGTACTCGATGAGCCTGCCGGGCTGGCCCGTGCCGGCGATGTTGAAGAACGCGGTCTTGTCGCTGACACGCGACGCCTGCTGCATGTTGTGGGTGACGATGACGATCGTGTAGTCCTGCTTGAGCTCCTGGATGAGCTCCTCGATCGCGAAGGTCGAGATGGGGTCGAGCGCCGAGCAGGGTTCGTCCATCAGCAGGACGTCGGGGGAGACGGCGATCGCGCGCGCGATGCAGAGGCGCTGCTGCTGCCCGCCCGAGAGTCCCGAGCCGGGCTTGTCGAGGCGGTCCTTGACCTCATTCCACAGGTTCGCACCGCGCAGCGACCGCTCCACCAGGTCGTCGGCGTCGGACCGCGAGATCTTCTTGTTGTTGAGCTTGACGCCCGCCAGCACGTTCTCGCGGATGCTCATCGTCGGGAAAGGGTTGGGACGCTGGAACACCATGCCCACCTGGCGACGCACGAGCACAGGGTCGACGCCCGGGCCGTAGAGGTCGTCGCCGTCGAGCAGCACCTGGCCCTCGACGCGTGCTCCGGGGATCACCTCGTGCATGCGGTTGAGGGTCCGCAGGAAGGTCGACTTGCCGCAGCCGGACGGGCCGATGAAGGCGGTGACGCTGCGGGGCTCGATCTCGAGGGACACGCCTTCGACGGCGAGGAAGTCGCCGTAGTAGACGTTGAGGTCGCTGACTTCGATGCTCTTGGACACGTGGGTTCTCTCTGTGGGGCGGATGCCGGTCAGCGGCCGAACTTCGGGGCGAACCGCTTCGCGATGAAGCGGGCCACGAGGTTCAGCAGCATGACGATGAGGATGAGGGTCAGGGCGCCGGCCCAGGCGCGCCCGAGGGCGGCCTCGATGTTGGTGCCCGGGTTCTGGAACTGCGAGTAGACGAACACCGGCAGGGTCATCATGGGCTGGTCGGCGAGGTTCAGGTTGAGGGAGGTCGTGAAGCCGGCGGTCAGCAGCAGCGGCGCGGTCTCGCCGATGACACGGGAGATCGACAGCATGATGCCGGTCGTGATGCCGGCGATCGCGGTGGGCAGCACGACCTTCGCGATCGTGAGCCACTTCGGCACGCCCAGCGCGTAGGAGGCCTCGCGCAGCTCGTTCGGCACCAGCCGCAGCATCTCCTCGCTGGAGCGCACGACCACCGGGATCATGAGCACGGTCAGTGACAGTGCGCCCATGACGCCCATGTAGCGTCCCGGCCCGACGAGCAGGGTGAACAGCGCCACGATGAAGAGACCGGCGACGATCGAGGGGATGCCGGTCATGACGTCGACGAAGAACGTGATGGCCCGCGCCAGGCGTCCACGGCCGTACTCGACGAGGTAGATCGAGGTGAGGAGCCCGATCGGAACCGAGATGACGGCGGCGGTGAGGGTGATGAGCAGGGTTCCCCAGATCGCGTGGACGGCCCCGCCGCCGTCACCGACGACGTTGCGCATCGTCCATGAGAAGAACGTCGGGTCGAAGCGGGCGATGCCGTCGATGACGACGGTGTACAGCAGCGAGACGAGCGGGATGAGCGCGAGCGTGAACGCGAAGCTCACGAGCACGGTCGCCAGGCGGTCGGTCGCGCGGCGGCGGCTCTCGACGATGCTCGAGAGCACCACGAGCCCGATCGCGAACACGACGAACCCGAAGAAGATCGTGCCGGCGACGCTGAAGTCGCGCGGGTCGCCGCCGAAGTTGAGGATCGTGAACACCGTCGCCGAGAAGAACAGCGAGGTGCCCAGGAGCGCCCACGGCAGCCACGTCGGCAGTTGTCCGGCGGTGAGAGAGTTGGCAGCGATGCGGCGCGAGGCGACCTGCGGAGCGGAGACGACGGCCATCAGTTCGCTCCTGAGAACTCGGCGCGGCGGCTGACGATCCAGCGCGCGAACGCGTTGACGGCGAAGGTCACGACGAACAGGATCAGACCGGTCGCGATGAGCGCGTTGACGCCGGTGCCGTGCGCTTCGCCGAACTTCAGTGCGATGTTGGCGGGGATCGGCGTGGGGTTGGTCGAGGTGAGCACCTGGAAGCTCACGACGCCGGATGCCGACAGCACCATCGTCACGGCCATCGTCTCGCCGAGGGCGCGGCCCAGGGCGAGCATCGCCGCCGAAACCATGCCGCCGCGCGCGAAGGGGAAGACGGCCATGCGGATCATCTCCCAGCGCGTCGAGCCGAGCGCCAGCGCCGCCTCTTCGTGCAGCTTCGGCGTCTGCAGGAACACCTCGCGGCAGATCGCGGTCATGATCGGGAGGATCATGACGGCGAGCACGAGCGCCGCCGTGAGGATCGTGCGCCCCGTGGCGGAGACGGTGCCGCTGAACAGCGGGATCCATCCGAGGGTCTCGTTCAGCCACACATAGAACGGCTGCAGGAACCCGGCGAAGGTCAGCGCGCCCCACAGGCCGAACACGACCGACGGGATCGCGGCGAGCAGATCGATGACGTAGCCGAGGAGCGCGGCGAGCCGTCGCGGGGCGTAGTGCGAGATGAAGAGGGCGATGCCGATGCTGAGGGGCGCCGCGATGAGAAGCGCCAGCACCGCGGCCCAGATCGTGCCGAACACGAGCGGGCCCACGTAGGCGAAGAAGCTGCGGCCTTTGAGGATCGGGTTGTCGGCCGGGTCTTCCGTGAGGGCCGGCAGCGACTGCACGATCAGGAACACCGTGACCGCGACGAGGATCACCAGGATGAGCACGCCCGCGCCGAGTGCGGTGCCCGAGAACAGCACGTCGCCGAGGCGGCGGGTCTTCACGGGGCGGGCGGGGCCGCTGCGCGTCGGGCGGCGACCGGGTGCCCTTGTCGCCGGGTCGCTGACCTGCGACGCGGCGTCTGCCGGCGGGGCGGTTTCGGTGGTCATCTTCTCCTCAGACCTGGTTCTCTGTTCTCGTGCGGGGTGACGCCCCGACCCGTGCGGGGCCGGGGCGTCACCGGCGGGCTGTTCAGCCGATCAGCGCGATCGCGGCCGCGATCTTCTCTCGGAGCGTGTCGGACAGCGGTGCCGAGCCCGCGGCATCCGCGGCCACCTGCTGGCCCTCCTCGCTCGTCACGAACTCGAGGTACGAGCGCACGAGCTCGCCCGTCGTGGGGTCGTCGTACTCCTCGCACGCGATCAGGTAGCTGACCAGTGCGATGGGGTACGAGCCGGCGGGTGCGGATGCCGGGTCGACCTCGAACACGAGGTCACCGGCGCTGCGGCCCTCGGCCAGCGGCGATGCCTCGACGAGCGCGGCGGCCGCCTCCGAGGAATACGGCACGAACTCGTCGCCGACCTTGACCGCCACGGTTCCGAGAGACCCGGCCTGCGACGCGTCCGCGTAGCCGATGGTGCCCGAGCCGCTGTTGACGGCGGCGACGACGCCTGACGTTCCCTGAGCGGCCTCGCCCGACGACAGCGGCCACTCGTCCGACGGCTCGTGCGGCCACGCCTCGGGCGCGACGGCGGCGAGGTAATCGGTGAAGATCTCGCTCGTGCCCGACGGGTCGGAGCGGTGCACCGGCGAGATCGCGAGGTCGGGCAGGGTCGCGTCAGGGTTGTCGGCGGCGATGGCCGGGTCGTTCCAGTCGGTGATGTCGCCGTTGAAGATCTTCGCGACGGTCGCGGGGTCGAGGTTCAGCGAGTCGACGCCGTCGAGGTTGAAGACGATGGCGACGGGGGAGATGTACGCAGGGACCTCGACGATCGCGTCGCTCGCGCACGAGCCGAAGCCGCCCGCGGCGATCTCGTCGTCGTCGAAGGCGCGGTCGGAGCCGATGAACGACTGGCCGCCCGCCAGGAAGTTGTCGCGGCCGACGCCGGAGCCGGTCGCCTGGTAGTTGACGGTGACGCCGGTGTGGGTGGTCTGGAAAGCGGCGACCCACGCCTGCTGCGCGGCATCCTGCGACGAGGCGCCCGTCGCGTTCAGCGTGCCGGTGAGGCCGGCCGCCGGGGAGCTGGGGCCGGTCGTGGCGGCGTCTCCTGCGGGCTCGTTGACGGCGCACGCGGTGAGCGAGAGCGCTGCGATGGCCGTGATCGCGCCCAGCTGGGCGATGCGAGTGAGCTTCACTGTGATTCCTTCACATGTCGGGTGCGAGCCCTGGTGCGGGGCTCGTCCCAGACGGTAGACACCGACTCTTACGAGGGTGCGCCCTGACAGTGAACGGAAGGTGAACGGATGCGGTCTGCCGGTGGCGGAGTCTCAGGGCTTGGGGTCGTGAGACTCGATCGCGACGATCCCCGAGCCGGGGTTAGTGGCCGACAGGTGAACGACCGAGAACGCGCCGACCTCGAGCGACGACGCGCTTCCGAGGTAGGAGCCGCGGAGCGTGCCGGTCGCGAGAGCGAGCTCATTGAGGATGGCGGGCAGCACGGGGCCGTGGCTGCACAGTACGGCCGGCTTGCGCGACCGCACGCGCTTGCCGACGACGGAGCGCACATCAGCCGAGCCTGCCTCCCACGCGTCCTGGCTGATGAGATGCGAGCGCTCGACCTCCTTGCCGACCGCTGCGGCCAATGGCGTCACGGTCGTGACGCACCGAACCGCGTCACTCGAGACGATCTTGCGCACGCCGAACGCCTGGAGAGGCCCGACGATCGAGGCAGCCTGCTTCGTGCCGCGGCTGGTGAGGGGGCGCGTGGCATCCGGCCCGTCCCAGTCCTCGCGCGGCGTGGCCTTGCCGTGGCGCAGCACGACGACGGGGAAGGTCTGCAGGATGCCGTCGTCGACGAACTTCAGGAAGTTCTCGAGGATCTCGACGTCGACGGGGTAGCTCAGGTGCTTGAGGGCCCGCTTCGGGCCCACCCACTCGAGCGCCGCGATCTCCTTGTTCGGAACGAACGCCGACGCGCGGATCGCCTGATCCGTCGCCTCGGCCGCCCAGTAGTGCACGATCTTCTGCCGCTTATTCGGCATCCGATAGCGAGAGACGCCCACGGGGATGCCGAGGCACACGCGGATGCCGGTCTCCTCGAAGATCTCGCGCGCGGCCGTCTCGGCGAGGGTCTCGCCGGGATCCACCTTGCCCTTCGGCAGGGTCACGTCGGCGTAGGCCGTGCGATGGATGACGAGCACCTTGAGCTTGCCCTCGACGATGCGCCAGACGACGCCGCCCGCCGCGTAGACCGCGGTATCGGTCATCGCACCGCTCGCGCGCGCCGGCGCCGCTGGATCTGGCTCATCGTCTTCTCCTGCAGATCGGTGAGGGGCTTTCCATCTTCGCCGACGCTGTGACGCGTCCACACCCCGGACGGACCGAGGTGCCACGAGCTCGTGCCGTCGGACATCGCGGCGTCGAACAGCTCGACGAGCTCCATGATGTGTCCAGGGCTGGTCACGCGCACGAGCGCCTCGACGCGACGGTCGAGATTGCGGTGCATCATGTCGGCGCTGCCGATGTAGACCTGCGGTTCGCCGTCGTTGGCGAACGCGAAGATCCGCGAGTGCTCCAGGTAGCGGCCGAGGATCGAGCGGACGGTGATGTTGTCGCTCACGCCCTCGAGGTCGGTGCGCAGCGAGCAGATGCCGCGCACCCACACGTCCACGCGCACGCCCGCCTGGCTCGCACGGTAGAGCGCGTCGATGATCTGCTCGTCGACCATCGAGTTGACCTTGATGCGGATATGGGCCGGCTTTCCCGCCAGCGCGTGACGGCGCTCCTTGTCGATGTGCCGCAGCAGACCCTTGCGCAGGTGCAGGGGAGCGACGAGGAGCCGCTTGAACTTCTTCTCGATGGCGTAGCCCGACAGCTCGTTGAACAGGCGGGTGAGGTCACGGCCCACCTGCTCGTCGGCCGTGAAGAGACCGAAGTCCTCGTACAGGCGACTCGTCTTGGGGTTGTAGTTGCCGGTGCCGATGTGGCTGTAGCTGCGCAGCATCCCGTCTTCCTCGCGGATGACGTGCAGGAGCTTGCAGTGGGTCTTGAGCCCGACGAGGCCGTACACGACGTGCACGCCGGCCTTCTCCAGCTTGCGCGCCCAGACGATGTTCGCCGCCTCGTCGAAGCGAGCTTTCACCTCGACGAGCGCCAGCACCTGCTTGCCGTTCTCGGCCGCGTCGATGAGCGCCTCCACGATGGGGCTGTCGCCCGAGGTGCGGTACAGCGTCTGCTTGATCGCGAGCACGTGCGGGTCACGGGCGGCCTGCTCGAGGAACGCGACGACGCTCGTGTTGAACGACTCGTACGGGTGGTGCACGAGAACGTCGCCCTTGCGGATCGCGGCGAACAGGTCGGCGCGGCCGTTCTGCTCGGTCGGCTGGAATGCCGTGGCGGTCGTCGGCACATGTGCGGGGTAGTGGAGCTCGGGACGGTCGATGCGGCCGAGGTCGAACAGGCCGCGCAGGTCGAGAGCGCCGGGAAGCCGGTAGACCTCCTGGTGAGTGATGTCGAGCTCGTTGATGAGGAGGTCGAGCGTCACATCGTCCATGTCCTCGGTGACCTCGAGGCGGATGGGCGGACCGAAGCGGCGCCGCAGCAGCTCCGCCTCAAGGGCCTGGATGAGGTTCTCGGTCTCATCCTCCTCGATGACGACGTCTTCGTTGCGGGTGAGCCGGAACGCGTGGTGCGAGAGCACCTCCATGCCCGGGAACAGGTCACCCAGGTTGTTCGAGATGAGCTCCTCGAGCGGCAGGTAGCGGTCACCGGCATCCGTCCGCGGAAGCGCGACGAAGCGGGGGAGCATCGGCGGCACCTTGAGACGTGCGAACTCCTGACGACCCGTGCGCGCGTTGCGGATGCGGATGGCGAGGTTGAGCGACAGACCCGAGATGTACGGGAACGGGTGCGCGGGGTCGACCGCCAGCGGCATGAGCACAGGGAAGACCTGCGCCTGGAAGTAGTCGTACAGGTCGCGGCGCTCGTCTTCGGTGAGGTCGCGCCACGACACGACCGAGATGCCGGCCTGCGCCAGCGCGGGCTTGACGAGATCCTTCCAGGCGGCGGCATGGCGCAGCTGCAGAGCGTGCGCCTCGGCCGAGATGTCTCCCAGCACGTCCTGGGGGGAGCGGCCGACGTTGCTCGGCACGGCCAGCCCCGTCATGATGCGGCGCTTGAGACCTGCGACGCGCACCATGAAGAACTCGTCCAGGTTGCTCGCGAAGATCGCCAGGAAGTTCGCGCGTTCCAGCACCGGCAGTGAGGGATCCTCCGCCAGCTCGAGCACCCGCTGGTTGAAGGCGAGCCAGCTCAGCTCGCGGTCGAGATACCGGTGCTCGGGGAGCTGGGAGTCGTAGACCTCGACGGCGGCATCGAAGTCGTCGTCGGCATCGCCCAGCCCGGAGTCGAGTACTTCGGTGTCGATCATCTCTTCATCATTGCAGGGCGGGCCGCGCCCGGTGTGAACGAATTGCGATGCGACGGCAGGTCCCGCGCGGCATCAGGACTGCTGCTCCTGCGACTCGTTCGAGACGGGGAGCTGATCCTCCTCGTACACGTTGAAGCGGTAGCCGACATTGCGGACGGTTCCGATGAGCTGCTCCATGTCGCCGAGCTTCGCGCGCAGGCGCCGGACGTGCACGTCGACCGTTCGGGTGCCACCGAAGTAGTCGTAGCCCCACACCTCGCTCAGCAGCTGCTCGCGCGTGAAGACCCGCGACGGATGCGTGGCGAAGAAGTGGAGGAGCTGGAACTCCTTGTACGTGAGGTCGAGCGGCCTGCCGTTGACCTTCGCCGAGTACGAGGACTCGTCGATCGTGATTCCGGAGGTCTGGATGCGGGTCGAGACCGGGTCTTTGGTCATGCGCCCGATCGCGAGGCGGATGCGGGCGTCGACCTCGGCGGGGCCGGCGCCGACGAGGATGACGTCGTCGATGCCCCAGTCGGTCGAGACGGCGGTCAGGCCGCCCTCGGTGACGACGAGCACGAGCGGCGCGTCGAGGCCGGTCGTGTTGAGGATCTTGCACAGCGACTTGGCGCCCACGAGGTCGACGCGCGCGTCGACGAAGATGACGTCGGCGCTCGGCGCATTGACCAGCTGTGCGGGCTCGGCGGGGATCTGACGCACCCGATGGCTGAGAAGTTCGAGGGCGGGCAGAACTGCTCCGCCTCCTGGGGCGGAGCTCAAGACGAGCAGCTGAGCCAAAGATCCCTCCCGGTCGGGAACCGGTAACAGGCCAATACTAGGGCGTCTCCGCCGCAGGGCAG
Organism: uncultured Microbacterium sp.; assembly: GCA_937926065.1. GTDB lineage: Bacteria > Actinomycetota > Actinomycetes > Actinomycetales > Microbacteriaceae > Microbacterium. The sequence goes on from CALANM010000147.1 coordinate 9,842, forward strand.
CCACGCGTCGTCTCGCGAAGACATCGACAGCGCCGAGGGAGTCCGGTGCGTCAGAATAGGAGGGTGACCACTCCGGAGACCAGCGCGCGGCCCTCGATGGCGGGCGTCGTCGGCGTCTGGGTGACAGCCGCCGTCATCGCGGTCCTGGTCGGCATCCTCGCCCCCGACGACTGGCGTGCCGCGTGGATGGGCGTCGGCATGGGGCTCGTGATCCCGATCGCGTTCGCGGTCCAGCTGTGGTCGGGCCGGTCGCACGGATTCATTCAGCGGATGGCGCTCAGCGTCCTCGGCGCGCTCCTGGTCATGGGCTGCATCGGTGTCGGCCTGGGGCTGGCGACGCTGTTCTCGGCGTAGAGTTGGGGTATGGACCTCTTCGCACTCGAAATGTTCTTCGTGGGCCTGCTCGGACTCGCATCGCTGGCGATCGTGTTCGTGTCGGGCGTCGTCGTCAAGAACCTCTACCGCGGCCAGCGCTGACCTCGTGATCGATCTCCCCACCGATCTGCCGGCGGACATCGTTCCGCTGTCGTGGCTGCTGGGCGTGTGGGAGGGTTCGGGCGTCATCGACTACGAGAGCCCCGAACGTCACTTCTCGGGCGAGTTCGTCCAACGGGTCAGCTTCAGCCATGACGGCGGCGACTTCGTCAACTACGCCGCCAGCGCCTGGTTCGTCGCCGATGACGGCACGCGCTCCCCGCTGCTCTCGGAGCAGGGCTACTGGCGCGTCGCGCGCCACGCGACCGACGCCGATGCCGGTCCGGCTCTCCTTCCCGCTCCCGCTCCCCGCCAGACGCCGCGAACGGCGGAAGACGTCGAGACGCTGCGCAACGCCGAGGGCGGCTTCGACATCGAGGTCGCGATCGTCCGCTCCGACGGCGTGAGCGAGCTGTACGTCGGCCAGGTGCGCGGACCGCGCATCGACCTGGCGACCGATGCCGTCGTGCGTCCCGCCACCGCCAAGACCTACGCCGCCGCGACCCGCATGTACGGCCTCGTCGACGGCCACCTGCTGTGGGCGTGGGACATCGCCGCGCTCGGCGGTGCGCTGGCGTCGCACGCCTCGGCACGCCTGGCCCGGGCCGACTGATGTCCGTCTCGTTCGCCCATGTGCCCGCCGCCGTCGTCGACGGCGACGTCCTGCTGCACGTGGGCAGTCCGATGCGAGAACAGCGCAGCCCCGACGCCGGTCAGGCCCTCGCGCCTTTGGGTGATCGTGTCGTGCTCGCCGTCGACGGCGAAGACCGCCTGAGCTGGCTCGACTCCCTGTGCTCGCAGTCCCTTGCGCAGCTGCCGCCCGGGCAGAGCACCGAGATGCTCATCCTCGACCCGAACGGTCACGTCGAGCACGCCGCCTCCGTCGTCGACGACGGCGCGCGCACATGGCTCATCGTCGACCGGCCGGATGCCGAAGGGCTTCTCACCTGGCTGCAGCGCATGCGGTTCCGGCTGCGCGTCGACCCGCAGGACCTGTCGGCGACGCACGGCGTCGTGGGCGGCACCTCGGATGCCGTCGCGGCTCTCCCGTCGGTGGCCATGTGGCGCGACCCGTGGCCCGCGATCAC
>CALANM010000148.1 GCA_937926065.1 uncultured Microbacterium sp.
TCAAGGCGGTCACCGCCATGAGTCCGCTGCAATACCACAAGCGGCTGCGCCTGACGGAGGCGGTTCGTCGCCGCCTGCTGCACCTGGCCACGGTCGTTGCGGACCTCGACCTCGCCCGCGTCGTTCGCCGCGGTGTACTGCAGCTTCTGGGCCTCGACCGCCGGTGCCGTGAGGCCCTTGGCCTCGACGCCCTCACCGGTCTGACGCACCTCGACCTCGAGGTTGAAGAGGAAGCCGACCGACTCCTCCTTGATCTGCGCCATCATGGACTGGAACATCTGGTAGCCCTCACGCTGATACTCGATCAGCGGGTCGCGCTGCGCCATGGCGCGCAGGCCGATGCCGTCCTTGAGGTAGTCCATCTCGTAGAGGTGGTCGCGCCAGCGGCGGTCGAGCACCTGCAGCACGACGCGACGCTCCAGCTCGCGCATCGCCGGGGCGCCGAGCGCCTCCTCGCGCTTCTTGTAGGCGATCTTGGCGTCGGAGATGATCTCGCGCTTGAGCAGCTCGGGGGTGATGCGGCCCTTGCTGCCGCTCTCCGCCACGACCTCCTCGATCGTGACGCCCACGGGGTAGAGCGTCTTCAGCTCGGTCCAGAGCGCGTCGAAGTCCCAGCTCTCGTTGTGCCCGCTGCTCGTGTGGTCGTCGATGATCGCGCTGATGGCATCCTCGACGAAGTGCTGCACGCGCTCCGACAGGTCGTCGCCCTCGAGCATGTGGCGACGGTCGGCGTAGATCGCCTCGCGCTGACGGTTGAGGACGTCGTCGTACTTGAGGACGTTCTTGCGGATCTCGGCGTTGCGGGACTCGACCTGCGACTGCGCGCTCTTGATGGCGCGCGAGACCATCGACGACTCGATCGCGACATCATCGGGGAAGTTCGTGCGCGCCAGGATCGCCTCGGCCGCGCCCGACTGGAACAGGCGCATGAGATCGTCGGTGAGCGACAGATAGAAGCGGCTCTCGCCGGGGTCGCCCTGACGGCCCGAGCGGCCTCGCAGCTGGTTGTCGATGCGCCGCGACTCGTGCCGCTCGGTGCCGAGCACGTAGAGACCGCCGGCCTCGATGACCTTGGCGCCTTCCTCGGCGACGGTCTCCTGCATCTTCGCGTAGACCTCGTCCCAGGCCTGCTCGTACTCCTCCGGCGTCTCGACGGGGTCGAGGCCGCGCGACTTGAGCTCCTGCACCGCGAGGAACTCGGCGTTTCCGCCGAGCATGATGTCGGTGCCGCGGCCGGCCATGTTGGTGGCGACCGTGACGGCCCCGAGGCGGCCCGCGCGGGCGACGATCTCGGCCTCACGCGCGTGGTTCTTCGCGTTGAGGACCTCGTGCTTGACGCCCTTCTTGGCGAGCAGGCGCGACAGGTACTCGCTCTTCTCGACACTGACCGTGCCGACCAGGACGGGCTGGCCCGCCGCGTGACGCTGGACGATGTCCTCGACGACCTGCGCGAACTTGGCCTGCTCGTTCTTGTAGACGAGGTCGGGCTGGTCCTTGCGGATCATCGGCTTGTTGGTCGGGATCGGCACGACGCCGAGCTTGTACGTCGACATGAACTCGGCGGCCTCGGTCTCCGCCGTTCCCGTCATGCCCGAGAGCTTCTCGTACAGGCGGAAGTAGTTCTGCAGCGTGACGGTGGCCAGGGTCTGGTTCTCCGCCTTGACCGGCACACCCTCCTTCGCCTCGATGGCCTGGTGGATGCCCTCGTTGTAGCGGCGGCCTACGAGGATGCGGCCGGTGTGCTCGTCGACGATCATGACCTCGTCGTTCATGACGACGTAGTCGGTGTCGCGCTTGAAGAGCGCGAGCGCCTTGATCGAGTTGTTGAGGAACGAGATGAGGGGCGTGTTGGCCGACTCGTACAGGTTGTCGATGCCGAGATAGTCTTCGACCTTCTCGATGCCGGGCTCGAGCACGCCGATCGTGCGCTTCTTCTCGTCGACCTCGTAGTCGACGCCCGCCTCGAGCGTCTTGGCGATCTTCGCGAACTCGACGAACCAGCGATTGGCCTCTCCAGACGAGGGGCCGGAGATGATGAGCGGCGTGCGGGCCTCGTCGATGAGGATCGAGTCGACCTCGTCGACGATCGCGAAGAAGTGACCGCGCTGCACGAGGTCTTCCTTGCGCCACGCCATGTTGTCGCGCAGGTAGTCGAAGCCGAACTCGTTGTTCGTGCCGTACGTGATGTCGGCGTTGTACTGCTCGCGGCGCACGTCGGGCGTCTGGCCGGCGACGATCGTGCCGGTCGTCATCCCGAGGGCGCGGTACACGCGGCCCATGAGGTCGGACTGGTACGACGCGAGGAAGTCGTTGACCGTGATGACGTGGACGCCCTTGCCGGCGATCGCATTGAGGTAGGCCGCGAACGTCGCGGTGAGCGTCTTTCCCTCACCGGTCTTCATCTCGGCGATGTTGCCCAGGTGCAGGGCTGCGCCGCCCATGATCTGAACGTCGTACGGCCGCTGGCCGAGCGTGCGCTTGGCGGCCTCGCGGACGGCGGCGAACGCCTCGGGCATGAGCTTGTCGAGCGTCTCACCCGCCTCATAGCGGGCGCGGAGCTCGGCGGTCTCGCCGCGCAGGTCCTCATCGGTGAGCTGCGCGTAGTCCTCTTCGAGGGCGTTGACGGCCTTCACGACCTGCTGGAGCCGTCGCAGGATGCGCCCTTCTCCGGCTCGGAGCAGTTTCTCGAGAGGGTTGGCCACAGAGGTCTCCATCTGTCGGTGCGAGCGATGCGGGTCCATCGCCGGTGGTGTGTGCGCAAGGCACGACTCCCCATGTTATGTGGTCGTGACCTTGAACGGGCTGTGGAGCTGCTCGGCGCCCCCTCAGTCCGGGTGTCTGAGGGCGATCTAGGATCGATCCATGGCCGGAATATGGGGCAACCGCAAGAAGCAGCGCGCCGCGCAGGCCGCCGAGGACGCCGAGATCACGCGCCGGGCGAGCTCGGCGCTCGTGGCGATCGACGAGCGTATCCGGACGACCAGCGACGAGCTCGTCTACGCCGAGGCCGAACTGGGCGCGGATGCCACGAAGCCGCTGCGGGACGCCCTCGCGGCGGTCCGGCAGCACCTGGCCGAGGCCTTCCACCTGCACCAGCTCAACCACGACGACATCCCTGACACGTCGCAGGAGATCCGCACCCGCAGCGCGCGCATCACGCAGCTGTGCGAGTGGGCCGAGGAGCTCCTGGACGACCGCACCGAGGCGCTGAAGGCGCCGATCGAGCGCGCACGCCGCGCTCCCGAGATCATCACCGGCATCCGCCGTGACGTGGAGCGGCTGACGGAGCGGCTGCCGCAGGTGCGCGCGACGCTCGACCGGCTCGCGACCCGATACTCCCCCGAAGCGCTGCGCAAGGTCGCCGGAAACCATGCCGAGGCGCAGCAGCTGCTCGAGTTCGCGCTCCACGGGGCCGACGTCTCGGAGCGCCGCCGCGAGTCGGGCCGGCGCGAGCAGGCGAATCTCGCGCTGGAGACCGCGATCGAGGCGGTGCGCCGGGCGACGACCCTCATCGATGCGGTCGACAACTACGAGGTCGAGGCTCTGCGGGCCGAGTCGACGCTCGACGCGATCGTGCTCGACTCCCGCGAAGACCTCGCCGCCGCGAAGGACCTCACCTCCGTGCCCGAGGTCGCCCAGGCGATGGCGGTCCTGGAGAAGGAGCTCGCGTCGCTCGCGCCCGCCGGCACTCCGACCGACCCGTTCGCTGAGCTCACACGTCTGCGCGAGGCGAATGCGGCACTCGACGCGATCGTCGCGAAGACCCGCGAGCGCGCCGCGCGTCCCGTCATCCCGGAGGCGCACGTGCGCCACGCGCTCGACGACGCCGACCGCCAGCTGGGGGTGGCCCGCAGCGTCATCTCCGGTCACCGCGGCTGGATCGGCGCCGACGCCCGCACCCGCCTCGCGGAGGCCGAGCGCATCCGCCTGGACCTCGCGTGGGCGAACGGCCCGACGATCCCCGAAGACGACCGCGAGCGCGCTCTCGCCGACGCCCGCCGCTGCGGCATGCTCGCCTCCGAGGCGCTGCAGCTCGCCCAGCGCGACATCGACTCCTCCCGTCCGCAGGGCGGTCCCGGCTGGGGCGGCGGCGCCGGCGGCCGCGGCGGGGGCGACATCATGGGCGGCATCCTGGGAGGCCTCGTGATCGGCAGCATCCTCGACGGATTCTTCGACTGACGCATCCGTCCCGCGACCGCACTGCGCCCGACGGCACGACGCCTCGGGGCCCGACAGGACGACGGCGACCGGGGCCCGAAGGCCACCGGCCGCCGTCGTGGACGGTCTGAGCCGTCAGGAGGCGAGCTCCTGCGGGGACGCCGTCGTCGTCAGCGAGATCACGCCGTAGTCCCAGCCCTTGCGTCGATAGACGACGCTCGGGTGATCGGTGCGAGCGTCGATGAACAGGAAGAAGTCGTGGCCGACCAGCTCCATGCGGTCGACGGCCTCTTCGACCGTCATCCACTCCGGCTCGAAGTTCTTCGTGCGGATGACGACCGGGGTGTATTCCTCCTCTTCGTCCGAGCGCTGCACCGGCACCTCGCCCGTCGCGACCGCGTGCAGCACCTCGGCGGAGGCGGGCTGCACGTCGATGCCCTGGAGCGAGCCGCTGCCTTTCTCGAACTTGGCGCCGCGCGGATGGTTGCGCGTGTCGACGCGCTTCTCCTTCGCGCGACGCAGCTGCTCGGCGAGCTTGTCGATGGCGAGGTCGAGAGCGACGAACTTGTCGCTGTCGGTGGCCTCGGCGCGGACGATGGGGCCCTTTCCGGTGACGGTGAGCTCCACCGTCTCCTCTTCGCGGCCGCCGTTGTGATAGGCGCGGTGGGTGACCTTGATGTCCATGCGCTGCGCGCGCGGAGCAAGGCTCTCGATTCGGGCGGACTTCTCTTCGGTGACTGTGCGGAATCGATCGCTGATTCCCACCCCGACGCCGACGATGTTGGTTTCCATCCCTGACCTCCTTGTTCCGGGTCCTCCCGGTCAAGGGCGGACCCTGAGTTCGCCTTGGTGCCCTCCACCGTATCCGCGGGGTGGACGGATGTCACGTGTGAGTGCCGTGACAATTCCCCGCTGGGCGGTGGCGGCGACGGTGACTGCTCCCACCACGGTCCCACCCGCGTCGCGGAGCGTGCGCACCGCCTCCCGCAGGGTCGCTCCGGTGGTCACGACGTCGTCCACGACGACGACGCGCTCCCCCGCGCACGGTCGCGCACGGAACATGCCGGCGACGTTCCGCTCCCGCTCGGATCGCCCCAGCTCGCGCTGATCGGCGCGCGCGCCCGGAGCCGTGCGCAGAAGCCTCGCAGGAGTGACGCCCGCGCGCCGCACGAGCAGCTCCGTCACGCTGTAGCCCCGCCGTCGCATCGCCGCGCGCGACGACGGCACCGGAACGACGACGGCGCCCGCGGGCAGCAGCGGCCGGATCAGCCGGCCGAGCGGTCGCGCCAGCCCCGTGCGTCCGTCCTCTTTGAGGGCACGCATGACACGGGCGGCCGGCCCATCGAACGCGACCGCCGACCGCACGTCGACGCCGTCGCCGAGTGCTCGCGCGAGAGACGGCGCCTCGAGCGAGGACCGGCATCCGGCGCACAGCGTGACACCCGGCTCATCACAGCCGGCGCACCACGCCGGAAGCAGCAGGTCGAGGGCGGATGCCAGGGCACCGCGCACGGCGGAGACGGAGACGGGTGAAGAAGGCACCGGCCGATCGTCCCGCACGCGCCGAGGCCGCACCTCGCACAGCGAGAGCCTCGTGCACCGGTCCGTGCGCGGGTGTGCCTGGGGAGGATCCTGTCGCCGGAC
>CALANM010000149.1 GCA_937926065.1 uncultured Microbacterium sp.
GAGGCCGGCGACCTCCTCCAGAAGGCGGTCGGTCTCGGCTAGGTCGCTGAAGCCTGCGCGCGCGAGACCGGTGAGTGCCGTGGAGCGCGAGCGGGACGACATGGCCGCTTAGAGCATCTCCAGGTTGCTCTTGAGCTCGAACGGCGTCACCTGGGCGCGGTACTCCTGCCACTCCCGACGCTTGTTGAGCAGAACGTAGTTGAAGACCTGCTCGCCGAGGGTCTCGGCGACGAGCTCTGACTCCTCCATGTATTCGAGAGCGTGGTCGAGGCTCGCCGGCAGGGGCTCGTAGCCGAGCGCGCGACGTTCAGCATCGGTGAGCGACCACACGTTGTCCTCAGCCTCGGCGGGAAGCTCGTACTCCTCCTCGATGCCCTTGAGGCCGGCGGCCAGCATCAGCGCGAATGCGAGGTAGGGGTTGGCGGCTGAGTCGAGGGCACGGTACTCGACGCGCGTCGACTGACCCTTCTTCGGCTTGTACATCGGCACGCGCACGAGCGCGGAGCGGTTGTTGTGGCCCCAGCAGATGAAGCTCGGCGCCTCATCTCCGCCCCACAGGCGCTTGTACGAGTTGACGAACTGGTTGGTGACCGCGGAGATCTCGTTGGCATGGCGCAGCAGGCCCGCGATGAAGCGGCGTCCTGTCTGCGACAGCTGATACTGCGCGCCCTCTTCGTAGAAGGCGTTGACGTCGCCTTCGAACAGCGACATGTGGGTGTGCATGCCGCTGCCGGGCTGACCGCTGAGCGGCTTCGGCATGAAAGTGGCATAGACACCCTGCTCGATCGCCACCTCCTTGACGACCGTGCGGAACGTCATGATGTTGTCGGCGGTGGCGAGCGCATCCGCGTAGCGGAGATCGATCTCGTTCTGCCCCGGACCGCCCTCGTGGTGGCTGTACTCGACCGAGATGCCGAGGTCCTCCAGCATGCGCACGGAGCGGCGGCGGAAGTCGTGCGCCGTGCCGCCCGGCACGTTGTCGAAGTAGCCGGCCGAGTCGACGGGCTCGGGACCCTCGGGGCCGTACGACGACGACTTCAGAAGATAGAACTCGATCTCGGGGTGCGTGTAGAACGTGAAGCCGGCCTCGGCCGCCTTCGCGAGCGTGCGCTTGAGCACGTGGCGCGGGTCGGCGACCGCGGGCTGGCCGTCGGGAGTCGTGATGTCGCAGAACATGCGGGCGGTCGGATCGACCTCGCCACGCCACGGCAGGGTCTGGAATGTCGTGGGATCGGGGTGCGCGAGCAGATCGGACTCGTAGGAGCGCGTGAGGCCTTCGATCGCGGAGCCGTCGAAGCCGAGACCCTCGGTGAATGCGCCCTCGACCTCGGCAGGTGCGATCGCGACCGACTTGAGCGTGCCGATGACATCGGTGAACCACAGGCGCACGAATTTCACGCCTCGCTCTTCGATCGTGCGCAGTACGAAGTCCCGCTGCTTGTCCATCGCGTCCTCTCGGTGCTGTTGAGCCCAGACTATCGGCCCGCGTCGGGGTCCTCGTCCGCCGACACGACCCTCGATGCGCTGCTTCCCCAGTCGTCTTCGCGCGCATCCTCTTCCGCCCATGCGCGCGAGCGTGCAGCGATGACCTCAGGGGCTCGGGCAGCCTCCTCGGCGGTCTCGAACGGGCCCGCCCGGTCGACCGACGGCGATTCGAACCCGCGCTCCACCTGCCCGGTCTTGAGGTTGTACCAGTACTTGTCTTCACCGGACATGATGGGCTCCTGTTCTCTCGCGCGACGGCGCTCGTCCCTGATCCTACGAGCGGGCGAGGGCCGCTCGATAGGCTGGGCGACATGGTGAGCAACGGGACGCGCGCGGTCGGAGTCGACATCGGCGGCACCGGCATCAAAGGAGCACTGGTCGACCTCGATGCGGGAGCACTCGTCAGCGAGCGAGTCAAGGTCGCGACGCCGTCGGGAGCCGAGCCCGACGATGTGCTCGCCGCGGTCAAGACGGTGCTCGATCGGCTCGGCGTCGACGACGCCGACATCCCGCTGGGGGTCGCATTCCCCGCCATCGTCAAGAACGGCAGGACGCTCTCTGCGGCCAACGTGTCAAACAGCTGGATCGGCTTCGAGGCTGAGCGGTTCTTCGAGGTCGGCCTCGGTCGCGAGATCCACTTCGCCAATGACGCGGACGTCGCGGGTGTCGCCGAGCTGCGCTACGGGGCGGCCAAGGGGCGGGACGGTCTCGTCATCCTGACGACGCTCGGCACGGGCATCGGAACGGCGATGCTTCACAACGGCACGCTCATTCCCAATTCCGAGCTCGGGCACCTGCAGCGCGCCGGTCACAAGCGGGATGCCGAGGCGTGGACGGCGTACTCGGCGATGGAGCGGGAATCGCTCTCGTGGCGCCAGTGGTCCAAGCGCCTGCAGTGGTACTACTCGCACCTCGAGTTCCTGCTGAGCCCCGACCTGTTCATCGTGGGCGGCGGCGTCTCGAAGCACGCCGGCGAATTCCTGCCACGGCTCGATCTGAAGACGCCGATCGTGCCGGCTGTGCATCGCAACAACGCCGGCATCATCGGGGCGGCTGCGCTCGCGGTCTCCTGACGCGACGCTGTGCGCCGTATGGCGGCAGGCGAGGGCGAATGGGCCGGCCTGTACGCCGGGTTCTGTCCGGGGGCTTGCGCCCCGTGGACGGTCATCTCTCTCGGCGACACGTTGCCGTGCCGCTCCAGCGGCCTACCCGGGGACTCGGCGGGCCGCGTCGTCATCCCCTGTCTGGCCTTGCTCCGGGCGAGGTTTGCCATGCGGGCCGTGTCACCACGACCCCGGTGGTCTCTTACACCGCCCTTTCACCCTTACCCGCCTGCCTCGCGGCCTGCGGGCGGTCTGTTCTCTGTGGCACTGTCTCGCGGATTGCTCCGGGTGGGTGTTGCCCACCGCCCTGCCCTGTGGAGCCCGGACGTTCCTCGGTGCGGTGTCCCGCAACGCGACCGTCCAGCCGACCCATTCGCGCCCTCGACTCTACTCGGAAGCCGATATCACTGCGTTACACCGGATCGCACGAGGTTGGTGTAGAGTCCGAAAGGTGAGCCCAATGGGGAGGGCTCGATGAGCAGGCTGGGGGGCTTGTCATGAAGAAGTCTGTGTTTGCGCGCGCAGTCATTGCGGGCATTCTGCTGCTGTCGCTGCCGACGGCGGCTCACGCGGCGGTCGATGAAGACGACTACACGCCCGGGGTCGACGACAGCTTCACGCTGGTCGGCTCGGAGGTCGTGGGCGTCTGCGAGAACGACGTGCCGTGGATCGACTACTCGGTCTTCCTCACCGACCCCGAGAACCGCGTCACCAGCCGCACCGCGACGCTGACGCTGACGAACGGATCGCAGACCGCGTCGTTCGTCCTCGGTGACCTCGGTGACGACGGCACGCTCAAGGGGCGCATGCTGTGGCCTGGTGCGTCTGTCGCGTCCGACGGCACGCCGACGGGTTGGCCGGGGTGGGCCTCCGTCGATGGCCAGTGGGTGGAGACCGACGCGAACTTCGCCTGGACGCGCGGCACCATCACCGCTGTCATCGCGGTGAACCCGGAGGTCTCGACGACCATCAGCTACCCGCCGAGCAGCCCGTACTGCCACGCGGGCCCTGACATCACGGGCATCCCGGCGGCTGTCGACTCCGAGTTCGAACTGGCGGCTACCGGCTCCGACTTCAACGCGCTCCCGTTCGTCTTCGGCGGCGGTGCGGTTCTGCTGGTCGGCGCTGGACTGCTCGTCTACGGCCGTCGCCGCGCCCACTGATCTATGGATCAGGCCCCGCCTGAGTCCGCGCGCCGTCGGCGACGACGAGTCATCGTCTGGTCCCTTGTGGGCATTCTGGTGCTCGTCGCCGCCGCCGGCGTGTGGGTCGCCGGCCGCGCGTTCATCGTGCGTGGAGAGCTCGAGGCCGTCGCTGCCCTGCGCTCTGAACTGACGCAGGGCATGGGCGAAGGCGTCGGCGGGCTCAGCGAGGTCGTGGCGGAGTTCGACCACCACGCCTCCCGCGCCGCGGAGACCGCCGATGATGTCGTGTGGCGGGCGACGGAGATCGTCCCGTTCGTGGGGCCGAACCTCTCGGCCGTCCGAACGGTCGCGGAGTCGCTCGATCGCATCGCCGACGAGGTGGCAGTGCCGCTCGTCGGCCTCGCGGGCGAACTGGGCCAGCGCGGCCTGATCGACGACGGCTCACTCGACCTCGACTTCATCCGCCGTGCGCAGGCCCCGGTGCGCTCTGCCGCCGACGCGCTGGAGGCGACCGAGCGGGAACTCGCTGGAGTGCGACGCAGTCAGCTCGTCACGCAGGTCGTCGATGGCGTCATCGAGGTCGAGGCGCTGGTCGAGAGTCTGTCCGGCGTCATCGGGCCGGTGCACGACGTCACCCGAATGCTCCCCGGGCTCCTCGGCGATGAGGCGCCTCGCTCGATCCTCGTGATGCTGCAGAACAACGCCGAACTTCGCTCCGGCGGCGGCATCACAGGGTCGTTTGCGGAACTGAGAGCCGAGGGCGGGGACATCCGGCTCGTGCGTCAGGCGGACTCCAGCGAGTTCGGGCCGCGGTCGAGGCCGATCCTCGCGGTGCCGGAGTCGACGACGGCGATCCACGGCGACATCGTGGGCAGGTTCGTGCAGAATGCCACGACCACGCCCGACTTCGATCTGTCGGCCCGGCTCGCGAGCGCCTGGTGGGAGGACCTGACCGGGCGCGCGCCCGACACGGTGATCGCTGTCGATCCGCTGGTGCTGCGCTCCCTGCTGACGGTCACGGGACCGATCGTGCTCGACGGAGGCACCCGGATCGAGCGCGACGGCTTCATGCGCTCCGTCATGGTGGATCCGTATCTCACGCTCGACTCCTCGGAGCAGACACGCTTCTTCCAGCAGCTGACCGAGAGCTACTTCGCCGCACTCATGAACAGTGACGCGTCGCCCGAGGCGTGGATTCGGGCGCTCGCGGAGCCGCTCGAGGAGGGCCGGATCTCCGTCTGGAGCGCGCACGGCGAGGAGGCAGAGGTGCTGGCAGGCACGTCGGTGGCCGGCCCGCTCGCGCGACATCTCGCCGCAGGAGACCACGCGTTCGCGGTCTACCTCAACGACACGACGGGTGCGAAGATGGACAGCTCGCTCACGGTTGAGCTGGCGACGGCCGTCGGCAGCTGCCGGGCCGACGAGCAGCCGCAGGTGGCCGTTCGCGTGCGTCTCAAGAACGAAGCACCCGAGGATGCGGGCACCGCGTGGCCTGCGAGCATGACCGGGGCCGGACACTGGGGCGTGCCTGCGGGAGAGATCGGCACGTCCGTTGCCGTCGCGGCTCCTGAGGGGTGGTTCTTCGGCGGCACGACCGTAGACGGCACGCGCAAGGGCACGGTGGACGTCGAGGACTCAGGCCTTCCGACCAGCGCAGTGGAGGTGGAGCTCGCGCCGGGCGAATCCGCTGAGATCGAGGTGCGCTTCCTCTCCCCGACGCGCGAAGAGGTCACGCCGCAGCTCCTGCACACCCCGATGATGCGCTCGCCCGAGATCGCGGAGCCTGCCGAGCTGACGTGCGACTGACGCCGCGCTACGGCTTCGCCGCGTCGTCGCTGACGCGCAGGTCGAGCCGGAAGTCGAGCGGGAAGTCGCCGAACAGGAGCCGTGCTGCGCGGGCGGCGCTTTCGCGCACCGCCGCCGCGGCCGCGTCGGCCTGCGCGGCAGGGGTGTGCACGATGATCTCATCGTGCAGGAAGAACGCCAGGTGAGCTCGGCGAGAGAAGACAGGTCCGGATGCCGGTGCCGCCTCGGCCGCGTCGACCGGGGCAAACGCGGCGAGCTGGATCCGCAGGTCGGCGAGCCAGGCGAGCGCCCATTCGGCCGCGGTGCCCTGCACGACGAAGTTGCGGGTGAAGCGTCCTCGATCGCGAGCGGCTCGGCGGGCCGCCTGGTCATCTCCCTCTCGTGCCTCGGCTGCGCCGGCACGCGACTGGATGTCACGCCACGCGGCAGCCGGGGGCGGACTCGTGCGCCCCAGCCAGGTCGATACGACTCCCCCGGCTTCGCCCTCCGCAGCAGCGGCGTCGACGAGGCCCATCGCGCGGGGATACGCCCGGCGCAGGGCGGGCACCAGCCGGCCGCTGTCGCCGGTCGTCGCCCCGTACATCGCGCCCAGGAGCGCGATCTTGGCCTCCTGTCGCGTGCTCACGACGCCGCTCGCCACGATGCCTTCGTAGAGGTCCGTGCCGCGGGCTGCCTGCGCGAGCGCTGTGTCTCGAGACATCGCTGCAAGCACGCGAGGCTCCAGTTGCGCGACATCTGCAACGACCAGCTTCCAGCCGGGATCGGCGCGCACGGCGCCGCGCAGCAGTCGCGGAAGCTGCAGGGCTCCCCCGCCCGACGAGGCCCAGCGCCCCGTCACGACGCCGCCAGGCACGTAAACGGGTCTGAAGCGGCCGTCGGCGGCCCATTGGGCGAGCCACTCCCACCCGTTCGCGCTGAGCAGCCGCATGCCCTTCTTGTACGCCAGCAGCGGCGCGATGACGGGGTGATCGTACTCAGCGAGCTCCCAGCGGCTCGTGGTGCGGGCCGCCACTCCCACGCGGTGGAGAGCGCGCAGCAGCTTCGGCTGTGAGTCGAGACTCGCGCGCGGGTCCTCGAGCGCGGTGCGCACCTCGTCAGCGAGAGCCTGCAGCTTGGCCGGGAGCCCTCCGCCGGCCGGTCGTGCGCCGAGCGCCTCGACAAGGATGCGGTCGTGCACGTCCGCGTTCCACGGCAGCCCGGCGGCCTGCAGCTCGCACGCGATGAGCGCGCCCGCCGACTCCGCCGCGAGAAGCAGCCGCAGTCGGTCGGGGGCGGCGGACGACGAGACCGCGCGCTGCTGGCGGGTGAACTCGGCCAGCACCTCCTCAGGCTCGTCGGGAACGCCGGGTCGATCCTCGAACGAGAACAGTGCGTCGTCGGCCTCGGGTGCCGTCCCCGTGATGTCCCATCTGGCGGCGGCGCGCAGGGTCGCGTCGGTCACCAGCTCACTGTCGCGGAGGATCGCGTGACAGAGCCGCAGGTCATGGCAGCGCGCCACTTCGACGCCTGCCTCCAGGAGTCTCGGATACCACCGCGGGGCGTCGTTCCACACCCACCGGTGCGCTGCGCCTCGGTGCGCGATCAGCGATGCCAGCGCCTCATGTCGGATGACCTGGCGCGCGACCTCGTCGCCTCCGGGCGTGACGTCGATGACGACGATGTCACCGGGATCCCGACGGGCCAGGACGCTCCAGCCGGGCGGGTCGCCGGTCATGGGGCGACGACGCCCGAGGTCATCAGAGCCCGGACTCCTCGGTGCGCACGAGGATGCAGCCGCACTCGGGGCAGGTGACGACATCGTCCTCGGCCGCCTGACGGATCGTGTGGAGGTCGGTGCCTGCGAGGACCATGTGGCATCCGCCGCAGGTGCGCTGGCTCAGCAGGCCCGCCCCGCTGCCACGCGCGGCGAGCTTCTCGTACATCGCGACGAGGTCTGCCGGCAGCGTGTCGACGATGGCCGTCCGGTCGCGTTGCGCGGCCTCGAGGCGCGCCCCCGCCTGTGCGACTGCGTCCTTGCCCTCGGCGCTCAGCCGGGCGCCTTCTTCGTTCGTGGCGGCGATGAGAGCCTCCTGCGCCGCGATGTCGGCCTCGGCAGCCTCGAGCCGCTCCATGAGCTCGAGCTCTGCGTCTTCAAGGTCGCTCTTGCGCTTGGCGAGTGAGGCGATCTCGTGCTCGAGGCCCTGTGCGTCCTTCGCATTCGAAGTCGCGGCCAGCCGCTCCGCGTCACGAGCCGCGCGCGCGTCGACGATCGCCACGTCCGACTCGATCCGCTTGAGGTCAGCGGTGATGTCGTCGCGCACACCGAGAAGCCGCGTGAGCTCGACCGAGAGCGCCTGGCGCTGGGCGATCAGCTCTTGGACGCGCGCGGCCTGCTCTGGATTCCTCCGGGCGTGCTCGGCGGCGCGGATGACCGTGTCGAGGGCGGCGACGTCGACAAGGCGGCGCTGGTCTGCAGGTCGGGCTTTCACGCTCTCCAACCTACCGCGCCCTGCGTCGCCGACGGTGGGCCCTGCCGGGATCGAACCGACGACATCCACGGTGTAAACGTGGCGCTCTGCCAGCTGAGCTAAAGGCCCTTCGGGATCAGTCTATGAGGGTCCGGCCCTTCGGGAACCGACTAGGCTGAGCGACGGTGCGTTGGCTGTGCCCGACAAAGGCCCCGCGCTCCTGAAGCCCCGGCATGGCACGATCTGCCAGATGAAGAAAGGTCTCCCGTGACTGTCAACGATCAGGATCCGTACTCGCAGGGCCCGCTGGACAGCGACCCCGAAGAGACCCAGGAGTGGCGGGAGTCGCTGCAGCAGCTGGTGGATTCGAAGGGCGCTGGGCGCGGCCGCGAGATCATGCTGAGTCTGCTGCAGACCTCGCACGAGCTCCAGCTCAACGTCCCCCAGGTCCCGACGACCGACTACATCAACACGATCGCTCCGGAGAACGAGCCTGAGTTCCCCGGCGATGAGGAGCTCGAGCGTCGCTATCGTCGCTGGATCCGGTGGAACGCCGCCGTGACGGTGCACCGTGCTCAGCGCCCGGGCATCGGCGTCGGCGGTCACATCTCCACCTACGCGTCGTCGGCCTCACTGTACGAAGTCGGCTTCAACCACTTCTTCCGTGGCCTCGACCACCCGGGCGGCGGTGACCAGATCTTCGTGCAGGGCCACGCGTCGCCCGGCATCTACGCGCGCTCGTTCCTCGAGGGGCGTCTCTCGGAGGAGCAGCTCGACGGCTTCCGTCAGGAGAAGTCGAAGGCGCCCTTCGGTCTTCCCTCCTACCCGCACCCTCGCCTGATGCCGGACTACTGGCAGTTCCCGACGGTGTCGATGGGCCTCGGCCCCATCAACGCCATCTATCAGGCGATGACCAACAAGTACCTCACCAACCGCGGCATCAAGGACCTCTCCGACTCGCATGTGTGGGCCTTCCTCGGCGACGGCGAGATGGACGAGGTCGAGGCCCGCGGTCAGCTCCAGGTCGCTGCGAATGAGGGACTCGACAACCTCACCTTCGTCGTCAACTGCAACCTGCAGCGCCTCGACGGTCCTGTGCGCGGAAACGGCAAGATCATCCAGGAGCTGGAGAGCTTCTTCCGGGGTGCGGGCTGGAACGTCATCAAGGTCGTCTGGGGTCGCGGCTGGGACGAGCTGCTCTCCCAGGACCACGAGGGCGCACTCGTGCACCTCATGAACACGACACCCGACGGCGACTTCCAGACCTACCGCGCGGAAGACGGCAAGTACATCCGCGAGCACTTCTTCGGCCGCGACGAGCGCACGCTCGAGATGGTCAAGGACTGGTCCGACGAGGACATCTGGGGCAGGCTCCGCCGCGGTGGCCTGGACTACCAGAAGGTCTACGCCGCATACAAGACGGCGCTCGAGCACAAGGGTCAGCCCACCGTCATCCTCGCGAAGACGATCAAGGGCTACGGCCTCGGTCATCACTTCGAGGGCCGCAATGCGACCCACCAGATGAAGAAGATGACGCTCGACGACCTCAAGCACTTCCGCGACTCGATGCGCATTCCGGTCACCGACGCGCAGCTCGAGGAGAACCCCTATCTGCCGCCGTACTTCCACCCCGGCATGGAGGACGAGACCATCCAGTACATGGTCGAGCGTCGCCGGGAGCTGGGCGGGTTCATTCCCGAACGCCGCACCCACCACGTGCCGATCTCCCTGCCCGACGACAGCGCCTACGCGCTTCCGAAGAAGGGCTCGGGCACGCAGGAGGTCGCCTCGACGATGGCGTTCGTCCGCCTGCTCAAGGACCTCCTGCGGGTCAAGGACTTCGGCCACCGCATCGTGCCGATCATCCCCGATGAGGCGCGCACCTTCGGTCTCGATGCCTTCTTCCCGACGGCGAAGATCTACAACCCCAACGGGCAGAACTACACATCGGTCGACCGTGAGCTGCTGCTGGCCTACAAGGAGAGCCCGCAGGGTCAGATCATGCACGTCGGCATCAACGAGGCGGGCGCCCTGGCGGCGTTCACCAACGTCGGCACGGCATACTCCACGCACGGCGAACCGCTCATCCCGGTGTACATCTTCTACTCGATGTTCGGCTTCCAGCGCACCGGCGACGCCCAGTGGGCGGCCGGCGACCAGATGGCGCGCGGCTTCATCATGGGCGCCACAGCCGGTCGCACGACGCTGACCGGCGAAGGCCTGCAGCACGCGGACGGCCACTCGCACCTGCTCGCATCCACCAACCCCGCCACCATCTCGTACGACCCGGTGTACGGCTACGAGATCGCGCACATCGTGCGCGCGGGCATCGAGCGCATGTACGGCGGCAATCACCCCGACCCGAACGTCATGTACTACATCACGCTCTACAACGAGCCGATCGTGCAGCCGGCGGAGCCGGAGGGCGTCGATGTCGAGGGCATCGTGCGCGGCATGCACCGCATCTCGCTCGGCGAGGGCGACGGTCATCGCGCGCAGCTGCTGGCATCCGGAGTCGGCGTGCCGTGGGCGCTCGAGGCGCAGCAGCTGCTCAAGGACGACTGGGGCGTCGTGGCCGACGTGTGGTCGGTCACGAGCTGGACGGAGCTGCGTCGTGACGGTCTCGCGGCCGACGAGCACAACTTCCTCCACCCCACCGAGGAGCCGCGCACGGCCTACGTCACCGAGAAGCTGCGGGACACGAGCGGACCGGTCGTCGCGGTGAGCGACTACATGCACGCCGTGCAGGATCAGATCCGCCCCTGGGTGCCGCGCCGCTTCGCGACGCTCGGCGCCGACGGATTCGGATTCTCGGACACGCGTCCTGCCGCACGTCGCTTCTTCAAGATCGACGGTCCGTCGATCGTCGTGCGCACACTGCAGGCGCTCGCTGAAGAAGGCGTCGTCGACCGTTCGCTGTCGGCCCAGGCCATCGAGAAGTACCGTCTGCATGATGTGACGGCGGGAACGAGCGGGAACGCCGGCGGCGAGAGCTGACCATCGCGATGCCGACCAGCCCCACGCCGCAGGAGAAGTCGGAGACGCTGGCCTGGCTGCGTCGCATCTCCGGCGACCTCGCGACGGCGACCATCAAGCGACTGGAGGAGCAGCTCCCCTGGTACGCCGAGATGCCGCCCGCGCGTCGCTCCGCTGTGGGGCTGGTTGCGCAGGCGGGCATCTCCGCCTTCATCCAGTGGTACGACGACCCTGGTGCCCAGCCGTGGATCGCCGCTGACATCTTCGCCGCCGCTCCACGGGAGCTGCTGCGAAGCGTGAGCCTCACGCAGACGCTGCAGCTCATCCGCGTGACCGTCGAGGTCACGGAGGAGCGCGTCGCCGGACGGGCCGAGGACCTGCGTGACAGCATGCTGCTGTACTCGCGCGAGGTGGCCTTCGCCGCCGCCGACGTGTATGCGCGAGCGGCGGAGGCGCGGGGGCTCTGGGATGCGCGACTCGAGGCGCTCGTCGTCGACTCGATCCTCACGGGCGAGGCCGATGAGGAGCTTCCCAGCCGTATCGCCGCGCTCGGCTGGCATGGTCACGGGGAGGTGGCTGTGCTCGTGGGCACGACGCCGCCGCAGTTCGACGTCGATCAGCTCCGCCGCCGGGCGCGCAAGCTCGGCGTCGATGTGCTGATCGGGGTGCAGGGCTCGCGACTGGTCGTCGTGATCGGCCGTGCCGAAGCGCCGGGCCGGGACGATGCCGACGATCCGCTCCCCTTTCCCGAGATCGCCAAGCGCCTCGAGCCGGGGTTCGGCCCCGGGCACGTCGTGCTCGGTCCGGCCGTTCCTGCGCTCGTCGACGCGAGCCAGAGCGCTCGCGCGGCGCTCGCGGGTTTCGCAGTCGCGAAGGCCTGGCGTCAGGCGCCGCGCCCGGTCGAAGCCGATGACCTTCTGCCGGAGCGCGCGCTCGCGGGCGACCCGCTCGCGAAGGCGACGCTCGTCGAGCGCATCTATCGGCCACTGCAGACTCACTCGGTCGATCTCGTGACGACGCTGTGGAGCTACCTCGACAACGGGCGCTCCCTCGAAGCCACGGCTCGGGAGCTGTTCGTCCACCCGAACACCGTCCGCTACCGACTGAAGCGCGTGTCGGACGTGATCGGCTGGGATGCCACGGGGCCACGCGAGGCGCTCATCCTTCAGACGGCGCTCATCATCGGCTCGATCGGCACGGAGGCGACGCGCCGCCGTGCCCCTATGCCGCGCCGCTCCTGACGTGCGAATGTCGGGCATACACAAAGGATTCGGTTCTTCTTGTGACCATCTCGCCAGTCGTCACGTCCGTCTTCTTGGCAGGATAGTCAGGTGATCATTGCCGTCTTCCCCGGCCAGGGCTCTCAGACGCCCGGTTTCCTCACTCCTTGGCTCGAGCTCGACGGCGCCCGCGAGCGTCTGGAGCGATACTCCGATCTGGCGCAGGTCGACCTCGTCGCCGCCGGGACGGAATGGGACGCCGACCGCATCCGCGACACCCAGACCGCTCAGCCGCTCATCGTCGCAGCCAGCCTTCTCTCCTGGAACGCGCTCCGCGACGCTGCTTCGCTGCGGCGCCCCGACGGCGTCGCCGGACACTCGGTCGGTGAGATCGCGGCGCTCGTCGCGTCGGGCACTGTCGACGAATCAGACGGCATGCGCCTCGTCGGCATCCGTGGCCGTGCGATGGCCGAGGCGGCTGCGCGGGAGACGACCGGCATGAGCGCGGTCCTCGGCGGCGATCAGGACGCTGTCGTCGCGCGCCTCGAAGAGCTCGACCTGACGCCCGCGAACTACAACGGCGGCGGTCAGATCGTCGCAGCGGGCGCCCTCGACGCCCTCGCCGACCTGGCCGCGGCTCCCCCTGCTGCAACGCGTGTCATCCCGCTGCAGGTGGCGGGCGCCTTCCACACCCGCTACATGGCATCCGCCGTCGAGACGCTGCGCGCCGCGGCTGCCGAGGTGACGGCATCCGCGCCGGAGACGACGCTGTGGACGAACCGCGACGGCTCCGTCGTCGACGACGGCCGTCGCGCGCTCGACCTCCTCGTGGAGCAGGTCGCCTCGCCCGTGCGCTGGGATCTCTGCATGTCGTCCTTCGCGGACCGCGGGGTCACCGGCATCATCGAGCTCTCGCCCGCGGGCACCCTGGCCGGCCTCGCCAAGCGCGCTCTCCGCGGAACGCCGACCGTCGCCGTCAAGACGCCCGATGACCTCGCGGCCGCCGCCGCGCTTCTGACAGGAGATGCCGCGTGACCATCACGCTCAAGCAGTCCACCGGCCCCGCCTACACGCGCATCTACTCGTACGGCGCGGCGCGTGGCGAGAACTATGTCCCGAACGACGACCTCGTCGGGCCCATCGACTCAAGCGACGAGTGGATTCGCCAGCGCACCGGCATCGTCACCCGCGCCCGCGCCAACCGCGAGACGACCGCGATCGACCTGGCGACGGACGCTGTCGCCGAAGCCATCGAGCGCTCGGGCGTCGAGCCGTCTCAGGTCGACGCCGTCATCGTCTCGACGATCTCGAACCCCAAGCAGACGCCGTCAGTCGCCGCTATCGTCGCGGATCGCGTAGGCGCCAACCCCGCCGCCGCGTATGACGTCAACGCCGCGTGCGCCGGCTTCGCCTACGGAGTCGCGCAGGCCGACGCCCTCGTCCGTTCAGGCGCCGCGACCTATGTCGCCGTGGTGGGCACCGAGAAGCTCAGCGACATCGTGGACCCCGCCGACCGGTCGATCTCGTTCCTGCTGGGCGACGGCGCCGGCGCTGTCATCGTCGGCCCGAGCGACTTCCCCGGCATCGGCCCCACCGTATGGGGGTCGGACGGCTCCAAGGCGGACGCCGTCGGAATGAACCACACCCTGGTGCAGTTCCGCGACGGCGAGGCGCCGTGGCCGACGCTGCGTCAGGAGGGCCCTACGGTGTTCCGCTGGGCGGTGTGGGAGATGGTCAAGGTCGCCCGTCGGGCTCTGGAGGAAGCGGGTGTCACGCCTGCTGATCTCGCCGCGTTCGTGCCCCACCAGGCGAACATGCGCATCATCGACGAATTCGCCAAGCAGCTGAAGCTCCCCGACACGGTCAAGATCGGCCGTGACATCGAGACGACGGGCAACACCTCGGCGGCTTCCATCCCTCTGGCCACCCATCGCCTGCTCGAAGAGAATCCCGAGCTCTCCGGCGGACTGGCCCTGCAGATCGGGTTCGGCGCCGGCCTCGTGTTCGGGGCGCAGGTCGTCGTGCTCCCATGATCGGCAACACCCCGCATCTAGACTGAGGAAGGCCCGCCGGGCCCCTGATCCACCGGAAAACAAGGAGAATCCCATGGCATTCAGCAACGACGAGATCCTCGCCGGACTCGCCGAGCTCATCACCGATGAGACGGGCATCTCGGCCGACGAGGTCGCGCTGGAGAAGTCGTTCACCGACGACCTCGACATCGACTCGATCTCCATGATGACGATCGTCGTCAACGCCGAGGAGAAGTTCGGCGTGACCATCCCCGACGAAGAGGTCAAGAACCTCAAGACCGTCGGCGACGCGGTGAACTTCATCTCGTCGAACCAGGCCTGACCTGCACCGACCGCGGTGGGGGTGCGAGCCCCCACCGCTGCACCACGAGGAACTCATGACCAACAAGCGCATCGTCGTCACCGGAATCGGCGCATCGAGCCCCATCGGGGGCACGGCGCCGGCGAGCTGGGAGGCCCTCCTGGCGGGCGAATCCGGCGCTCGCTCGCTCGAGTACGACTGGGTGGAGAAGTACCAGCTGCCGGTCACGTTCGCCGCAGAGGCGAAGGTGCGTGCCGACACCGTGCTGGAGCGCCCCGTCGCCAAGCGCCTCGACCCCTCGTCGCAGTTTGCGATGGTCGCGGCGCTCGAGGCCTGGGCGGATGCCGGTGCGCCCGACATCGAGCCCGAGCGGCTCGGCATCGACTTCGCAACGGGGATCGGCGGTCTGTGGACCCTGCTGGATGCGTGGGACACGCTGAGGGAGAAGGGCCCGCGCCGGGTGCTCCCGATGACGGTCCCCATGCTCATGCCGAACGCGGCGGCAGGCAACCTGTCACTGCACTTCGGCGCGCGAGCTTTCGCGCGAACTGTCGCGAGCGCCTGCGCATCGAGCACGGAGTCGCTCGTGAACGCGATCGAGCACCTGCAGGCCGGCCTGGCCGACGTGGTCATCGCGGGCGGCACGGAATCGGTGATCCACCCGATCACGATCTCGGCCTTCTCCTCGATGCAGGCACTGTCGCGTCGCAACGACTCCCCCGAGACCGCCTCGCGACCCGGCAGCGTCGACCGCGACGGCTTCGTCATGGGCGAAGGTGCCGCCGTGCTGATCCTCGAGACCGAGGAGCACGCGAAAGCTCGCGGCGCCAAGATCTATGCTGCGATCGTCGGCGGCGGTGTGACCGCCGACTCGTACCACATCACCGCCAACGACCCTGAGGGCACCGGCGCCGCTCGCGCCGTCAGGATGGCTCTCGAGGCGGCTGGTCGCTCAGCCGACGACGTCACGCACATCAATGCGCACGCGACGTCCACGCCAGTGGGCGATCCCAACGAGTACGTGGCGTTGAAGAGCGTGTTCGGCGACCGCATCGACGACATCCCGGTGTCGGCGACCAAGGCGTCGACGGGACACCTGCTGGGTGGCACGGGTGCGCTGGAAGCGATCTTCACCGTGCTCGCGCTCCGTGATCGCGTCGCACCGCCGACCATCAACATCACCGAGCAGGACCCCGCGGTCCCGTTCCGGCTGTCGGGCTCGCCCGTCCAGCTGGGCGACGGCCCGCAGCTCGCGATCAGCAACTCCTTCGGGTTCGGCGGCCACAACGCCGTCGTCGCCTTCGAGTCTGTCTGACCCAGACAACGAAAGACGCCCTCCGCGAAGCCGAGCGGAGGGCGTCTTTCTTCGTAGGCGACCGGCACGCGATCCCGTTCCCCGGGAAGCCCTTCCGAGGCCGGTACGGGCGCACCTGTGGTCGCCAAGCAATGTGGAATTCTGCGCGCACCCGTGAAGTGGTGCGGAGCCCCGGGACCCAGGCGGTGCTGGCGGGGCTGACCGAGAGGTGTCGCCGACGCGGGAACCGTCTCAGCCGACCTTGTGCAGCCAGACGACCGGTGCGTCGTCGCTGGCGTGGCGGAACGGCTCGAGTTCTTCGTCCCACGCCGAGCCGAGTGCGACCTGGAGCTCACGTTGCAGCTCCATGGCGTCGCCGGCCGCGATCTCCATGGCATACCGGATGCGGTCTTCGCCGATGACGACGTTGCCCGCACTGTCGGTCTGAGCGAAGTGGATGCCGAGTCCCGGCGTGTGCAGCCAGCGGCCGCCATCACTGCGCGGCGTCGGATCTTCCGTCACTTCGAACCGCAGGTGCTCCCATCCACGGATTGCCGTCGCCAAGGCTGCACCGGTGCCGACGGGGCCTTCCCAGTAGAACTCGGCACGGCGGCTGCCGGCGAGGACTGGCTGGTCGGCCCAGTCGAAGTTCACCGCATGCCCGAGCGCGCGTCCGACCGCCCACTCGAGGTGCGGGCACAACGCACGTGGCGCAGAGTGAATGAAGATCACTCCACGCGCCTGAGCTGTCGCCATCGTTCTCTCCGTTTCGTCAGGTACGTCTTCCCCTACGACCTGAACGGTGCGAGCCGATGTGCGGCGAATTATGCGGTTGTGGGCCCATTATCTCTGACGAGGCCTCGAATCACAAGCATGTCATTCGCGCGTCGCGACGGCAGATCGGGATCTCACTCCGTCGGCGATGAGGGCCCGGCATCCGCAAGGGCGATGGTGTAGCTGAGCGTCACCCGGCCGTCCGCCCCGTCGACGTCGATTCGGGCAGAGACGAGATTGCCATCGTTCTCTACTGCGGGCAGCCCGGCTCCGTACGACCTGTCGGCGGATTCGCGCGATGCGGCGAGGAGGGACCTTTGGAGGGCTTCGAGATCGGAGTCGCTCCACCCCCAGTCAGATGCTCTGGCCGACAGCAGCGCGTACGCGGTCTGCCAGGTTCCGTTGGTGTCCTCGACGAGAGTGATCGACGCGACCTGCTCGGTGCTCGCCGTCACGGTGAACTCACGCACGAGATCGATGTGGAAGACGCTTTCCTCCCCCAGCACGATCGCCTCGACGGGCACGAGCGGCTCGATCGTGCGCGACTCCAAGGGCTCGAGACCGAGCTGCGCCACTGACGGCGACGACGCTCGCAGCTTGATCTTCATTCGTCCCTGGCGGGTGAGGTATTCGACGCCTGCCGGGGTGAAGATCGACATCCGGTCGACGGTCTCCTGCTCCTTCGACGCGGGCGGCGCGGACTGTGTCCACCAGGAGTTGTTCATCGCGATCGCGCCGACGACCATGGCGACGCAGATCGCGGCGACGATCGCGGTGGGGAGCCACGACAGCAGTTGACGCCGCTTTGCCGTTCGGGAGCCAGTCATCGCTGCTTCTCCGCGTACGTGGTCACGGCAGGCCCGGCTTCGTGGTCCATCGCTGCGGGCATGGGTGGCACGCTAGCACGGTGCGCCGACGTCGCCATCAACGGTGGGCAGGCCGGTCGCGCGTCGCCTCGCGTGCGATGTGGCTGCGAGCGTGCGCGACGGCCGGACCGAGCTCCGAGTGCAGGTGCTCGGCGTGCCCGAGGGCGTCGATCACGCCGACGCGGTCGAAGAGCCGCTGGTGGCGTTCCTGCACGCCCTTGATGATGACGGTGATTCCCCTGCGCTCGAGCTGCTGCACGAGGGTCTCCAGCGCGTGAGCGCCCGTGGCGTCGACGATGCCCATGCGCGACAGCCGCAGGACCACGACGGAGAGTGCCTCCATGGCGAGCAGCTCGTCGAGCACGCGCTCCGCGCTCGCGAAGAACAGCGGACCGTCGATCGCAATGAGGGCGATCCGCTCGTCGCCGGGCTGCGGGCTGCCGGGCAGAGCCTCATGATGCACGCCGGTGGCTTGCGAGATGCCGCGCAATGCGATCGCCCCGGCGACCACGACGCCGATGCCGACGGCCACGATGAGGTCGACCGAAACCGTCACGACAGCGGTGATCCCGAACGCGAGGGCGTCCCCGCGCGTGGAGCGGATGATGGACGACACGACGCGGCGATTGACCATCTGCGCGGCCGTCACCATGAGAACGCCCGACAGGGCTGCCAGCGGGATATGCGACACCGGCACCGCAAGGAGCGCCACGATGAGCAGCAGGAACACCGCGTGCGTCGCGGCCGCGACACGCGTGCGGGCGCCGGAGCGCACGTTCACTGCGGTGCGGGCGATCGCGCCGGTCGCCGGCATCCCGCCGAACAGGCTCGCGCCGATCGACGCCAGCCCCTGCCCGAAGAGCTCGCGGTCCGGGTCGTATCGGCCCGTCGCGCTGAGGGAGGCCGCGACGCGGGCGGACAGCAGCGACTCGATCGCGGCGAGGGCGGCGACGGCGAACGCCGCGGGAGCCAGCTCGGTGAATGTCGCGACGTCGAGGCTGGGCAGTGCGGGCATCGGAAGCGAAGCGGGCAGCTCGCCGATCGTCGCGAGCGGTGCCCCCAGGAGGAGCGCCGCCACGGATGCGACAGCGACGCCGATGAGTGAACCGGGGATGGCGCGGTGGAGACGCGGCAGGAGCAGCATGCTCGCTGCGACGACGGCGACCGCTCCGAGCGACCACAGCAGATAGATCGAGTCGGCGTGAAGGAGGCGTGTGATCGCCTCGACTGCGACATTCGTGTGCGCCGGGCCCCCGGCATCCGGTCGAGTGAGCGCGGGGACCTGCTGCAGGAAGATGATGAGCGCGATGCCCACCGTGAAGCCCTCGATGACGGGCCACGGGATGAATGAGACGACGCGTCCGAGCTTGAGGAGGCCGGCGGCCGCGACGATGAGTCCCCCGAGAAGCGTGACGGCCGCCACTGCGCCCACGCCGTGCGAGGCGACGATGGGGGCGAGCACGACGACCATCGCGCCGGTCGGGCCGGAGACCTGGACGTGTGATCCTCCGAACACTGCGGCGATGAGTCCTGCGACGATCGCGGTGATGAGTCCTGCCTCGGCTCCGACCCCGGAGGAGATGCCGAAGCCCAGGGCCAGCGGCAGCGCAACGATGCCGACCGTGACGCCGGCGACCCCGTCGACGCGCCACGACGTTCCGAGGCTCGCGTAGTCCCTGCGTCGGGGCAGGAAGGCGCCGAGGTAGTCGAGAGTCCGTCGCAGCGCGGGCACGCGCGTGTCGCGGGCGGGCGTCGTCTGCGCTGCGGTCACCTGCCCACCGCCGGGAGGGCGTCTGCGAGCTCGCGCGATTCAGAGGCGTCTTCGAGGATGCGCGTCAGAAGGGCACGCGCGAGGGCGAGGAACTGCGCCACCTCCGGGTACGCGATGCGGTAGTAGACGTTGCTGCGGCGACGCTCCGAGACAACGAGATGGTAGCGACGGATGACCGCGAGGTGCTGCGAGAGATGGGACGGCTCGATCGCGATCTGCTCCTGCAGCTCCCCCACGGTGTGCTCTTGGCCGTCGGCGAGGAGTTCGAGGATCCGGATACGGAGCGGATGCGCGAGGCCCTTGAAGAGGCCCGCCTTCAGCTCGTACAGCGGTCGGTCACGATGGCTTAGTGGCATAATGAAAACATCATATCGCGCTGACCCGTGTCGCCTGGTTCACTGGAACAGCGAACCCCGAACGGCTGCGGGTGACCGATGTCGACGCTCTCACCGACTTCCTCCGGGCGGTCAGCTCGGACGCAGCGCACGTCGCCGGCGGGAGGACGCCGCTGCCCGAGAACGACGTCTCGGCGATCGAGAGCTCCGTGACCGGGACATCTCCCGTGTTGGTGAAGGTGTAAAGGTAGGTGATCGCATCACGTGCCTGCGGCTCGAACTGCGCTAGGCAGTGCGGTCTGCCCTGCGACGTCTTCGAGGTTCGCCTGAAGCATCTCCTCGAGGTCGCCGGAGGGCTTTTCTTTCGGCGTCAGGCTGCTCAGATAGACGGTGACGCGTTCACCGCTCCCGTCGGGTTCCACCACGATGCGCACGTGACGGTAAAGCGACCCGCTGACCAGCGCCGGGTCTGCAGTCGTGCCCGCGTGAAGCACTCACAAGATGTGCCGTCACAGGACTGTGCTGCTTGTAGGGCGGGTGGGACTTGAACCCACGATCGTCGGGTTATGAGCCCGCTGCCTTGACCAGCTTGGCCACCGCCCCGTGCCCGGCGGACCGGACATTATGAGCCTAGTGCCGCTTGCCGAGTTCCTTCGAGTCGTCGACCGGCGGATCAGGCCACACACGGGAGACCGCCTCTGTGAGACGCACGGAGCCGGTCTTGGTCGTCGGCGGCTCGGGCGGAACGACTCCACCGGTGCTGCCGCGCGGGATCGGGATCTCCTGGCTGTTGCTCACGACCTCGGGATGGTGCCGGGCGAGCTGGAACACCCCCACCATCGCGAGGGCGCCGGCGACGCCGAATCCGAGATATGCACCCAGCGGCGCGCCCGCCGCCTCGTTCAGCACAGCGAGACCGATGACGATCGCGACCATAGGGTCGATCACCGTCAAACCGGCGATCACGAGGTCGGGCGGACCCGAAGCGTACGCGGTCTGAACGAAATAGGCGCCCACGCCGGTGCCCGCCAGCAGCGCGACGACGCACACCACCGTGAGCCACTCGAAGTCGCCGTTCTGGATCCGGTTGATGACGACCTTGGCCAGGGTCGCGACGAAGCCGTAGACGATGCCGGCGGCGATGATGTAGAACAAGGCCCCCATGCGGTCTCGCAGCCACAGCCACAGCCCGGCCAGCACGACGACGACGCCCGCGAGAATCAGCAGGATGGTGACGAGCTGCTGGGCTGAGACCGGTGTCTCCGTGGCGAAGAGCGCCGCGATCGTCACGAACACGAGGATGCCGCCGACACAGAGAACGATCGCCGTGATCGAGCGCCCTGTCGGCTTATGACCCGAGATGCGGGCGTTGAGCAGCGTCGTGATGACGAGCGAGATCGCGCCGACCGGCTGCACCAGGATGATCGGCGCGTAGGAGAGCGCCGCGAGCTGGCATACGATCGCGAGCCCGAGCATGAGCGTGCCCGCGACCCAGGACGGCCGTCGGAGCAGGTTCAGGAGCTGGCCGCCCGTGAGGCCGCTGCCGCCGGACGAGTGCGTCAGACGCTCGACCTTCTGAACGCCGCGGTGCTGGTACTGCGCGCCGAACGACATGAAGACGGCGCCGAGCAGGGCGAGCGGGACGCCGATGAGGATCGCGGGGTCACGGAAGACGCCGACCAGCTCATCCGCGAGGTCGTCGAGTGCCAGTTCCGCGAATCCCACCCCTCGACACTAACCGCAGGCTTCGCTCGATAGGCTCAAGGACGTGGCTGTTCTCCCGATCCGAATCATGGGCGATCCCGTCCTTCACGCCCCTGCCTCCCCCGTCGGGGAGATCACCGACGAGATCCGTCAGCTCGTCGCCGACATGTTCGAGACGATGGATGCCGCGCCCGGAGTCGGTCTCGCCGCGCCCCAGGTCGGGGTGGGACTGCGCATCTACACGTACACCTACCAGGACGACGACGGCGCACCGTGGCGGGGCGTCATCATCAACCCCGAGCTGTGGATGCATCCGCTCGAGCCCGGCGCTCCCGACCCCGACGAGGAAGCGGAGGGCTGCCTGTCCTTCCCGGGCGAGCGGTTCCCGCTGCGACGTTCCGACCGCGTGAGGGTCACCGGCATCGACCTCGAAGGCGAGCCGGTGCGCATCGAGGTGGATGGCTGGCGCGCTCGCATCATGCAGCACGAGTTCGATCACCTCAACGGCATCCTGTACATCGATCGCCTGGACGACTCCGACTGGAAGACGGTGCAGAAGATCGCGCGGAAGCGCGGGTGGGGACGCCCAGGGCAGTCGTGGACGCCCGGCCTCGACGAGATCGACGCCTGACTCGTCGGCGATCGCGCGGGACCAGAGCGCTTCCGAGGCGGAACTGCGGTCGATCGTCCTCAGTCGTCCGACCGCGACCGCTGAGGCTCACAGCCCCGACGCAGCGAGACGGACAGCCGTCCAGGAGATGGCGGGAAGTGGGAGCACGAGCACTCCGTCTTCGACGCGCGCCCCTGTGACGGCGCGCGGGCGCACCCGGTCGGGCTCCTCGAGAGTGTTGCGTGCGTAGCGATCAGCGTCGTGGATCTGGTGACTCTCGACGATCCGCCAGCCCGCACCGTGGGCACCGGGCGTCGGGAGCGCGATGCGCGCCTCTGCCGCGTGCTCCGTGGAACGGTTCACCACGAAGACGCTGATGCCGTCGTCATCGGCTGTGGCGACCGCGTTGACGGACGGGACCTCCCCGAATCGTCGGCTGCGGAACGTCGCCGAGTCGACCTCGACGGAAAGCACGTGTCGGCTCGCGAGCCGCGAGGTGAGGGAGAACGGGTAGAAGGTCGTCTGCCTCCACGCGGGGCCCCCAGGCTCGGTCATGATGGGGGCGATCACGTTCACGAGCTGTGCGAGGGACGCGGATCGCACCCGGTCGGCATGCTGGAGCAGCGTGACGAGGAGGTCGCCGACCACGACGGCATCCAGCACGTGGTAGCTGTCTTCGAGCTGACGCGGCGCGATCGGCCAGTCGTCGGGTCCGTATGTCACCTGCTGGGCCTGCCACCGCGACAGGTACCAGACGTTCCACTCGTCGAACGAGAGCTGAATGCGCTTCGAGGTCCCCCGCTCGGCGGCGACCGCGTCGACGATGGCCACGACCTGGTCGATGAACCTGTGCATGTCCTCGGCAGACGCGAGGAACTCCTGGGCGTCGCCGTCTTCCTCCTCGTAATACGAGTGGCAGGAGATGTAGTCGACGTCGTCGAACGTCTCGGCCAGCACGTCGCGCTCCCACGAGCCGAACGTCGGCATGGAGCGCCCGGACGAGCCGCACACCACGAGCTCGATCGAGGGATCCAGCTGCCGCATCGCCTTGGCTGTCCGTGAAGCGAGCTTGCCGTAGTCGGTGCCGGAGCGATGCCCCAGCTGCCATGGACCGTCCATCTCATTGCCGAGGCACCACATCTTCACGCCGAACGGCGCAGGGCGGCCGTTCGCGGCGCGCTCTCGCGTGCGCGTCGTGTCGACTGCGAGGTTGGCGTACTCCAGCAGGTCGAGTGCTTCGGCCGTGCCCCGGGTGCCCAGGTTCACGGCGAGCATGAGGTCCGACCCGACCTTGTCGAGCCAGGAACGGAACTCGTGCAGGCCCACCTCGTTCGTCTCCGTCGCATGCCAGGCGAGATCGAGGCGCCGGGGACGGTGCTCTCGCGGACCGATGCCGTCTTCCCAGCGGTAACCGGAGACGAAGTTGCCGCCGGGATACCGGATCGTGGTGACCCCCAGCTCCTGCACAAGCTCGATCACATCCGTGCGGAAGCCATCGGCATCCGCCGACGGATGGCCGGGTTCGTAGATCCCGTCGTAGATGTGCCGTCCGAGATGCTCGACGAACCCGCCGAACAGCCGGCGGTCGAGTTCAGCGAGCGGGGCAGCGCCGATGGCGCCCGTCACGATCTCAGCACCGGTGTCCGTCATGCCGCACTCTCTCCCTCGGGTGTCCAGTGACGGCGGGCATGCGCCACGTCGTCAGCTCATGGCCGAACTCGATCCAAGATGGCACACCAGTGTGCCAGCGCGTGCCAGCGGCGCGAGAACTGCGACAGAAAAGAGAAAAGACCCGGGGTGGAGCCCGGGTCTTCGGTGAGAGCCGGAGTAGATGGCTCCGACTTCTCGCTCCCCGGCTTGGACTCGAACCAAGAACCTATCGGTTAACAGCCGATTGCTCTGCCAATTGAGCTACCGAGGATCAGCCCGCCTCTCAGCGGGCAACCACACCATCGTAGCAAAGCCGAAGGGGTGCTCGTGACATCAGGTGACGTTCTGAGGTGCGCCTCCCGGCGTCCACAGCAGGTCATCGACGTCCGCGCCATAGGCGACGGGGTGGCCGCCGCGGAGAACCAGCACGTCCGCGCCGATCTCGCGGATGGCATCCGGTTCATTGGTCACGACGAGCAGCGACATCTCGTGCTCCTCACGACGGCGCTGCAGCGCGTCACGGGCGGCGCGGCGCACCTCGACATCGAGATTCGCGTACGGCTCATCGCCCACGAACACCCGCGGATCGAGGACGAGTGCACGCGCCAGTGCCACGCGCTGCCGCATTCCGGCGCTCAGCTCATAGGGGTACTTGGCTGCGGCGCCGAGCGGCAGCTCGAGCTCATCGAGGAGTGACGCGACGCGCACGGCCAGGGCGCGCGCGTTGACACGACGATCGCGTGAGGTGATCGGTTCGGAGATGATCTCGGACACCGTGAGCCTCGGGGGAAGATCCGCTCCAGCCCCCTGCGCGAGATATCCGGTGACATACCGGCGAACACGCAGGGTGCGGCCGCCCCGCCGCACCGACAGGCCGTCGACCCAGGCATCTCCCCCGACCACCGAGAGCGAGTCGTCTTCGGCGCCGGCGAGCACGCCCGCGAGGCTCGACTTCCCCGAGCCCGTGGGACCCATGATCGCCAGGGCCCCGCCGACTGGCAGGTCGACCGTGACTCCGTCCACCACCCGACCCACGTCGTGACCTCGGGCGACCGACAGATCGGTCATGCGAATGGCGACGTCGGTGGAGCTGCGGCGGACCATCCCTCCATCCTGCCCGCTGCGCGTGAGGGGCGCTACTGAGCCTCGGTGAGGGCGCGACGCTGCAGGTCCAGCTCGCGCAATGACACACGGACGGCCCGGCCCTCCTCAGAATCGGGCGCCACGCGTTGGATCGCGCCGAGGAGTTCGCGCTTCTGGGCGTCGACCGCGCGAATGCGCAGCCGCCGGCACAGGGCAAGGGCGGATGCCGCGGCCTCGGCTTCGGTCAAGGCGGGAAACGTGCCGGTCAGCAGCTCGACCGCCAGCGATCGCAACGGCTCCCGCACCGACTCGGCGGCCGCGGCCGCCCAGCCCACTCGCGTGCGGTCGGGGTGCGCCAGGAGCGTCTGGCGCACGGCGTCGAGGGCTGGGTGGTGCATGGGCAGCGCCAGCGCGGCATCCACCTCCGCCGCGTCGATGATGTGGCCGTACTGCAGGATGCCCATGAGCGCATCGCGCTCCAGGATCGTCTCGGCTGTTCGCGGCAGAGAGGCCATCGTCACTCTCACCGGCACGGGCTCCGGGGTCGGCGTCGCAGCCGAGGCGTCGTGCCGTGGGGCGCGGGCCGGAGCACTTCCGTTGCCGCCGTGGTCGCGCGCGCCCTCGCGTGCCTCGTTCTGCGCGGTGCGGGCCGCCCGGGCGGCTCGCTCGACGGCGGGTGTCACCTCACTGAGATCCATGCCGAGCCTGCGGGCCAGGACGCGGGTGTACCCCGGGCGGAGGGCCTGGTCGCGGATGTCGGCGACGATGGGCGCGGCAGCGCGCAGCGCGCCGACGCGGCCTTCCACGGTCGACAGGTCGAAGCCGGCCAGTCGCTGATCGATCACGAACTCGAACATGGGCGCCTTGGCGTCGACGAGCGTGCGCACCGCGTTGTCGCCGCGGGCCAGGCGCAGGTCGCACGGGTCGAGTCCGTCGGGAGCGACGGCCACATAGGTCTGCGCGGCGAATCGCTTCTCGTCGCCGAACGCGCGCAGCGCGGCCTTCTGGCCGGCCGCGTCGGGGTCGAACGTGAAGATCACCTCGCCTGAGCTCGAATCGTCGCCCATCACGCGGCGGAGCACACTGATGTGCTCAGACCCGAAGGCGGTGCCGCACGTCGCGATCGCGGTGGTCACTCCGGCCAGGTGGCACGCCATGACGTCCGTGTACCCCTCGACCACGACCACACGGTGGTCGCGCGTGATCGACTTCTTGGCGAGGTCGAGGCCGTAGAGCACCTGCGTCTTCTTGTAGATCGGCGTCTCAGGTGTGTTGAGGTACTTCGGTCCTTGATCGTCGTCGAAGAGGCGCCGTGCGCCGAACCCGATCGTCTGGCCGGTGATGTCCCGGATGGGCCATACGACGCGCCCGCGGAACCGGTCGTATGCGCCACGCTGCCCCTGCGAGAGCAGGCCGGCCGCCAGCATCTCCTCGTCGCTGAAGCCCTGAGCGCGCAGAGCATCGCGCAGGGCGTTCCAGCCCTTCGGCGCATAGCCGATCCCGAAGTGCGCAGCCGCGCCTGCGTCGAACCCGCGTTCACCCAGGAACCGGCGGCCGATCTCGGCCTCGGGGCTCGCCAGCTGGGCGCGGAACCACTCGGCAGCTGCGGTGTTGGCGGCGTAGAGCCGGGTGCGTCCGCTCGTCTCTGGCGCCGCTCCGCCGTCTTCGTAATGGAGCTGGTAGCCGATGCGCGCCGCGAGCTTCTCGACCGCCTCGGTGAACGTGAGGTGGTCCATCGCCCGGAGGAACGAGTAGACGTCGCCGGATTCGCCGCATCCGAAGCAGTGGTAATACCCGACCTGCGGGCGCACGTTGAAGCTCGGGCTCTTCTCGTCGTGGAAAGGGCACAGGCCTTTGAGGGATCCGACGCCCGCTGACTTCAGCGCGACACGCTCGCCGATGATGTCGGCGATGTTCGTGCGCGCCTTGACCTCGTCGACGTCCGCCTGCCGGATCCGTGCCATCAGAGGCCCTCGATCGGCTCGGGCAGGGCGAAGGCGTTCGCGACGGTCGCTCGTCCGTCGGAGGACCACAGCCCGAGCTCGCGCAGGTCGACGGGCCCGATCAGCCGAGCGTGCCATTCGATGGCGAAGCGGTCGGTGAGCGTCGCGACCTGGTCGACGACGACACGGCGACGCGCGGCATCCGTGTCGGCCCGCGCAAACTCCTCGGCGTGGAGGACGTCGAGGTGCTCGGGGCGCTCCCACAGCGCGGTCGCAAGTCGCTTGAGCACGCGGCGCTGCTCCTTATAGAGGCCCTTGCGCCCTTCGATCGACACGACGAACGCACCGAGCACGCCCTTGAGCACGGCCATCTCGGCCTCGATCACCCGGGGCACGATCACACGGCCACCGTATCGGGTGAGGACCGGCGAATCGAAGTGCTCGCGAGTGGCAGACGTCGCGGCGCGGGCGAAACGGCCGATGAGGTCGGACGTGAGGTTCTTCAACTGCGCGGCAGCGGCACGCGATCCGTCGTACGACGTGAGCCATTCCGGCAGCTGGGTGAGGCGGTAGAGGGCGTCGGCGAGTTCGTCTCGGGTATAGCCGTAGCCCACCCACGACTGGATCGCCGTGAGCAGCGCTTCCCGTTCGCGAGGGTCGGCGAGGCGGCGCGGGTCGAGGTAGCCGTTGAGGATCGCGTCTTCGAGGTCGTGCACCGAGTACGCGATGTCATCGGAGAGGTCCATGACCTCCGCCTCGATGCAGCGCACGCGTCCGGGGGCGTCAGCGCGCATCCAGAGGAACACCTGCTCGTCTTCGGGGTACACGCCGAACTTCTGTCGCCCGCCCGGATCGGGCACGGCGTGCGACGCCGTCCACGGGTACTTGCATGACGCGTCGAGACTCGCGCGCGTGAGATTGAGCCCGTAGCTCTCGCCATCGGAACCCATGACCTTCGGCTCCAGACGGCTCAGGATGCGGAGCGTCTGCGCGTTGCCCTCGAAGCCGCCGATGTCGGCCGCCCACTCGTTGAGCGCGCGTTCGCCGTTGTGGCCGAACGGCGGGTGCCCGATGTCGTGGCTGAGGCACGCCGTGTCGACGACGTCGGGCGACAGCTCGAGGGCGATCGCGAGCTCGCGGCCGACCTGCGCCACTTCGAGCGAGTGCGTCAGGCGGTTGCGGGCGAAGTCGCCCGGGCTGGCCGGACTGAGGACCTGCGTCTTGGACGCCAGTCGACGCAGCGCAGCGGAGTGGAGCACGCGCGCCCGGTCGCGCGCGAAGCTGTCGCGCTGCGAGCGATGCGTCTCGGGATGGAATCGTTCGGCGTCCTCGTCGGTATAGCCGGCGGGACGACCGGAGCCGATGCCGACGCTCGTGCCCGCCCCCCGGCTCGAAACGTCACGCATCGAAGGATCAGCCCCCACTGTGGTCGAGCTCCGCATCGGCGATGGCGCACGTCTCGGCTGCGTCCAGATCACGCGACTCGAGCCAGCGATCCGGAAGGGCGGGTCGCTTCGGCGTCCCCGCGCGCCCCCGCTGGCCCTCGGCCGCGGAGCCGGGGTAAGGCGCGTTCAGGTCGAGCGTCGCGAGGATGTCGTCGATCTCGGCGAGAGTCGAGGCGGTCGCGAGCTGGGCGCGCGTCTCGCCGCCGACCGGATAGCCCTTGAAATACCAGGCGACGTGCTTGCGGATGTCGCGACAGCCGCGGCCTTCGTCTTCGAAGAACTCCACCAGCAGCTCCGCGTGGCGGCGGAAGGCATCGGCGACGAATCCGAGGGTCGCGTCGACGGGCTCGCCGACCGCGGCATCGGGTCCGCCCAAGGCGCGAGCGAGGTCTCCGAACAGCCACGGGCGTCCGAGGCAGCCGCGGCCGACCACGACGCCGTCGCAGCCGGTCTCGGCCATCATGCGCTGTGCGTCGGCGCCGCTCCAGATGTCGCCGTTGCCCAGCACGGGGACGCTTGTGACAGCCTGCTTGAGCGTCGCGATGGCCTCCCAGTCGGCCGTGCCGGAGTAGAACTCAGCGGCAGTGCGCGCGTGCAGGGCGACTGCAGCGACACCCGCGTCTTCTGCGATGCGCCCGGCGTCGAGGTAGGTGAGGTGGTCGGAGTCGATGCCCTTGCGCATCTTGACCGTGAGCGGCACATCGCCGGCGGCGCGTGCCGCGCGTGTGACGATGTCGCGGAACAGGCCGAGCTTCCACGGCAGCGCCGCTCCCCCGCCCTTTCGCGTGACCTTGGGCACGGGGCAGCCGAAGTTGAGATCGATGTGGTCGGCACGGTCCTCTTCGACGAGGATGCGTACGGCCGCCTCGGTGGTGGCCGGATCGACGCCGTACAGCTGGATCGAGCGCGGCGTCTCGGACTCGTGGTGCGTGATGAGGCGCATCGTCGTGGCGTTGCGCTCGACGAGCGCGCGCGTCGTGATCATCTCGCTGACGTACAGGCCGGCACCGTACTCACGACAGAGCCGGCGGAACGCCGTGTTGGTGATTCCGGCCATGGGCGCGAGCACGACC
The DNA here is from genome assembly GCA_937926065.1 of uncultured Microbacterium sp. Classification (GTDB taxonomy): domain Bacteria; phylum Actinomycetota; class Actinomycetes; order Actinomycetales; family Microbacteriaceae; genus Microbacterium. The sequence continues at coordinate 29,065 of CALANM010000149.1, forward strand.
GGCGCATCGAGCGCGATCGGTCCGATGGTGAGGCGTCCCGAGGCGGGGGCGGGGGTGTGCTCGGCGCCGACGGATGACGGCTGATCGGCCGTCTGCGCGGGAGCGGAAGCGAGGATCGATGACATCCCGTCCATTCTCCCAGATGCAGACCCGCCGTTGGCTGAACGGGCAGGCCTATCGTGGATGGCATGACCGACACCACGACTGTGGATATCCGCTCCATCCCGTTCCGCGCCGCTGACGGCACGGACTCGACGCTCGCTGACCTCGGCGACGGCCCCATCATGGTCGTCAACGTGGCGTCGAAATGCGGTCTCACGCCGCAGTACGAGCAGCTGGAGCAGCTTCAGCGCACCTACGGTCCGCGCGGCCTTCGCATCGTCGGCTTCCCGTGCAACCAGTTCATGGGCCAGGAACCCGGTTCGATGGAGGAGATCCTCGACTACTGCGCGACGACCTGGGGCGTGAGCTTCCCGATCATGGAGAAGGTCCGCGTCAACGGCTCGCACGCCGCGCCGCTCTACAAAGCGCTCAAGAGGACGCCGAACGTCGAAGGAGCCAAGGGGCCCATCATGTGGAACTTCGAGAAGTTCCTCCTCACGCCCACCGGCGAGGTTCACCGTTTCCGGCCGCAGACCCGCCCCGACGCACCGGAGATCATCGAGGCGATCGAGGCGAGCCTGCCCGCCTGATCGAGCTCCGGCGGGTTCGTCGTCAGGCGACGGGCGTGTGCTCGCTCCAGACCTGCCGCAGGATCTGCGTGAACGCCTCAGCAGGCTGTGCGCCCGAGACGCCGTACTTGCCGTCGATCACGAAGAAGGGCACGCCCTGGATGCCGTACGCGGCGGCCTGCGCCTGGTCGGCGCGCACGTCGTCCAGGTAGCGCTCCGACTCGAGCGCCGTGCGCGCGAGATCGGCGTCGAGGCCGACCTCAGCGGCCAGCTGAACCAGGTCGTCGATGCGGCCGACGTGACGCCCCTCGACGAAGTATGCCGACATGAGGCGTTCCGCCATCTCATGCTGCAGCCCGTGCTCCTTCGCGAAGTGGAGCAGTTCGTGCGCCTTGACGGTGTTGGTGTGCTTCACGAGGTCGAACCGGTAGTCGAGTCCCGACGCGGCCGCGATCCCGGTCACCCGCTCGTGCATCTGCGCGGCCTGCTCGCGCGTGATCCCCTTGTGCTCGGAGAGGAACTCGGCGATATCGCCGTCGAAGTCGACGGGAGTGTCCGGTGACAGCTCGAAGGAGTGATAGGTCACCTGCACCCTCGGGGCGTCGTCATCGCCCGCTGTCGCGGCGAGCCCGTTCTCCAGATTCCGCTTGCCGATGTAGCACCAGGGGCAGGCGATGTCACTCCACACGTCGATCTTGATGGCATCCGTCACACTCGTCCCAACGGTGTGCCGCGTGCGATCTATTCCGCGAGACCGGATTCCGCCGCGGTGGGCGCATCGACCGCTCCCCCGAAGCGGCGTTCGCGCGAGCCATAGAGCGAGATGGCGTCCCACAGATCCGTGCGCGAGAAATCGGGCCACAGGCGGTCGAGGAAGACCATCTCCGCATACGCCGACTCCCACAGGAGGAAGTTCGATGTGCGCTGCTCGCCTGACGACCGGATGAACAGATCGACGTCGGGCATGTCGGGGATGTAGAGATGGCGCCGGATGGTCTTCTCGGTGATCGCGTGCGGGCGCAGCCTGCCGGACGCGACCTCCGCGCCGATCGACCGCATGGCGTCGACGAGCTCGACCCGCCCCCCGTAGTTGATGCACATCGTGAGGGTCATGACGTCGTTGCCGGCGGTGAGCCTCTCGGCGAACTGGAGCTCTTTGATGACCGAGCCCCACAGCCGCGGCCTGCGCCCTGCCCAGCGCACCCGCACGCCCCATTCGTTGAGCTGATCGCGGCGACGGTGGAGAACGTCGCGGTTGTAGCCCATGAGGAACCGCACCTCATCGGGTGATCGGCTCCAGTTCTCCGTTGAGAACGCGTACACGCTCAAGTGCTTGACGCCCGCCTGCACCGCACCGGCGACCACGTCGAGCAGCACTTCTTCGCCCGCTCGGTGGCCTTCGATGCGCGTCAGCCCACGCCGGTTGGCCCAGCGGCCATTGCCGTCCATGACGATCGCGACGTGGTTCGGCACCGAGCCCTTCGGGAAGGCCGGCGGCTGTATCCCGGTCCAGTCGAGCGGGCGGTAGGGCACCGCGTCGCGATGCGTGTAGGGCTTCGGGGTCACCGGGGCGCCTCCAGGTGGGACAGGGAACGGATGCCGCGCTCGAGGTGCCACTGGGCGTACGCTGCGACGAGGCCGGATGCCGCCGCCGACGCACGCTCCGATGCCGAGTCGACGGTGTCCCACTCCCCTGCGATGAGCGCCCGCAGCAGCGCCCCCGTCTCCGGGTGCAAGCGTGCGGAGCCGGCGGGAGCGCAGTCGCCGCACACCGTGCCGCCGAGTTGCGCGACGAACCACTCCTGGGGTCCGACGCTGCCGCAGCGGGCGCACTCGCCGAGCGACGGCGCCCATCCCGACAGCGCCATGGCGCGAAGCAGGTAGGAGTCCAGCACCGAGCGAGGGCTGTGTTCGCCGCGGGACAGGGCGCGGAGGCCGCCGACCAGCAGAAGGTACTGCTGGGCCGTGGCCTCGGCCTCGTTGAGGCGGTCGGCTGTCTCGACCATCGCGTGGGCGGCCGTGTACCGGTCGTAGTGGGCGGCGATCTCTGCGCCGTAGGCGCCGAGCGAGGAGGCCTGCTGGATGATGTCGAGCGTGCGCCCCTGGTACAGCAGCAGGTCGGCGACCATGAACGGCTCGAGCCGGGCCCCGAAGCGCGAAGAGGTCCGGCGTACGCCCTTCGCCACAGCGCGGACCTTGCCGTGGCGTCGCGTCAGGAGCGTGACGATGCGATCGGCTTCGCCGAGCTTGTGGGTGCGGAGCACGACGGCTTCGTCGCGATAGGTCGGCACTAGCGCACCTCCCCTATCGATCCGGCATTTCGCACATGTCGATTATCCCTGCCGCGAAGGACAATGGACGGGTGACAGAGCCGCCCCTCGTGATCCCCCTCTGGGCCGACCTCGTCGCCGTCGGCCTCGGCGGCGTGCAAGGAGCCCTTTTCGCCGCCGGCTTCGTCGGCCAGCGTCGCCTCGACATGCTCGGCGTGACGATCATCGGGATCGTCATGGGAATGGGGGGAGGCCTCATCCGCGACCTCCTGCTCAATGTGGAGCTCGCGACGATGCAGAGCAACTGGTACCTCATCACCGCCGCGCTCGCATCCCTTGCGGGGATGCTGCTGGCCAACCTGTTCCAGCGGCTCAACGCCGTGATCGTGGGCCTGGACGCCGTGGTGATCGGCCTGTTCGGCGGGTTCGGAACAGCCAAGGCGCTCGCGATCGGGCTGCCCGAGGTTCCCGCGGTGTTCGTCGGCGTGTGCTCGGCGGTGGGCGGCGGGATCCTCCGCGACGTCTTCATGGGGCTGCCCGTCGCGATCATGCACGTCGGGTCGCTGTATGCGGTGGCCGCAGGTGCCGGCTGTGCCGTCCTGGCGGTGACCCACGCGCTCGGCGCGCCGCTCGTGGCGGCGGCCGTCGTGTGCATCGTGGTGACGGCGGTGATCCGTCTGCTCGCCGTGATCTTCGACATCTCGCTGCCCGAGCAGCGTGCGATCCACCGACGGAAGGTCGCCCTGGAGACGAGCGCCATCCCGATCATCAGACCCTGAGCCGCCGCCGGACCGCGGCGGCGGCTCAGTCGGGTCAGACGGCGGCGAGGATGCCGGACTGCCGGCGCGTGCGGATGGCGCGATTCACGCCCGAGACGATCGCCTTGAGGGATGCCGTCGAGATGTCGCCGTCGATGCCGACGCCCCACAGACGGTCGCCGTCGACGTTGAGTTCGACATAGGCCGCCGCTTGCGCGTCGCCGCCGGCGCTGAGCGTGTGCTCGACGTAGTCGTAGAGGGTGATGTCGAAGCCCTGCGCGCGAATCACCTCGAGGAACGCCGAGACGGGGCCGTTTCCGACGCCGGTCGTGACGATCTCCGCGTCACCGTCGCGGAGCGTGACATCGAGAGTGACCTCACCTGACATGTCGCTCTGGGTGCGCGTCGACAGCAGCTCGAAGCGGCCCCACTTGGCGTCGTCGCTGCTGGCGGGCAGGTACTCGTCGGTGAAGATCTCCCAGATCTCGTCGCTCGAGACCTCTCCGCCCTCGGCATCCGTCTTCGACTGCACCACACCCGAGAACTCGATCTGCAGCTTGCGGGGCAGGTCGAGCGCATGGTCGGTCTTCAGCAGGTACGCGACGCCGCCCTTCCCCGACTGCGAGTTGACGCGGATCACGGCTTCGTACGAGCGCCCCAGGTCCTTGGGGTCGATCGGGAGGTAGGGCACGGCCCATTCGATCTCGTCGATCGAGACGCCCTGTGCCTTGGCGCGCGACTCCATCGCCTCGAAGCCCTTCTTGATGGCGTCCTGGTGCGAGCCGCTGAAAGCGGTGAAGACGAGATCGCCGGCCCACGGGCTGCGTTCGTGCACGGGCAGCTGGTTGCAGTACTCGGCGGTCCGCTTGATCTGGTCGATGTCGCTGAAGTCGATCTGCGGGTCGATCCCCTGAGTCAGCAGATTGATGCCCAGCGCCACGAGATCGACGTTGCCGGTGCGCTCACCGTTGCCGAACAGGCAGCCTTCGATGCGGTCGGCGCCGGCCATGTAACCGAGCTCCGCCGCTGCGATCGCCGTGCCGCGGTCGTTGTGCGGGTGCAGCGAGAGGATCACGTTCTCGCGGTGCGCCAGGCGCCGGTTCATCCACTCGATCGAGTCGGCGTACACGTTGGGCGTCGCCATCTCGACTGTCGCGGGGAGGTTGATGATGACCTTGCGCTCGGGTGTCGGCTCAAGGATCTCGAGCACCTGGTTGCACACGTCGACGGCGAACTCGAGCTCGGTGCCGGTGTACGACTCCGGAGAGTACTCGTAGTAGACCGTGGTCTCGGGAACGCGCTTCTCGAACTCGCGGCACAGACGCGCGCCTTCGAGAGCGATGTCGATGACCCCCTGCTTGTCGGTGCGGAACACGACCTCGCGCTGCAGGATGCTGGTCGAGTTGTACAGGTGCACGATCGCCTGCTTGGCGCCCGCGATTGCCTCGTACGTGCGCTCGATGAGGTGCTCGCGCGCCTGAGTCAGCACCTGGATGGTGACGTCGTCGGGGATCAGGTTCTCTTCGATGAGCTGGCGGACGAAGTCGAAATCGGTCTGGCTCGCGCTCGGGAAGCCGACCTCGATCTCCTTGTAGCCCATGCGCACGAGCATCTCGAACATGATGCGCTTGCGCTCGGGACTCATCGGGTCGATGAGCGCCTGATTGCCGTCACGCAGGTCGACGGCGCACCACCGGGGCGCCTTCTCGATGCGCTTGTCGGGCCAGGTGCGGTCGGGCAGGTCGACACGGATCTGCTCGTGGAACGGACGGTACTTCGAGACCGGCATCGCGGAGGGCTGCTGATTGTTCTTCATGATGTGTGGCTTCTTCTTGTCGCGGGTTGCTTTGCGGGCCAACGCCGATCTCCGCGACGAGGAAGGCCCTGACTACGAGGTCTCGTCGCGGCGGCTAAGAAGAAGAAGCGTGCCCGCGCGCATGTCTTCACGATACACCCGCTGGCGGGGGTTGCTGGACACTGAGACGGAGGCGATCGTCTCGACACTTCCCGGTCATGAGCCACCGCCGATTCATCGCCGCCGTCGCCGTGACCGCGGCAGCATCCCTCGCGCTGTCCGCCTGCGCCTCCGCCGCTCCCGCCGGGTCCGCCCCCGACAGCCGTCTGGGCGCAGTCGCCCCGGGGCTGCCGGCGACCGACGTCGTCGGCCAGGGCACGGTGCTCGACGAGGGCTCGGGCGCACGGCTGTGTCTCGGGCCGGTCATGGAGTCGTATCCCCCGCAGTGCAGCGGCATCCCCCTTGAAGAGTGGACCTGGGACGGCGTGGAAGGCAGCGAGACGAGCGGTGACGTCACGTGGGGCGCGTATGCCGTACAGGGGCGCTATGACGGAAGCTCGCTCACCGTCACTCAGCCGCCCATGCTGCTGGCGCTGTACGACCCGATGGCCGCACCGGATCCGACCGGCGGCCAGAAGGGCACCGGCTCGGACGCGGAGCTGGCCCGGATCCAGCAGACCGTGCACGAACGCCTGGGTGACGCCGCCCTGTCGTCATGGACGGACGAGGGCTGGCTGTGGGTGGATGTCATCTGGGACGACGGAACCCTGCAGGACGCCGCTGACGGCGAGTTCGGCGCCGGCAAGGTCGTCCTCCGGTCGGCGCTGCGCGAGGTCGGGTGATAGCGGCGGCCGACGCTCAAGGGATGAGGGCGAGCTTGCCGCCGGGATGGCCCGAGGCGAGCACCCCCATCGCCTCGCGCATCTGCACAAGCGGATAGGCGCTGGCCACGGGGACGACCAGCTCGCCTGCGGCGGCGAGTCGGATGAGCTCCCCGCGCACGGCGTCGCGGAAAGCCGCGCTGGCCGGCATCCGTCCTCCGATCGCGCGGATGCCGAGTTCCACGGCGCGGTCCGCCGCCGAGATCGTGACGATCCGGTCGCGGTCGGCGACGAGGGCGAGCGAGGACTCGAGAGCCTCATCTGTTCCCGCGGCGTCGAGCGCGGCTGCCGGAGTCACGCCGTCGAGCGCCGCCGACAGTCGCTTGGCGAGGCCTTCGCCGTACGCCACCGGGATGCCGCCGAAGCGGCGGACGCGGTCGAAGGAGCGCTCCGATCCGGTCGCGAGCACCCTTGCTCCCCGTCGGGCAGCCAGTTGCAGCACCGCAACGCCCACGGCACCCGAACCCGCGTGCAGCACGATCGTCTCGCCCGCCGCGACTCGCGTCACGTCGAGCATCTCGGCGGCGGTCGTGCCCGCCAGCAGGAGGTTGGCCGCTTCCGGGTGGCTGAGCGTCGCCGGCTTCGCGAACACCTTGTCTGCCGACACGGTCAGCTCGGTGGCGTAGCCTCCCTGCACGCGGAACGCGAGCACCTCGTCGCCGACCCGGGCGCTCCCCGACCCGATGACGGTGTCGGGTCCGATCGCGGCAAGCTCGCCCGACACCTCGTAGCCGATCGGAACGGGAAGCTCCTCGCCGGGGCGCTCCACCGCGACGTGCTTCCAGTCAGCGGGGTTCATGCCGGCGGCGCGGACGCGGATCGTGACCTCGCCGCGCCGCGGCGCAGGCGTATCGACTTCGACGAGCTGCCACTCCTCGGGGCCACCCCAGCGGGTCGCCTGCCACTGCAGCGCCATCAGAAGCCCAGGCGTCCCAGCTGCTTCGGATCGCGCTGCCACTCCTTCGCGACACGCACGTGGAGCTTCAGGAAGACCTTCGTTCCCAGCAGCGGCTCTATCTGAGCGCGGGCCCGGGAGCCGACGTCACGCAGACGCGAGCCCTTGCGCCCGATGATGATCGCCTTCTGGCTGTCACGCTCGACCACGACGTTCGCGTAGACGTCCGTGAGATCGGAGTCTTCGCGGGCGGAGATCTCCTCGATCGTGACGGCGATGGAGTGCGGCAGCTCGTCGCGGACGCCGTCGAGGGCTGCCTCACGGATGATCTCGGCAACGCGGTCTTCGATCGACTCATCGGTCACGACGTCGTCCGGGTACAGGGCCGGTCCTTCAGGGAGGAGCTTGAGCAGTTCGTCGGCGAGCACGTCGAGCTGCTCGTTCGCCACGGCCGACAGCGGGATGACGGCCGCCCAGTCCTCGCGGAGGCTGTCTACCTCCATCAGGCGCTCAGTGATCTCGTCACGCGTGGCAGTGTCGGTCTTCGTGACGATCGCGACCTTGGTAGCGCGCGGATAGCCGTCGAGCGACGCGGCGATGCGACGATCGCCCGGACCGACCTTCTCGTTGGCCGGCACGAGGAACCCGATCGCGTCGACGTCGCCGAGCACCTGCTCGACGAGGTCGTTCAGCCGCTGGCCGAGCAGCGTCCGCGGCTTGTGGATGCCGGGGGTGTCGACGATGACGAGCTGACCTCCGGGGCGGTTGAGGATGCCGCGGATCGCCCGCCTGGTGGTCTGCGGCTTGTCGGAGGTGATCGCCACCTTCTCTCCGACAAGGGCGTTCGTCAGGGTGGACTTGCCGACGTTCGGCCGTCCGACGAACGTGACGAACCCGGAGCGGGACGTCGGCGCGGACTGTTCGTTGCTCATGACTCTTCCTTCACGACCTCGACGGGACCTGTTGTGCGGCCGTTGCGCGGGCCAGTCTCGCCGTCGTCCTCGACGCGTTCGACGAAGACGGTGGCGAGGCCGCGCCCGCGACCGCGGGACGTGCCGCCCGTGATCAGCAGCCCGCCGTGCCGGGCGGTCGCTCCGGGGAGCGGAACGCGGCCGAGCAGCTTGCCGAGCAGCCCGCCGATCGAGTCGACGTCCTCGTCTTCCAGCTCGATGCCGAAGATATCCCCCACCTCATCGAGACCCAGCCGCGCACTGACGCGGTACCGGCCATCGCCGAGATCCACGATCTCGTTCGGGCGTGTGTCGTATTCATCCGCGATCTCGCCGACCAGCTCCTCGATGAGGTCTTCGAGTGTCACCAGCCCGGCGACACCGCCGTATTCGTCGACGACGAGGCAGACGTGCACGGCATCTCGCTTCATCTGCTGCAGGAGAGTCTCGGCGCGCATCGACTCCGGGACGAACACGGCCGGTCGCGCGATGCGGCTCACCGGCGCGTCTCGCCAGGCGCGCTCGTCGCGGAAGGCGAAGTGCACGAGGTCCTTGAGGTACACCACGCCCACGATGTCGTCGGCGTCGTCGTCGGCGATGGGGATTCGAGACACCCCCTTGTCGAGGAACAGCTCCATCGCCTCCTGCGTCGTGGCTTTGGCGTCCATCGTCACCATGTCGGTGCGGGGCACCATGACGGCACGCACGTACGTTTCGGTGAAGTCGAACACGGAATGGATCAGTTCGCGATCGTCTTCTTCGATGAGGTCTTGGGAGGCGGCCTCGTCGACCATGCTGAGGAGCTGCTCCTCCGACGCGAACGATGTACCGCGTGCCACCCCTGGCGTGACGCGGTTGCCGAGGATGACCAGGAGGTGCGCGAGCGGCCCGAGCACGAGGCGGGCGCTGCGCACGACGGGCGCACACGTGCGAAGAAGCGCCTTCGCATGCTGGCGTCCGAAGCTGCGCGGACTCGCACCCACCAGAACGAACGACACAGCGGTCATGAGGATGGCGGCGGCGAGCATCGCCCACCAGATGCTGTCGAACAGCAGCGAGAAGGCGCCCGTGACGAGCACGGCGGCCGTGGTCTCGGTCAGGATGCGCATGAACACGACGGCGTTCACGTGCACCTCGGGGTCGGCGGCGATCCGCTCGAGCGCCTCACGCCGACGGGCAGTCGAGGCGAGGTCGACGAGGTCGACGCGCGACGTCACCGCGAGGGCGGCGTCGAGCGCGGCCATGAGACCGCCGAGCGCGACCAGCAGCCCGGCGGCGAGAAGCAGCAGGAACTCGGTCATGCGCGGCGGCGACGCTCCGAGGCCTGGAACGCCGCGATGAGCTCTCGCTGCAGCCCGAACATCTCGCGCTCTTCCTCGGGTTCAGCGTGATCGAAACCGAGGAGGTGGAGAAGCCCGTGCGTCGTCAGAAGGACCAGTTCGTCGATCGTGTCGTGGCCGGCCGTCTGCGCCTGCGTCTCAGCGACCTGCGGGCAGAGCACGATGTCGCCGAGCAGCCCCGGGGGCGTCGGCTGGTCTTCTGTGCCCGGGCGCAGCTCGTCCATCGGGAAGCTCAAGACGTCCGTGGGGCCCGGCTCATCCATCCACTGCACGTGCAGCGCCTCCATGGCGCCCTCGTCGACGAGAAGGATCGCGACGTCGGCGTCGGGGCTGACGTGGAGCTCGGCGAGGTTCTGCTCGGTCAAGCGCAGGAGCACCGTCTCGTCGACGGCGACGCCGGATTCGTTGGTGATCTCGATGGTCATGAGCGTCCTCGTTTGGGGCTGTGGTCTCTCGGCGGAAGATGGTCGCGGGGCCCCTTCGCCCGTCGGACGTCCCGCGAGTCCTGGGCGGCGCGGCGCCGCTCCGCCCGGTTGGCGAACTCGCTGGCCTCATCTCGTTCGCGCCGGGCGGCCAGCCGCGCCTCGTCGTACTCGGTGTACGCGTCGACGATTCGCCCGACGAGACTGTGCCGCACGACGTCGTCGCTCGTGAGATAGGAGAAGTGGATGTCGTCGATGTCCTTCAGCACGCGGGTGACGAGACGCAGGCCTGATGCGCCTTGCGGCAGGTCGATCTGAGTGATGTCGCCCGTGACGATCATCCGGGTGCCGAACCCGAGGCGCGTGAGGAACATCTTCATCTGCTCGGGCGTCGTGTTCTGAGCCTCGTCGAGCACGACGAAGGAGTCGTTGAGCGTGCGGCCGCGCATGTACGCGAGCGGCGCGACCTCGATGGTGCCGGAAGCCATGAGCTTGGGCACGAGCTCGGGATCGAGCATCTCGTTGAGCGCGTCGTACAGGGGTCGCAGGTATGGGTCGATCTTGTCGGTGAGGCTGCCGGGCAGGAATCCCAGTCGCTCCCCGGCCTCGATCGCCGGACGGCTGAGGATGATGCGACTCACCTCTTTGCGCTGGAGCGCCTGCACGGCCTTGGCCATCGCCAGGTAGGTCTTGCCGGTGCCGGCGGGACCGATGCCGAACACGATGGTGTTCTCATCGATCGCGTCCACGTACGCCTTCTGCCCGAGGGTCTTGGGTCGGATGACGCGTCCGCGGGCAGTGAGAATGGCCTCGCCGAGGACCTCGGACGGGCGCATCCCAGGATCGGCGCGCATGATCCGGCTCGACGCCGTGACGTCCGAGGGGTCGAGCCCCTGGCCGGCCCGTGCGAGCGTGATGAGCTCGTCGACGAGCGCGCGCGCTCCGGCCACCGATGCGGCACCGCCTGTGAGCGTGATCTCGTTGCCGCGCACGTGCACCTGCACATCGGGGTGTTCACGTTCGACGACTCGGAGCAGTCGATCCTGCGGGCCGAGGAGCTGCACCATGGCGATGCCGTCGGCGTGGATGCGGTCGACGGTGGGCTCCGCGTCGTCAGCCACCGAGGTCACCCTCCGAGAGGCCCTCGGCGCCACCGCCGAGGACGTGCGCGTGGACGTGCCAGACCGTCTGCCCTGCCGCCTCGCCCGTGTTGAACACGAGCCGGAAGTCGCCCCCGGTGAGCTCCGCGGCGAGGCTGTTGGCGAGACCGATCATCTCGGAGAGCAGCGCGGGGTCGCCCGCTGCGAGCTCCACGACATTGCGGTACTGCTGAGTCTTGGGGATGACCAGGAGGTGCACGGGCGCTTTGGGCGCGATGTCCCGGATCGCGAACACGTTCTCGGTCTCGGCGATGATCTCGGACGGGATCTCGCCCTGCAGGATGCGCGTGAAGACGGACGGTTCGCTCATACGCTCGAGTCTATCCGCGACGACCCGCTCCGGGCGGGCGGGAGGACGCGCGGCCCGTCGCTCGTCACCAGCGACCGATACGGGCGCTGACGATCGCCAGCGCCGCCGGTCCGGCCGTCGAGGTGCGCAGCACCGTGTCGCCCATGCGGACCAGCGCCGCCCCCGCGGCTTCGAGTGCGGTGAGCTCGTCAGGGGCGATCCCGCCCTCCGGGCCCACCACGAGGACGATGTCCGCGCGGGCGTCCGCGGCGGAGAAGTCGATCTGGGACAGCGCGACGGATCCCGTCGGCTCGAGGACGAGCACGATGCCCTCGCGTTCGGCGAGCTGGGCGGTGCTCACCGGCGTCTGCACTCTGGGAACCCACGCACGATGAGCCTGCTTCGCGGCCTCGCGAACGATGGTCTGCCAGCGTGCGACTCCCCTGGCCGACTTCGCGGCATCCCAGCGGGACACGCTGCGGGCCGCCTGCCAGGGGACGATCTCATCGACGCCGAGCTCGGTCGCCGCCTGCACCGCCAGCTCGTCGCGGTCGCCTTTCGCAAGTGCCTGTACGAGCACGACGCGCCGCTCCGGGGCTGGGAGTTCGCGTCGATCCTCGATGAGGACGACCACCTGCTTAGGCGTCGCGGATTCGACGCGGCCGGTGAGCCATGCTCCGGCACCGTCGCCGAGCGTCACCGCCTCCCCCTGGCGCACGCGCCGAACCGAGGCGGCATGATGCGCTTCGGAGCCGGTCAGGGCCACGGTGTCGCCAGGGAGTGCGGTGAGCGGCGTGTCGTCGACGAGGAAGTGCAGGGCCACGTCGGATCAGCCGTTCCGGAACCGGTCGCGCAGCTTGGAGAAGAGGCCCTGATGGTATTCGGCGAGCCGCGGGCCGGGTGCCTTCGTCTTCTTGGCGAACTCTTCGATGAGCGCGCGCTGCTTGGCGTCGAGGCGCGTGGGCGTGACGACATGGATGCCGACCTTGAGATCGCCGCGCTGCCCGCCGCGCAGCGGCGTGATGCCGCGACCTTTCACTGTCAGCACTTCGCCCGACTGGGCGCCGGGCCGGATCTCGAGATCGACCGGACCATCGAGCGACTCGATCGTCGTGGCGGTGCCGAGCACGGCGTCGGGCATGGACACCTCGAGCGTCGCGAGCAGGTCGTCGCCGTCGCGGCTGAACACCTCGTGAGGTGTGACACTCACCTCGAGGTAGAGGTCGCCGTTCGGGCCGCCGGCGGGACCGACCTCGCCCGATCCCGGCAGCTGCAGTCGCAGGCCCGTCTCGACGCCCGCCGGGATGTCGACCGACACCGTGCGACGCGCACGGACACGGCCCTGGCCGGCGCACGTGCCGCAAGGGTACGGGATGGTGGTGCCGTAGCCCTGGCACGTCGTGCAGGGCTGCGAGGTGACGACATTGCCGAGCAGGCTGCGCACGGTGCGCTGCACCTGGCCGGAGCCGTGACAGATGTCACAGGTGACCGGCTGCGTGCCGGGCTGGCAGCAGGATCCCTGACAGGTCTCGCAGAGGACGGCGGTATCGACTTCGACATCGCGGTGGGTGCCGAAGACCACGTCGGCGAGGTCGAGAGTGATGCGGACGAGCGCGTCCTGGCCGCGCTCGCGACGCGACCGTGGGCGTCCGGCTCGCGCACCGCCGCCGCCGAAGAAGGCCTCGAACACGTCGCCGAAACCGCCGAAGCCGCCCGCGCTGCCGAAGGGGCTGCTGTCGCCGCCCATGTCGTAGCGCTGGCGCTGCTCCGGATCGCTCAGCACGTCATAGGCGTGCGTGACGAGCTTGAAGCGCTCTGCCGCGTCCTCACCGGGGTTGACGTCGGGGTGCAGCTGGCGTGCCAGTCGTCGGTACGCCTTCTTGATCTCCTCGGGGCTCGCGTCTCGCGAGACGCCGAGTACCTCGTAGTGGTCAGCCACTTTCGCCTTTCCTGCCCGCGGGCGCGGGGTGTCGTGCCGGTCGTCAGCGGGACTTCTCGTCTTCGTCGAGCAGCCGGCTCAGATAGTGCGCGACGGCGCGAACCGCCGCGAGATTGGTGGGGTAGTCCATGCGCGTGGGTCCGAGCACGCCGACCCGGGCGCGGGTTCCGGTCGCGTCGTAGTCCGCGGCGATGACAGATGCCTCCGGCAGTCCGAACGGCGCGTTCTCTCGGCCGATGCTCGCCGCGAGTCCGTGCTCGTCGGCGACCATCTCCCCCATCAGACGCAGAAGAGTCACCTGCTCTTCGATCGCCTCGAGCAACGGGTAGATGCTGCCCCGGAAGTCGGACTCGCGTCGTGCCAGCGTCGCGCTTCCCGCCATCACGAGCTTGTCCTGTCGGAACTCCTCGAGCTCCTCGCCCACGATGCGCGCGACCGTGCGAAGCGCATCCTCGATGGGGTCGGTGGTCGCGGGCTGGGCGAGGAATCCGCTGATCGCCTGGGCCCCGTCGCGCACGCTCTTCCCGGTGACGAGATCGCCGATCGCGCGCTTGACCTGCACCGCCTGGTCTTCGGCGAGATCGTCGCGGAGGAACGCGAGGCGCTGCGACACGCGGCCGGTGTCGGTCACGACGATGACCACGACGCGACGCGCACCGAGATGGACGAACTCGACATGGGAGACGTTCGCGCGCGAGAACGACGGGTACTGGACGATCGCGACCTGGCCGGTGAGGCGAGTGAGGGAGCGCACTGTGCGGACCAGGAGGTCATCGAGGTCGACCGGGCCGTCGAGGAACGACGTGATCGCTGCGCGCTGGGCAGGAGTGAGAGGACGGAGTTCGGCGAGGTGGTCGACGAAGACCCGGTAGCCCTTGTCCGTCGGGATGCGGCCCGACGAGGTATGCGGTGCGGCGATGAGCTCCTCATCCTCCAGCAGCGCCATGTCATTGCGGATCGTGGCCGCGGACACGCCGAAGTGATGCCGGTCGACGATGGACTTGCTGCCGACGGGCTCGCGCGTCTCGACGTAGTCCTGCACGATCGCGCGCAGGACCTGAAGTCCACGTTCCGAGACCATGATCCTCCTCCGCTGGCACTCGCACTTCCTGAGTGCCAATTCTAGCGCGGAGCAGACCCACCGCCCCGGGTTCGGCGCCTCAGACCGTCAATGCGCGCACGACCGCGTCGGCCAGCAGGCGCCCGCGCAAGGTGAGCACGACACGCCCGCGCAGTGCGGCGGCGCCCTCGATGAGCCCGTCGGCGATGAGGGACGCCACCGCACGACGCCCCTCGCCAGTCAGCTCCGACACCGCGAGACCCTCCGCGATCCGCGACCGCAGCAGCACGCCTTCCAGGCGGCGCGCAGCCTCGTCTGGGCGTTCGCGGCCGGCAGCCGGCGAATGCCCGAGCGCCAGGCGCTGAGCGTAGGCGGCAGGGTGCTTGACGTTCCACCAGCGGAGGCCGCCGACATGGCTGTGCGCACCCGGTCCGTACCCCCACCAGTCAGCGCCCTGCCAGTACGAGAGGTTGTGCCTCGACCGCTGCGAGGGCTCGCGCGCCCAGTTCGAGACCTCGTACCACGCGTATCCCGCCTCGGACAGGATCCCGTCGGCCAGCTCGTACATGTCGGCCTGGAGGTCGTCGTCGGGAGCGGCGACTTCGCCGCGGCGGATCTGCCGTTCCAGCTTGGTGCCGTCCTCGATGATGAGCGCATATGCCGAGACGTGGTCGGGACCGAGCGACACCGCCGTCTCGAGCGACTGTCTCCAGTCGGCGAGGCTCTCCCCGGGGGCGCCGTAGATGAGATCGAGACTCACTGCCAGGCCCGCTTCGCGGGCAGCCGCCACGGCCGTCGCGACCCCCGCTGGCTCGTGCGTGCGATCGAGCACAGCGAGGACATGCGGCACGGCGGACTGCATTCCGATGGAGAGGCGGGTGACGCCGGCGGCTGCGAGCTCCCGCGTCATCGCGGGCGAGACGGTGTCGGGATTCGCCTCGACGGTCACCTCCGCCCCCGGGGTCAGCCCGAAGGCGTGGCGCACGCCGTCGAGCATGCGCGCGAGATCGCCGGGCGGAAGGAGGGTGGGCGTCCCGCCACCGAAGAAGACGGTCGACGCGGGCCGCAGCCGGCCCCTCTCAGCCAGCACTCGCTCCGACAGCGCGATCTCGCGGAGCACCTCATCGGCGTAGGCATCCTGGCGAGCGCCCCGGAGCTCCGTGGCCGTGTAGGTGTTGAAGTCGCAGTAGCCGCAGCGCACACGGCAGAACGGCACGTGCAGATACACGCCGAAGGCAGAGTCGCCGATGCGGATGTCGTCGGGGAGAGCGCCGTCGGCCGGCGCCGGGTCTCCCAGGGGAAGCGCCGATCCCATCAGGCAGGAGTGGCGAACAGAGGGGAGATCGCGCGCAGATACCCCTGGAACAGCTCGCGGCGGCGACGCTTCACGAGAGGCGGCAGCATCCGATACAGCGCGGCGACGGGGCGGTCGAAGGCGCGCACGGTGAACCAGACCTCGTCGTTGTCCCGCCATTCGAGCACGAAGGACTCCTCGCCGCTGACCACGGAGCCGGAGACCGTGCCCAGGCCGTAGCCGACTCGCCGTGGCTCCTCGATGACGTAGATGACCCGCAGCTCGGCGTCGGCCCG
>CALANM010000150.1 GCA_937926065.1 uncultured Microbacterium sp.
CCCACCCACTCAGAACAAAGGAGTTCGCATGCCAGAGGGCTATCGCGGGATCATCCCACCGCTCGTCACCCCTTTCCACCAGGACGGCACCGTCGACGAGGTGGCGCTCCGCGCGGAGATCGACTTCCATCTTTCGGTCGGCGTCCACGGGATCTGCGTGACGGGGACATCGGGCGAGGGGCACACGCTCAACAAGGAGGATTCTGCACAGATCGCGCGTATCGCGGTCGATGAGGTCGCCGGCCGCGTGCCGGTCATTGCGGGCATCATCCAGAACTCGACTGCCGTTTCGGTGGAGTTCGCGGAGGCAATTGCCGAAGCCGGCGTCCACGGGCTGCAGATCACGCCGGTGCACTACCTGTTCAAGCCGGGCACCGACGAGACGGTCTACCACTACCGCACACTTGCCGAGCGGGTGGGGCTGCCGCTCGTGATCTACAACGTGGTGCCTTGGTCGATGGTCGAGGTGCCCGCCCTGCTCACGCTCACATCAGAGGTTCCCGAGGTCGTCTCGGTGAAGCAGAGCGGCGGTGATCTGCACAAGGTCGCGGATCTGCTCTGGGCTCTTCCCGAGAAGACGACGATCCTCAGCGCTGTCGACGACCTTCTCTACCCCGCTTTCGCGATGGGCGCCCACGGATCGGTGTCGGGAAGCTCGTCTCTCGCGCCGCAGCTCGTGCTTGAACTGTGGAATGCCGTGCAGGACGGTGACCACGCCCGCGCCCGCGACGTGCACCGGCGTCTCCTGCCCCTGTGGCGCGCGGTTGAAGGCAACAACATGAACGCTCTCATGAAGGAAGCCATCACTGCTCAGGGGCGCACGGGAGGATACGCGCGCCGGCCCGTCGACCCGGTCACCGACGCACAGCGAAAGCGCATTCGTGAGGCCGTCGAACAGGCCGGCCTTCTCGATCCCGCCTACGCATGACCCGGCGGGTGCGCCGTGCGCGACGCACCCGCCAACCCTCCACCATCACGATCCACATCACAGAAGGACACGGTAGAAAATGCCACGTACAAAGAAGTACGCCGCCGCCGGGGTCATGATCGTCGCGGCCCTCGCGCTCGCATCATGTGCGAACGCCACGAGCAACCCGGGCGACCCGAGCGAACCGGGAACATCCAACGGGGAGACCATCGACATCAGGTTCGGTCACCTCTACGAAACCACCCATCCGTTCCACGAGTGCGGGGCGCAGCCGTTCCTCGAAGAGATCAACGGTGCAGGTCTCGGGCTCAACGTCACGATCTATCCCGCAAGCCAGCTGGGCAACGAGCAGGAGCTCGTGCAGTCGGTCGCCTCGGGCGACCTGGACATCGCGCTCGGTGGTCCGGGTGCCGTGGCCAACTGGTATGCCCCGATCAGCGTGCTCGACGCCGCGTATGTGGTCGATGACTGGGATCACATGAAGCGCGTGTGGGAGAGCGACATCGGCGACCAGTTCCGTGAGGGCCTGGCGGAAAGCGGGATCGAGCCGCTCGACCTCTGGCTGTACGGCTCCCGTCACGTCACCACCGGCAAGAAGCCCGTGCACGGTCCGGATGACCTCAAGGGCATGAAGTTGCGCGCTATCGACACGCCGATCAGCCTCGCGAACGCGGCGTCGCTCGGCTCCAGCCCAGTGCCGGTGGCCTTCGACGAGCTGTATGTCGCGCTGTCGCAGGGCGTTGTCGACGGGCAGGAGAATCCGATCCCGACGATCGACTCGCTCAAGCTCAATGAAGTTCAGGGGTACCTGAATCTCACCGGGCACCTGCTGCAGTCCACCGTGATGATCGCGTCGAAGAACCTGACCGAGCGCTTGAGCGACGAGCAGCACGACGCCATCATCGCTGCCATGCAGAAGGCGGGCGACGGTGTGCGCGACTGCGTCCAGAACATCGAGAACGAGCGCCTCGAGCAGTGGGAAAAGGAAGGCGTGTGGACGGAGATCATCTACCCCGAGGACATCGACCTCGATGCCTTCCGTGCGCGGGCCGAGGCAGAGCTGCCGTCGAAGTTCGCCGACACCTGGGGTGACCTCTACGAGCGAGTGCGCGCCCTCGCCGACTGATCACCGGCGGGCGGCACATGAGCTTGTTCGTGTGCCGCCCGCGTTCCCGGTCGTCCAGTGCAAAGGAGCAGACAGCGGTGACCGACTATGCAGAACTCGTCCGGTACGAGGGCACATGGACTCTCGAGCGGTGGATCATCCGCATCCAACGCTGGGGATCCATCCTGTTCCTGTCCCTGATCGTGGCACTCGTGGTGACCCAGGTCGTCACACGATACGTCTTGGCGGACCCGCCGCTGTGGACGGAGGAGTTCGCCCGATATGCGTTGGTGTGGCTGGCCTTCCTTGGCGCCGGGTGGCTCGTCGCGATCAACGATCACCTCACCGTGCACGGCCTGGACATGGCTCTCAGCACACGGGGCAAGGTGATCCTGGACATGCTCGTGCAGCTCGTCCAAGGCGCGGTCGCTGTCGTCGTCCTTCTCAACGCGCCGGACTTCCTGCGTCGCGTCTCGCTCCAGCACTCCGCTGCGGGCGGCCTGTCGATGGCGTGGGTGTACGGGAGCGTCGCGGTCGGGTTCGCCCTGATCCTCTTGCACTCGGTGCTGATCACCGTCAAAGACGTGCTGGCGCTGACCGGCCGCGGCGATCTGCGGCACCTGGACGCCCACGGTGTGCCGGCGCCGGAAGACACCGAGATCGTTGCGGACGCGGCACGGGACGGGGACGGGGAAACCGCCTGGCCGGGGTTCGAGGAGGGGACACGATGACTGTTCTGCTGATGGTGCTGGGCCTGCTGGTCTGCTTGCTCGTGCTGCGCCTTCCCGTGTGGCTCGCCCTGCTCGTCCCATCGGTCGTCTACATCCTCTTCTCGGGCGGTGTCTCGTTCTCGGTGCTTCTCCAGCAGCTGACGGGCGGGGTGGACAGCTTCGTGCTGCTCGCCGTCCCCATGTTCATCCTCATGGGGAACCTCGCCAACGCGTCGGGCGTCACCGACCGCATGTTCGCCGCGGCGAAAGCGGTGCTGGGTCCCGTGCGCGGCAGTCTTGGTTACGTCAACATCTTCGTCTCGCTCGGGTTCTCCTGGATGAACGGGTCCGCGCTGGCGGATGTCGCGGGAACGGGCAAGATCGAGATCCCTGTCATGGTCAAGAGCGGCTACGACCGCCGCTTCGCAGTGGGCCTCACCGGGGCGTCGGCACTCATCGGCCCGATCATGCCACCAAGCATCCCCGCCGTCATCTTCGCCCTGACAGCCGGCGTCTCCCTGGGCGGCATGTTCCTGGCCGGCATCGGCCCGGCCTTCCTGCTGACGCTGGTGCTGATCATCTGGGTCTGGGTGTTGATGCGCAAACAACACCACCTCAAGCTCGCCCGGGTCAGCGGCGCCGAACTGCGGCGAAGCGTAGTGCGGTCGCTGCCGGCGCTCGCGACGCCGATCATCCTCGTGGGCGGGATCCTCGGCGGAATCTTCACTCCTACCGAGGCGGCAGGCGTGGCGGTCGCCTACGTCTTCCTGCTCGGAGTGGCGTATCGAGAGTTCACCGTCGCCAAGATCCGTGAGGTGTTCCGTTCGTCGGCGCACTCCACCGCGAGCGTGCTCGTGATCATCGCCTCGGCGTCCCTGTTCGCCTGGATCCTGACGGTCGAGGGGGTGCAGGTGGTCGTCGGTGACTTCCTCCTGTCGATCGTCCATGAGCGGTGGCAGTTCCTGATCCTCGTCAATCTCCTGCTTCTGGTGCTGGGCACCCTGATGGAGACGACCGCTCTCATCCTCATCCTGGTGCCGATCCTCATGCCCATTGCGGTGAGCTTCGGGGTAGACCCGCTGCACTTCGGGGTGATCGTGGTCTTCAACCTGATGGTGGGACTGCTGACGCCGCCGCTGGGCCTCCTCCTGTTCCTTTTGAAGTCCATCACGGGCATGCCCCTGAAGGACGTCGTCTTCGGCGTCTCTCGGTTCGCCGTACCGATCTTCGCATGCATGATCCTGCTGACCTTCGTGCCCGAGATCGCGCTGACGATCCCACGGATGTTCGGAATATAGGAGGCAGGCATGAGCATTGATCAGCAGATGGGCGCCCGCCTCGGCTCCCTCGGGATCGATCGGCTGACGAGCTTCCTCGGCGTCATCGATCACGGCGGGTTCAGCGCCGCCGCCGAGGCTCTTCCGCGCTCGCAGTCGCGGGTCAGCGTCCACGTCGCCGAGCTGGAGGACCGTCTGGGGGCACCGCTGATCGATCGGGCATCGCGCCCGGTCGTCCCGACCGACATCGGCCTCGTTCTGGCCCAATACGTTCGACGCGCGCTCAACGAGCTTCGGGTCGGCGCGGACCACGTGCAGGCGCTCCTCAACCTGGAGGAGGGTGAGGTGCGGCTCGGAAGCTACGGCAGCGCGAGCATCGCGTTCCTGCCGGCGGTGCTCCGCAATTTCACGGACAAGCATCCCCGCGTGCACGTCATGCTCTACGAGTCGGATGCCCAGCAAATCGAGCGCGCGCTCGCCGAGCGTCGGGTTTCGCTCGCCGTGCGCACGCTGTATCCGCCGCCTCGCACGGAGGGCGTCCGATGGCGCCCGCTATGGCGCGAGCGCATCGTCCTCGTGATGCCGGACGGTCGCGATGTGCCTGACGTGCTCGACGTCGCCCAGGCGAGGGAGATCCTGCGGACGGAGAAGGTGATCTCGGTGGGGCTGCCCCCGGACAGCTCACAGAACGACGGGATGCGTGACCTGGACACGGTCCGGCTGCTCGGCCTGCTGGGTGCTGACCCCGCGCGTGCGATCTACACGCTTCACCCGCAGGCGCTCATCTCGATGGTGCGGGCGGGGCTCGGCGTCGGCATAGTCAACAGCCTCGCGGTGGATGCGAGTGACAGCACAGGCGTGATCGCCGTGCCGCTGGACTGCCCCGACGCCCGCCGCGACGTCGTGGTGTGCTGGTACGAAGGGCACTACCACTCGATCGCCGAGCGCCGGATGTTCGATGAGATCGTCAATGCGCCGGCGCCGCCCGGCACGGAGCGACTTGAGTCTGTGGACCATGCCACGCCTCGCAGCGCCCCGCGCAGGTGGGAAGCATGACTCGCGGGTCACGTTGGGCGATCGTGGGTACGGGAACTATCGCGACTCGGATGGCGACGGACCTCGCCAGCGATCTGACAGCAGCCCGGCACGTCGCGACGCTCTCACGCGACCGCGAGCGTGCCCGCGAGTTCGGTGCACGCTTCGGCAGCGACGCCGGGGCGTACCACGACGTCGACGAGCTCGTGCGCGACGCTGTGCCGGACGTGGCGTACATTGCCACCCCGCACACCGCACACGCAGAAGCCGCTCGAGCGTTCCTCGACCGCGGCGTCGCGGTGCTCGTCGAGAAGCCGATGGCGTGCACGGCAGCCGAAGCGGCCGCCCTGTTCGGTCACGCACGAGCACGTGGCGTGTACCTGTGCGAGGCGATGTGGACGCGCTTCAACCCCGTCGTGCGGGCCCTTCATGAAGAGCTCCAGTCTGGGGCGATCGGAACGGTGCAATCGGTGAGGACCGGACAGGGCTTCGCGATCCCTTTCGACCCGACGACTCGTATGTGGAACCCGAGCGTTGCCGGCGGTGCGGCCTTGGACATGTCGTGCTACGCGTTCGCGATAGGCGTGATGGCGTACGGTGCCCTGCGGATCGACCACGTGTCTGCCGCGTTCGCACCGAACGGGGTCGACGCCGAGGCGACGGTCGACTACGTCGGCTTGGGGGGAGGCGAGGGTCGCGCGGAGTGGAGCTTTGTCCGGGCCATCGCCGCCGCGGCGGAACTGGAGGGAACCGACGGCAGTGCGCATCTGCTGGCGCCGTTTCAGAGGACCGCTGGCTTGAGAATCGACGGTCTGCGGGCGGATGGGCATCGTCACGTCGTGATCGAGCAGCCCCTGCGTGGCGAGGGGTTCGTGCCCATGATCGACATCGTCTCGCGTGAGGTGGACGAGGGGCGGCTGACGAGCCGCATCATGCCTCCGGAGGAGAGCCTCACGATCGCTGCGGCCACCGATCAGGTGCTCGATGCGCTCGCGGGCCTGAAGGAGGGCGGCCGATGAGGATCGGGCATCTGGCTTCGGGTGATTTCGTGATCGACGCAGGCGGTGTCGTCGCCGTTCGCGATGCGGCTCAAGCCCGCAGCGGCGACGGGCCGAGCCCCGACCTTCCCGAAAGCGTCGAGGACGTCATCGTCGACGCGAATGGCGCCAGGGCGGCACTCCGTGGACTCCTCGACTGGCTGCACACCGAGGAGGGAGCCGCGGTGCCTCGGGTCGCTCCAGAAGGCATCGGGTGGCGGTCGCCTGTCGAGCGACCGGGGAAGATCGTGTGCGTCGGGCTCAATTATCACGACCACGCTCACGAGGTCGGTCTCACGCCGCCGACGCAGCCGTTGCTGTTCGCCAAGCTGCCATCCGCGGTCACCGGATGTGGTGCGGGCGTGCGCATGCCCAGCATGTCATCACAGCTCGACTACGAAGCCGAGCTCGCCGTCGTCATCGGGCGGCGAGCGGTCGATGTGGCGGAAGGCGACGCGTACGGCCACGTCGCCGGCTACACCGTCATGAACGACGTCTCGGTCCGCGACGTCATGTTCGGTGACGGGCAGTGGCTGCGGGGCAAGTCGCTCGACACCCACGCTCCCCTCGGCCCCTGGCTGGTGACACCCGACGAGCTGGCAGATCCGATGCGGCTCGCGATTGAGACCCTCGTGAATGGGGAGCCGCGCCAGCGTTCTTCGACGGGCGAGATGATCTTCTCGGTTCCCGCACTGATCTCCTACATCTCCCACCATTTCACCCTCGATCCCGGCGACGTGATCGCCACGGGAACGCCGGCCGGGGTCGGGCTGGCAATGGATCCGCCCCGGTTCCTCCGCGTGGGTGACATCGTCGACGTCACTATTGAGGGCCTCGGGACCCTGACCAATCGCATCATCGACCATCCGGTCGCCGCGGAAAGGAGAAGTGCATGACGAGCAAGACCACGTCCGAGGAACTGGAACGCACTCTGCAGCGCGCAGCAGAGGCTTCATCCGCGCTGGCGGAGACTCCGCGGTCCACGCGAGCGATCTACCTCGATCGCGTTGCAGATGCGCTGGAAAGCGAACGGGAAGCGCTCGTCGCGACCGCTCATGAGGAGACGCATCTGCCGCTCGCGCGCCTCAACGCCGAGCTCACCCGCACCGTCTTCCAAGCCAGGCTCTTCGCTGATGAGCTGCGGCGCGGATTATTCCTGGGCGCGACCGTGGACCATGCGGACGACGGGTGGCCGATGGGGCCGCGACCGGATCTGCGCCGTGCGACGGTACCGCTGGGTGTGGTGCTTGTCTTCGCGGCAAGCAACTTCCCCTTCGCCTTCAGCGTTTTCGGAGGGGACTCCGCATCCGCGCTTGCCGCAGGCTGTCCCGTCATCCTCAAGGCGCATTCCTATCATCCGCAGCTGTCCTTGCAGACGGCTCGCGTGGTGATCGATGCACTTGCGTCGGCCGGAGCACCCGTCGGCGCTTTCGCCGCCATCGCCGGGCGGGACGCCGGCGTCGCAGCGCTGCGAGACGACCGTGTGGATGCGGCGGGCTTCACGGGATCGCTGCACGCCGGCCGAATGTTGCACGATATCGCCGCGACGCGGCCGCGGCCGATTCCCTTCTTCGGAGAGCTTTCGAGTGTGAACCCGGTCTTCGTGACCCGATCGGCGGCGCGTTCGCGTTCCAAGGTCGTCGCAACCGGATTGGTCGCCTCCGTGACGAACGGCGTAGGGCAGTTCTGCACCAAGCCGGGGATCGTCTTCCTCCCGGCGGAGTCCGACCTTGTGGCCGCGGTGGTGGAGGAAGCCCGCCGGGTGGCTCCCCAGCCGATGCTGCACCCGAACATCGCTGAGTCATTCCATGAGTCGGTCGACGCGGTGAGCGCTCAGTACGGTGTCGAGCATCGATTGCGGGCAGAGGAGCGCGAGGAGCTCATGACGGGCCCCGAGGTGCTCACCACGACGAGCGAGCGGTTCTTGGTGGCCAGCGACGATCTCAGTCGCGAATGCTTCGGCCCGGCTGTGCTGCTGGTCACGTACGAGAACGAGTCAGAGCTTCCCGGCCTGGCCGAGACTTTCAGCGGGGAGCTCACTGCATCGCTCCATGCAGAGCCGGACGACGAGATTGTGGGGCCGCTGGTGAGGATCCTCCGCCGCAGAGTCGGAAGGCTCGTGTGGAACGGCTGGCCTACGGGCGTCACTGTGAGCTACGCCCAGCAGCACGGCGGTCCGTACCCCGCCACGACGGCGTCGTCGACGACGTCGGTCGGTATGGCCGCGATAGAGCGCTTCCTCAGGCCGGTGGCCTATCAGGACTGGCCTGAGCACCTGCTGCCACCCGAACTCACCGACGCGAACCCTGAGGGCGCTCCGCAACGCGTGGACGGCGAGGCCCATACGACACACACGACAGATCGGAGTGCACGATGATGAGTTTGGACGGTTACGTCGCGGTGATCACGGGAGCCAGTTCAGGGGTGGGGGCCGCGGCAGCGCGGGCGATCCTCGACCTGGGCGGCTCGGTGGTGGCGGGTGCTCGGCGCGCCGACCGGGTCGCGGAGCTGTTGGCCGACGCGCCCGATCGGTGGCGTGCGATCGAGTGGGACGTGCGGAACCCTCGTCACGCCCGGGAGGCCGTAGATCGCGCCGTCGCCGATTTCGGGCGTGTGGACGCGCTGATCGCCAGCGCAGGGATCGGTATGTACGGCGGCATCCTCGACCATGCCGAGGATGACCTCGTCGAGATGCTCGACACGAACATCGCGGGTACGGTCTGGCCGGTGCGCGCAACGGTGAGGGCGCTGCGCAGGCAGGGCGGCGGCGGAGACATCGTGATCATCAGCTCCGTGGCGGGCTTGCGCGGGCGCGAGAACGAAGCTGTCTACGCGGCGACCAAGCATGCTCAGGTGGGGCTGGCAGGCGGGCTCGATCGGGAGCTCCACACAGAGGGCATCCGGGTGACCGCGCTGTGTCCGGGAGGCATCGTCACCGAGTTCGCGATGGGCGCAGGGCGCACCGCCGAGTCGCCCGAACTGGCGCTCATGATGACCGCGCAAGACGTGGCCGACCAGATCGTCCATGTGATCACCGCTCCCAAGAGCGTTCGCTCCCTGGTCCACTCGTTCCGCGGCGTAGCTGAACCGGACTGAATCGGAGTGCTCGCGCTCGCCACCGCGTTCGCGGTCATCGGGTTCCCGGTCGTCGCGGGGTATCTTCTTGACCAGTTCGGCCGCCTGCATGCCGACAGTCACGCTGTGCTGCACAAGGTCGCCTACTGGATCTGCAATCCAGCGCTGGTGTTCGCCGTGCTCGCCACCACACCGATCGAGCAGGTGGTGTCACCGTTCACTCTCGCGTTCGCGCTGGCGACGGCGGCGGCGGCTGTCGCATACGCAGCGCACGCCGCCATCGCCCGCCGCGACGTCGCCGACACGGTGATCGGTTCGGCGGCCTCCGTGTACGTGAACTCGACGATCATCGGCGTTCCGGTCGCGACTTACGTTCTGGGAACTGCCGAGCACGTCGGGCCGGTGATGCTGCTCAGCATGCTGGTGATCGCCCCGGTCACCCGCTGGGTGATGAAAT
>CALANM010000151.1 GCA_937926065.1 uncultured Microbacterium sp.
CTGCTTCTCGAGGAGCTTGCGCTTGCGGGTGATGTCGCCGCCGTAGCACTTGGCGAGCACGTCCTTGCGGATGGCCCGGATGTTCTCGCGTGCGATGATCCGGGCGCCGATGGCCGCCTGGATGGGCACCTCGAACTGCTGGCGCGGGATCAGCTTGCGCAGCCGCTCGGTCATCATGGTGCCGTACGAGTACGCCTTGTCGCGGTGCACGATCGAGCTGAAGGCGTCGACCTTCTCCCCCTGGAGAAGGATGTCCACCTTGACCAGGTCGGCGGTCTGCTCACCGGCGGGCTCGTAGTCGAGACTCGCGTAGCCCTGCGTGCGGCTCTTCAGGTGGTCGAAGAAGTCGAAGACGATCTCACCGAGCGGCATGTTGTAGCGCAGCTCGACGCGGTCTTCGCTCAGGTAGTCCATCCCGAGGAGCGTGCCGCGCCGGCCCTGACAGAGCTCCATCACGGTGCCGACATAGTCCTTCGGCAGAAGGATGCCGACCTTGACGACCGGCTCGGAGACCGAGGCCACGCGTCCGTCGGGATATTCGCTCGGGTTCGTGACGGTCACGATCTCGCCGGTGTCGGTCGTGACGCGGTACGTGACCGACGGCGCCGTCGTGATGAGATCGAGCCCGAACTCGCGCGAGAGGCGCTCGGTGACGATCTCGAGGTGGAGGAGACCGAGGAAGCCACACCGGAACCCGAAGCCCAGGGCCACCGAGGTCTCAGGCTCGTACTGCAGCGATGCGTCCGAGAGCTTCAGCTTGTCGAGCGCCTCCCGCAGCTCCGCGTAGTCGCTTCCGTCGATCGGATAGATGCCCGAGAACACCATCGGCTTGGGATCGGTGTAGCCGGCCAGCGGCTCCTCGGCGGGTCGGCGCTGGTTGGTGACGGTGTCGCCGACCTTGGACTGACGGACGTCCTTCACGCCGGTGATGAGATAGCCCACCTCGCCCACGCCGAGACCCCTCGTGGGCACCGGCTCGGGGCTGGAGACGCCGATCTCGAGGAGGTCGTGCGTGGCGCGCGTCGACATCATCTGGATGCGCTCGCGCGGCTCGAGCTTTCCGTCGACCATGCGGACGTAGGTGACCACACCGCGATAGGAGTCGTAGACCGAGTCGAAGATCATCGCGCGTGCCGGGGCTTCGGGGTCACCGACCGGAGCCGGGATCTGCTCGACGATGCGATCGAGGAGCGCCTCGACGCCGACCCCCGTCTTGCCGCTCACGCGAAGGACGTCTTCCGGCCTTCCGCCGATGAGGCCGGCCAGCTCGGCTGCGAACTTGTCGGGGTCGGCCGCAGGCAGGTCGATCTTGTTGAGCACCGGGATGATGTGCAGATCGTTCTCGAGGGCCAGATACAGGTTGGCGAGCGTCTGCGCCTCGATGCCCTGTGCGGCATCGACGAGAAGGATCGCGCCCTCGCACGCGGCGAGCGAACGGCTCACCTCATACGTGAAGTCGACGTGGCCAGGCGTGTCGATCATGTTGAGGGCGAACGTGCCGTCGTCGGTGCTCCACGGCATCCGCACGGCCTGCGACTTGATCGTGATGCCGCGCTCGCGCTCGATGTCCATCCGATCGAGGTACTGGGCGCGCATGTCGCGATCTGCGACCACGCCGGTGATCTGCAGCATGCGGTCGGCCAGCGTGGACTTGCCGTGGTCGATGTGGGCGATGATGCAGAAGTTACGGATCTTCTCGGGCGGGGTCGCAGCCGGCTCGAGAGGCATGAGTGCGCGCGGTGACATGTCTCGTGCAGTCTACCGGCGAACCACCGACCCATCCGCCGCTCGTGCCCTGCCCGCGCGGACTCTAGCCGACGCTCGGGGAGACACGCCAGGCAGGCAGGCGATGAGAAAGAGTTAACCGGTCTGACCCTTGTCCCACCGGGGCACCTCGCATGATGCTCAGAGCGGCGGCCGATGGCTGCGCGATCCTCCCACGCGCACGGACCGCCCGGGAGATGACGTGACCGACTCAGCTGGCAGCCCCACCGCCCTTCGACCTCATTCGGCGCTGATCGCCGTCGCCTCGGTGACCGCCGTGATCGCCTCCGGACTCGCCGCAGCTGCACCGGCTGCGGCGGCTGTGACGGCCGAGGCGCCGGTCGTGATCTCGGAGGTGTACGGCGGCGGCGGAAACTCCGGCGGCGTGCTCGATCGGGACTTCATCGAGCTCGCCAACGTCTCGGGCGAGGCCGTCGACCTGTCGGGCTGGAGCGTCCAGTACGCGTCGGCCACCGGCGGCACATGGCAGGTGACGCCCCTCGGCGAGCTCGAGCTGCCGTCGGGCAGCCGCCTGCTTGTCGGGGAGGCCTTCGGCGCCGACACGTCGCTGCCGGGCTTCGAGGCCGACGTGGACGGCTCGATCGCGCTCAGCGGCAGCCAGGGCAAGGTCGCCCTCGTGCAGAGCACGGCGGCGGTGTCGGGCGCCTCGGGCATCGCAGAGCTTCCGCAGGTCATCGACCTCGTCGGGTGGGGCGGCGCGACCCACTACGCGGGCGGCAGCGGTCCTGCGCCGGGCACGTCGAACAGCACCAGCGTCTCGCGCGATGCCGAGGCAGCCAACACCGCGGACAACGCGGCCGACTTCTCTGTCGGCGAGCCGTCACCCGAAGGGCTCTCCGGCGACGCGGACCCCGACCCTGAGCCGGAGCCGGAGCCGGAGACGGTCGCCATCGCCGACATCCAGGGCGAGGGCGACGCTTCTCCTCTTGCGGGGTCGACGGTGACGACGACGGGCGTCGTGACGGCGCGCTATCCGAGCGGCGGGCTGGACGGCTACGTCATCCAGACGCCGGGTACAGGCGGGGCGATCGATTTCGCAGAGCACACGGCATCCGACGCGGTCTTCGTGTCGGCGCCCGGGGCAGTCTCTGAGGTCGAGCTCGGCGACACGGTGGAGGTGACCGGCACCGTCGTCGAGCGCAGCGGGCTGACCCAGCTCGTGCTCGCGCCCAGCGGGGCGAGTGTCGTCGCGGACGCAGCGGCCCCTGAGCCCGCCGCGGTCGCATGGCCCCGATCGGCGGCCCACAGGGAGGCCCTCGAGTCGATGCTCATCGACCCCCAGGGCGACTACACGGTCAGCAACACCTACACGACGAACCAGTACGGCGAGGTGGGGCTCGCCAGCGGCGACTCACCGCTGCGTCAGCCGACGGACGTCGCCCGGCCGGGCAGTGCCGAAGCCGACGAAGTGGCGGCCGAGAACGCCGCCCGTGCGGTCACGCTCGACGACGGGTCCAGCGCGAACTACCTGTCTTCGAGCAACAGCTCGCGCACACCGGCATACGTCTCGCTGGAAGAGCCGGTGGTCGTGGGCGCGTCGGTGACCTTCGCCGCCCCGATGATCGTCGACTACCGCAACGGCCTCTGGAAGCTGAACCCCACGGTCCCGCTCGTCGGCGACGGCACGGGAGTCGATGATGTCGCCTTCAGCAACCCTCGCACGGCTGCGCCCGAGGAGGTCGGCGGCGATGTCACGCTCGCGTCCTTCAACGTGCTCAACTACTTCACGACGCTCGGCACAGACAGCCCCTCGTGCGTCGCCTACACCGACCGGTTCGGCGACGGAGTGACGGTTCGTGACGGATGCGCGCAGCGCGGTGCGTGGGACGATGCCGACCTGGCTCGCCAGCAGACGAAGCTGGTCGCCGCGATCGAGGCGCTGGATGCCGACGTCGTCGGCCTTATGGAGATCGAGAACTCGGCGGCGCTCGGCGAACAGACCGATGAGGCCACCGCAGCGCTCGTGAGTGCCCTGAACGCGGCCTCGGAAGAGGATCGGTGGGCGTACGTCGTCTCGTCGCCGGAGCTGCCGCCCGTGTCCGAGCAGGACGTCATCACCAACGCCATCATCTACCGACCGGCGAAGGTCTCGCCGGTCGGCGCGGCACGGGCCCTCGGGGATCAGAGCGGCGACGGCGAGGCGTTCGGAAATGCCCGCGAGCCCATCGGTCAGGTCTTCCAGCCCGCGGACGGCGGCGAGCCGTTCCTGTTCGTCGTCAATCACTTCAAATCCAAGGGGTCAGCCGGGCCCTGGCCCGGCGACGCCGACACGGGTGACGGACAGGGCGCCTCGAACGAGTCCCGCGTTCGACAGGCGATGGCGCTGCGCGACTGGGTGAACGAGACTCGCGGTGCTGTCGAGGCCGTCGCGCTGGCGGGCGACTTCAATTCCTACGGCATGGAGGACCCGCTGCAGGTCCTCTACGACGCCGGCTACACCGACGTCGAGCAGCACTTCGACGTATCGACGCAGTCGTACAGCTTCTCCGGGCTGTCAGGATCGCTCGACCACATCCTCCTCAACCGCGCCGCGCTCGGGCGCGCGACGGGCGCCGACGTGTGGAACATCAACTCCGGCGAGTCGGTTGCGCTCGAATACAGCAGACACCGTGCGCACGCGACCGAGTTCTACGCGCCCGACGTATACCGCTCGAGCGACCACGACCCGGTCCTCGTCGGCCTCGCAGCCGAGGCCCCGCCGGTCGAGCTGACGCTTCTGGGCATCAACGACTTCCACGGCCGGATCGACGCTGACACGGTCGCCTTCGCCGGAACGGTGGAGCAGCTGCGGGCGGCGGCGTCCGGGCCCACCGTGTTCGTGTCGGCGGGCGACAACATCGGCGCGTCCCTCTTCGCGTCGTCGATCGCGCAGGACAAGCCGACGATCGATGTCCTCAACGCGCTCGAGCTCGAAGCCAGTGCGGTCGGCAATCACGAGTTCGACCGCGGCTGGAACGATCTCCAGGGTCGCGTGAGCGATCTCTCCGACTACCCGCAGCTGGGGGCCAACGTCTACCTCGCGGGCACCCGGACGCCCGCGCTCTCGGAGTACTCGCTTGTGGAGGAGGGCGGGCTGACCATCGGCTTCATCGGAGCGGTGACCGAGGAGACTCCCACCCTCGTGACGCCGTCGGGCATCACTGACCTCTCCTTCGGAGACCCCGTCGAGGCGATCAACAGGGTGGCCGCGCAGCTCTCGGACGGAGACGAGGTCAACGGCGAGGCTGACGTGATCGTCGCGCTGCTCCACGAGGGCGCGGGGTCCGGCACCCCCGACGGGTCGACGATCGAAGACGAGCTGGCCGCCGGCGGTGTCTTCGCCCGCATCGTGAATGAGACGAGCGCCGAGGTCGACGCCATCTTCACGGGACACACGCACAAGCAGTACGCATGGGAGGCGCCCATCCCGGGCGCCGAGGCGACCCGTCCGATCGTCCAGACCGGGTCCTACGGAGAGACGATCGGCGAAGTCGTACTGACCGTCGATCCCGTCACCGGCGAGATCTCGGCGCACACCGAGCGCCTCGTACCGCGCACGACGACACCAGAGGACACTCTCGTGTCGACGTACCCGCGTGTCGCCGAGGTCGCCGACATCGTGAAGGCGGCGGAGGACGCGGCGGACGAGATCGGGGCCACAGCGATCGGCGAGGTCGAAGCCGACATCACGACCGCCTTCTCCGGCGGGTCGTTCGTCGACGGCGTCTGGACCGGCGGCGCCCGGGACGACCGGGCCGCGGAGTCGGCGCTCGGCAACACGGTAGCGACGATGCTGCGCGATCAGCTGTCGGCCCTTCCCGACGGTGCCGAGATCGGCGTGGCCAATCCCGGCGGCCTCCGGGCAGAGCTGTGGGACACGCAGGCCGAGTTCGAGGGTGACGCGGTGGAGGGACTGCCCGACGGCACGATCTCGTATTCGCAGGCGCGGGCGGTGCTGCCGTTCAACAACACGCTCGCACTCGTGACGCTCACGGGGGCGCAGTTCGTGACCATGCTGGAGCAGCAGTGGCAGACCAACCCGGGCGGGACTCCCCCGTCACGTCCGTACCTTCAGCTCGGTCTGTCTGACAACGTGTCGTACACCTACGATGCGTCGCAGCCGGAAGGGTCGCGGATCACATCGGTGACGATCGACGGCGAGCCCATCGACCCCGAGGAGGAGTACCGGATCGGGACCTTCTCGTTCCTGGCCGCAGGCGGGGACAACTTCCGCGTATTCCTGGAGGGCAGCGAGTTCGTCGACACCGGGCTCGTGGATTACGAGGCGTGGATGGACTACATCGCCGACAACTCGCCGCTGGTGCCGAGCTTCGCGAAGCAGGCCGTGCAGGTGGCCGGACTGCCCGGCACAGTGAGCGCGGGCGAGAGCGTCACCTTCGATGTGTCGGGACTCGACATGACGAGCCAGGGCGCGCCCGAGAACACGAGCCTCACGGCTGCACTCGGTGACGAGAGCCTGGGCGAGACCGCCGTAGAGAACGGCACCGCGACCGTGACGGTCACGATTCCCGCAGACGCAGTCGGCGGCGACACCGCGCTCACGCTGACGGCTCCCGCCTCAGGAACCGTCGTGCGGGTGCCGCTCACGATCGACACGGGCTCGGCTGCGGACCCGCAGGAGACCACCACCGACCTCTTCGCTCTGCTCCCGGTGCACATCAACCGGCTGCTCCCGACGACGCTCATCGCGATCGTCGATCAGGCAGAGGGCACGCCCGACGGCGTCGTCGAGTTCCGCGAGGGAGACTCCGTGGTTGCGACGTCGCCCGTGCGTCGCGGCATCGCCACGCACACCCTCGGCAGGCTCAGCCGGGGCACGCACCATTACACGGCGGTGTTCGTGCCCGCTGATCCCGAAGTCTCCACCGGGTCGACAAGCGGCAGCGTTCGCGTGCGCGTCGTCCTCTGACGACGGCGAGGCGGCTCGCCCGCTGCGCGGGCCGCCTCGCAGCCACTGCCCGGCGGTGGCTGCGCCTCGTAGGCTGATCGTATGGCGACGCAGGCGGTGCTGGTGCACGGCATCCGCACGTCGGCCACCATGTGGCGCTCCCAGCTGACGCACCTCGCCGCGCGAGGCGTCGATGCCGTCGCCGTCGACCTGCCGGGACACGGCACCCGGCTGCACGAGACCTTCACGCTCGAGGGCGCCTTCGAGACCATCGACGCCGCAGTCCGCCGCGCCGCCGCGCGGGGCCCTGTGCTGCTGGCAGGGCACTCGATGGGCGGTCTCCTGTCGATCGAGTACGTCGGGCGTGAGGACCGCCCGCCTGTCGACGCGTTCATCGCGGCATCCTGCACGGCCATCCCCCGCGGCGTGGGGCTCGCGACGTACCGGACGCTGGCTCGCGGCTTCGACAGGCTCCCCCGACGCGGTCAAGGCATCGCGGACTGGGTGCTCGACCGGACTCTTCCGCCGGAGACCCGTATGGACTTCGGCGCCGGCGGCTACGCGTACGACGCGCAGGACGTCGCCCTGCGCAGCCTTTCCGTGCTCGATCTGCTCGCCGCGCTTCGACGCATCGATGTGCCGACCTGGTTCATCAACGGCCAGTACGACCAGCTCCGCATCAACGAGAAGCTGTTCTCTTCGCTCGTGCCCCGAGCGGAGGTCATCGTCGTCCCGCGCACGAGCCACCTCGTGACCGCGATGCGACCGCGGGTCTTCAACGCGCTGCTCGACCTCGCGATCGCCACACTCGAGTCAGCGGACCGCTGACAGCTCTCGCGACCGCAGCGCCAGCGTCATCGCGCCGCCGAGAATCGACAGCACCCCTCCGACGGCGAAGAGCAGCCAGAAGCCGCCCGCAAGCGCAACGAGGGCCGCGCCGATGAGCGGGCCGAGCAGCTGCCCGAGGCTTGCGGCCACGTTGACGAAGCCGAGGTCGCGGGCGTGATCGTCGGCGAAGGGAAGGATGTCCGTGGCCAGCGCGAGCCCGACGGACATGTACGCGCCGTAGCCGATGCCCAGAAGTGCGGCTGAGACCATCGCGGTCGTCATCGACGGCGCGGCCGCCAGGAGCAGCGACGCGGCAGCCTGCACGAACGCGGCGACGACGACCGGCATCACCCGGCGGCCGGTGCGATCGGAGAAGCGACCGGAGAGGATGGACGCCGTGACGACGAAGAGGGTGTACACCACGATCAGGATGAGCAGCTCGTCCTCGGCTGTCGCCGCGTCTCTGCCGAGACCGTAGAGCAGGAAGAACAGAAGGAGACCCGTTCCGAGTGCATTGCCGACGTTGACGACGAGACGACCCGCCAGCAGCCACGCGAAGTCGCGGTCGCGAAGAGCGGCCGTGCGCTCTGCGAGGCTTCGCCGCACGCGTGCGGCCTCCGTCGACGCAGGGGCGGGCGGGTCGGGCAGGAGAAGGGCGGCCACCAGCCCGCCGGCGAGCAGGAACGCGGCGAGGACGAGGTATCCGGCGACGATGCCGAGCCCGAGCAGCACGATCACGCCGACGCCGAGGACGATGCCGACGGCCTGAGATGACGCGACAGCAGACGATGCGGCGCCCCGCTGGGTGGTGGTGAGCTGGTCGGCGATCATCGCCGTGAAGGCCGCCCCCGCGATCGAGACGCCGATGGAGACGCCGACCCACGCGGAACCCACACCCCAGGGCCCATTCGCGAAAGCCAGCGCCGTCAGCGACCCCGACCCGAGCACGATGCCGCCGACCGCCCAGGGGCGTCGCCGTCCGCGGCGACCCGCGGTGCGGTCCGAAAGGCCACCGGCGAGGGGGCCGGCGACGACGCCGGCGACACCACCGACGGCAAGGATCAGCCCCGACCACACGACGCCGGTGATCCACCCATCGGCATCGTCGGGCGAGTCGAGCTGCAAAGGGATGAGGAGCTGCAGCGGCGTCAGCTGGACAGTCCACAGCGCCAGCCAGGCGAGGGTGAACAGCAGGAACCAGCGTGGACCGACGCTGCGCCCCGGGCCGCTCATCGACGCACCTGCGCGATCAGGTCGCGATACCAGGCGAAGGAAGCCTTCGGCGTGCGCACCGAGGTGCGGTGGTCGACGTGAACCAGACCGAAACGCTGACTGAATCCTTCCGCCCATTCGAAGTTGTCAAGGAGAGACCACACCGTGTACTCCCGCACATCCACACCAGCGCGGATGGCGTCGGCGACGGCGCCGACGTGTCCGGCGAGGTAGGCGATGCGCCGCTCGTCGTCGAGCACGTGATCGACTTCGTCCGGCTCGGGGAACGACGCGCCGTTCTCTCCGATCACAATGGGCGGCAGCCGGTCTCCATAGCGCTCGCGCAGCGTCGTGAGCAGTGACGTGAGGGACTCCGGCGCGATCGGCCATCCGAAGCCCGTCCTCTCCAACCCCTCCACGGGCAAGAGGTCGAACGGGATGGGGCTGCCTTCCGGTGCCGCACCGACGCGAGTGGGGTTGTAGAAGTTCACCCCGTAGAAGTCGCTCGGGGCGCCGATGATCTCGAGGTCGCCGTCGTGGACCGGCTGAGGCGGGAAACCGAATGCGGCGTCGTCCGGATACTGCCCGAGCAGCACAGGGTCGGCGAACAGGCGGTTGTGGATGACGTCGTAGACGGCTGCGGCCACGAGGTCGTCGGAGCGATCGGATGCCGGGATGACCGTCGTGTGGTTGTTCACGATGCCGACCTCGCCGGCGCCCGCTTCTCGGACGATCCTCTGGGCGAGCCCGTGCGCGAGAAGCTGGTGGTGGATGGTCGGAAGCGCGTCGAAGAGCAGGCGACGCCCCGGGGCGAGCTCGCCGATCGCGTACCCCTGGAGCGTCGTAGAGGCCGGCTCGTTGATCGTGTACCAGTTGCGGACGCGGTCTCCGAGCGCGTCGATCACCCCCTGCGCGTAGTCGCCGAAGCGGAACGCCGTGTCACGCGTGAGCCAGCCGCCCTCCGATTCGAGCTCCGACGGGAGGTCCCAGTGGTAGAGGGTCACGAACGGCGTGATGCCTGCCTCGAGGAGGGCGTCGACCAGACGTGAGTAGCCGTCTACGGCATCCTGATCGATCGGCCCACGGCCACCGGGCTGCACGCGCACCCACGAGGTGGAGAAGCGGTAGCGATCGACGCCGAGCGCACTCAGCAGCGCGACGTCCTCCTGCCAGCGGTGCCAGCTGTCCGGACCGGGCTCGGCGGTCGAGGCGTCGGCGATCCGACCTGGCGCCTCGACGAAGTCGTCCCAGATGCTCCGGCCTCGGCCGCCGGCCCGGCGGGCGCCTTCGATCTGGAAGGCGGCGGTCGCGGCAGACCAGCGAAAGCCATGATCGAACGCGGCGATATCGAGCGCGCGTCTGTCGGAAGCCACTGCGTCTCCTTCGGGCGCGTCGTCGCGCCTGATCGATGCGGGAAACTCCCGGGTCGGGTGACCGGGCGGGTAGGTCGATCATGCCTCAAAAGGCGCGCGTTCGGCCATCACGAAGTGAACGGCGCCGGCACTGACGGATGCCAGTAGGCGCTCCGGCGCTCGCGACGTGCGGGGACGACGCGCTCTCCCGGCGATGTCTCAGGCTTGGCGGCGAAACCTGGTAGACTCAGGTTTTGGCTTGCGTGTGGGCTTCTCCCTCACACGACCGCCGTGCGACAGCCCTCTCTTGTCACTCGGCACATCCACCGAAACTCCGAACGAAAGAACCGTCGAACGTGGCGAACATCAAGTCGCAGATCAAGCGCAACAAGACCAACGAGAAGGCCCGTGAGCGCAACAAGGCCGTCAAGAGCGAGCTGAAGACCGTCGTGCGCAGCACGCGCGAGGCGATCGCCTCCGGCGACAAGGCTGCCGCCGAGAAGGCTCTCGCGAAGGCGACCAAGAAGCTCGACAAGGCCGTGAGCAAGGGTGTCATCCACTCGAACCAGGCCGCGAACCGCAAGTCGGCGATCGCGAAGCAGGTTGCGGCTCTCTGAGTCTGCTCTTCTTCACGAAGGCCCGTCCCATATGGGGCGGGCCTTCGCCGTTCACCGGGTCAGCGGTGCGCTGGACAGGAGACGGCGGTGTAAGCGT
Source organism: uncultured Microbacterium sp. (assembly GCA_937926065.1). GTDB lineage: Bacteria > Actinomycetota > Actinomycetes > Actinomycetales > Microbacteriaceae > Microbacterium. The sequence continues at coordinate 10,780 of CALANM010000151.1, forward strand.
GCGTCAGGAGGCGTACGGCGCACGGGTGGCGATGACGGTGACGAGCCGCTCGACCGCGAACACCGGGTCGCGTGAAGCGCCCTTCACCTCTGCGTCTGCACGCGCGGCGGCCTGAATGGCCGTGCTCAATGAGGCCTCGTTCCAGCCGGTGAGGTCGCGGCGGGCGCGATCCACCTGCCAGTCCTTCATTCCCAGTCGTGCGGCGAGGGCGGCCGCCGGCTCACGCGATCCCGCCACGCGCGCCATGGTGCGGAGCTTCGAAGCGATGGCGGCGACGAGCGGAACGGGGTCTGCACCGCTGGAGAGCGCGTGGCGCAGCGTGACGAGGGCCTCTCCGTAGCGCCCCGCGATGGCGGTGTCGGCGACCGCGAACGCCGTGGTCTCGACGCGGCCGCCGTAGTAGCGCTCGACGGTCTCCACGCCGATGTCTCCGGGCACATCGGCGATGAGCTGCTGACAGGCGGCGGCGAGTTCGGTGAGGTCGTCGGCGAACGCGCTCACGAGTGCGCGGAGCGCAGCGGGTGCGATGCGCTTCTTGGCGGCTTGGAATTCTCCGGCGGCGAAGTCGTAGCGGTCGGAGTCGCGTTTGACGGCGGGGCAGGGGATCTCGATGCCTCCTCCGGTGCCCGACCGGATGGCATCGAGAAGCTTCTTGCCGCGTACGCTCGCTCCGGTATGGCGCAGAATGACGGTGGCGCCGTCCTGCGGGGCCTCGAGATAGGCGAGCGCTTCAGTGAGGAAGGCGTCGGAGCACTTCTCGACTCCGGCGACGCGAACGAGCCGGGGCTCGCCGAACAGCGACGGAGAGGTGACGGCCAGAAGCGTTCCGGACGTGTAATCGTCGGCCCGAAGGTCGGAGACTTCGAGGCTGAGGTCTTCGGCGCGCAGGAAGTCGCGCACACCGGCGATGGCACGCTCGGCACAGACCTCTTCAGGACCTGACACCAGCACAATGGGGGCGGGCTGCGGGCTGCGCCACGAGATCTGCGGAATCGCGCTCGCGGAGCGGCCTGCAGACTTCCGGGGTGTCGCCATGATTCTCAGCCTACCCAGGGCCGCTGACGCTGCGATCATGCCAGACGTGAAGATCGCGCTCGTCGTCCAGCCAGACGGCGACCGCGCCGCTGTGGTCCGTGCGCGCGACGCGCGCCCCAGCCCCCATCACCACATCGATGATCTCCTCGCGGGGGTGTCCGTAACTGTTCTCCCCCACCGTGAAGAGTGCGAGCCTCGGTGACGCGCGCTCGTACAGGGCGCCGTGCTGATCGGCGCTGCCATGATGAGCGACCTTGACCACGTCGTACCGCCGGGTGATCGCGGAGACGAGCGCCGCCTGCGGCTGGGCCGAGAGGTCGCCCAGCAGAAGAATGCTCGGGAAGCGGTCGCCCGTGACGGAGAGGACGACGCTCGCGTCGTTGCCTGCGGTGATCTGCCTGCGCGGCCAGAGGACGGTCCAGCGCGCCGTGCCGAGTTCGCCTGTCATCCCCGCGCGGACCTCCACCGTCTGAGCGCCTGCGCGCTCAAGCGCCCCGAGGGCGGCGGCGTCCTCGGCGTCGCCTGTCGGCCCGTGGAGCACTGTGCCGACGCGTCCGACGATGCTCGGCAGCCCGCCCGTGTGATCGAGATCGAAATGGGTCAGCACCAGCAGGTCGACATGGGCGATGTCGAACCGGTCGAGACACGCCTCGAGCCGTTCCGGTCTCGGTCCGGTGTCGACCAGAGCGGTTCTGCCGTCGGACCGGAGCAGTATGGCGTCGCCCTGACCGATATCGCAGGCGAGGATCTGCCAATCATCAGGCGTTCGGAGCCGATCGAGGAGAGTCTGGACAGGGCCGGTCGCCACGAGCGTCCCGGTGACTGCCGCAAGCAGGACGACGGACAGGGCGCGAATCCGCCGGTGCCTGTCGGCGATGATCACGGCGCCCACCGCCGCCCCGACCGCAGCGAGGGCGATGAGGCCGGGCAGCCCATCGAGCCAGGGCAGCTCATTTCCGGGCAGCGACGTCGTCGCGCGAGCCGTCTCAGCGATCCAGGCAGAGGGCAGCCAGGCCAGCGCTGCGAGACCGTGCGCCAACGGCGGCACCGGCGTCGCGAGGCATGCGGCGAGTCCCAGTACCGTCGCAGCGGGTGCAGCCGGCCCGGCGACGAGATTGGCGAGCACTCCCCACAGGGGCACGGTCGGCTGGATCAGCACCAGCAGCGGACCGCACGCGAGCTGGGCGGCCAGGGGCACTGCGACAGCGAGTGCGAGGGGGCGCGGCAGCCATCGCTGCAGCCCGCGCGCAAGCGGTGAGGCGGCCAGGATGAGCGCCCCGGTGGCCGCAGCCGACAGTGCGAACCCCAGCGACCGGCTCAACCACGGATCAGCGATCAGCAGGATGAGGACAGCGCTGGACAGCACCGACACCCCCGCGCCCGTTCGGCCCAGCGCCAACGCGGTCATCGCGATGGCGCCCATCGCCGCGGCCCGAACGACGCTCGGCTCGGGCGTCACGAGGACGACGAAGCCTGCGAGCACCACAAGAGCCGCGCCGATCCGCCAGGCTCGTCGTGCTCCCGCCCATGCCGCGATGGCGTAGGCGATTCCCATGACGAGCGCGCAGTTGGCGCCCGACACCGCCGTGAGATGCGAAAGGGATGAGGCCTTCATCTCCGCGTCGAGCCCGGGCGTCACGCGCGACGTGTCACCGACGGCGAGCCCGGCGATCAGCCCACCTCCGGGCTCCGGGAGCCCGGAGGTCGCGGAGTGGAGGCCGTGGCGCAGCGCGGATGCCATCGCGAACACCCCGCCGGGCGCATGACGCAGCTCGAGGTCCTTCGAGGCACGCAAGACAAGGGTGTTGCGGCTTCCGGGGAGCGGGTCAGACGCGTTGCCGGTGACCCGGACCCGCGCGCCGACGTCGAGGGCCGGGGCGGTGGAAGCCACGCGGATGCTGATGGGAACCGCCGACGCGCGCACCGACTGGCCCACGGAGATGCGCTCCGCGACGGCGTCGAAAGTCCAGCCCTGTGCGCGACGCTCCACCTTGCCCACGATCAGTGCGTCGACCTGCAGGCTGCGCTCTTCGTCGATCAGCGAGGCGGCGGCCTCGCGAGCAGGGTGACTCGCGGAGACGTGAGCGGCCCCCGCGGCGCTCAGCGCCAGCGCGATGGACAGGAGGGAGACCATGCCTGTCGCCCTGCCCGTGCGGATCGCGGCTGCGAGAGCGATCGCGCACGCGACCGCACACCCGATGGCCAGCGGCGCAGCGACCGCCTCGAGGGATACCGCGGTCCCGACGACCGTCCACACGACGGCGACGATCGGGATCAGCCGAAGATCCCTGCCGCGCGGGGCGAGTTCGCTCGCCCGCTCCCCCGGCTGTGCGTCGGTCACACAGTCACCGCGTCGCGGAGTCCTTCGAGCAGCTTGGCGCCGATGCCCGGAACGGCGAGCAGGTCGTCGACACTCGTGAAACGACCGTTCTGCTCCCGCCATGCGATGATCCGGGACGCGAGGGCCGGACCGATCCGAGGCAGCGTCTCGAGCGCGCCCGAATCGGCGGTGTTGAGATTCACCAGTCCATGGGACGGGGCCCCCGCGCTGCCGCCGCCGGCGCCGTCACGACCCGCACTCGGAGACTCGGTGGCGTCTCCCTCGGCTGCGATGTGCAGCTGTTCTCCGTCGGTCACCGGACGCGCCAGGTTGACGCCGGCTGAATCGGCTTTGCGCGTGAACCCGCCCGCGGCCGCGACGGCGTCGACGACTCGCGCCCCGCTCTTCATGCGGTAGAGCCCGGGACGTCTCACCGCGCCGGACACATGCACGTAGAGCTCGATCGATGCGTCGACGCTCGGGACGACCGGGATCTCCTCGACGGGGGGAGCTGCCGATGTACGCAGCATCCCGATCACGATGGACACCGCAAGTGCAGCCACGATCAGAACCACGGCCGCCCCCACCGGCAGTCGCCAGCGGGATCGGGTCTCCGTGCTCACCCCTCCACTGTGACTGCTTCGGCCATCGCGACTTCCGCCAGCTGATGACTTCGGTGGACGGGACTTCCCCGTCCACCGAAGTGGAGGAACTCAGGCAGTGGTGAAGCTGACGACCTTCGGCGCGCGCACCACGGCGCGCGCGATCTCGCGGCCGGCGAGCGAGCGCTGCACCTTCTCGTCGCCGCGTGCGAGCGCCTCGAGCTCTTCGGCCGTGACCCGAGCCGAGACGGTCAGCGTGCCGCGCACCTTGCCGTCGATCTGGACGACGGCCGTGACCGTCTCGTCGACGAGCAGGGTGGGGTCGGCCTGGCGCCACGGCACGAGACCCACGAACGGCTCGTAGCCGAGGATCTCCCACATCTCTTCCGCGGTGTGCGGAGCGAACAGGTCGAGGATCATGGCGGTGACCTCGGCCGCTTCGCGAACCGCGGGGTCGGCCGGCCCGGCGCCGGAGTCGATGGTCTTGCGCGTCGCGTTGACCAGCTCCATCAGGCGGGCGACCACGACGTTGAACTTCGTCTGCTCGACCAGGCCTGGAGCATCGGCGAGCAGGCGGTGAGTCACACGCCGGAGCGCAGGATCGCCCTCGGCCCAGACGACGTCAGGGCTGCTGGTGACGTCCTTCGCGACACGCCAGGCTCGCGCAAGGAACTTCTGGGCACCCGTCGTCGAGACGTCTTCCCAGTTGATGTCGTCCTCGACCGGGCCTGCGAAAGCGATCGCGACGCGAACGGCATCCGCACCCGGGTCGACCATGCTCGAGGCGAACTCGACGAGATTGCCCTTGCTCTTGGACATCTTCGAGCCCTCGAGCAGGACCATGCCCTGGTTGATGAGCGTCGAGAACGGCTCGGTGAAGTCGATCAGGCCCATGTCGAACAGGACCTTCGTGATGAAACGCGCGTACAGCAGGTGCAGGATGGCGTGCTCCACGCCGCCGATGTAAGAGTCGACCGGAGCCCACTTGGCGGCCTCCTTCGGAGAGAAGGCCTTGTCGGGGTCACCGGGCGACAGGAAGCGCAGGAAGTACCACGAGCTGTCGACGAACGTGTCCATCGTGTCCGGGTCACGAAGGGCAGACTCACCCGTCTCAGGGTCGGTGGCCGCCATCCATTCCGTCGCCGCGCCCAGCGGCGACGTGCCCTTCGGGGCAAGGTCGAGACCCTTGGCGTCGGGAAGCGTCAGAGGAAGCTGGTCCTCGGGCACCGGGACGATGCGACCGTCCTCCGTGTGGATCATCGGGATCGGAGTGCCCCAGAACCGCTGGCGCGAGATCAGCCAGTCACGCAGGCGGTACGACTTCGCCGCGCGTCCGGCGCCGACAGCCTCCAGCTCCTCGATCATGCGCGCGATGGCGTTGCGCTTGCTCATGCCGTTCAGCGGGCCGGAGTTGATCATGCGGCCCTCGCCCGTCAGGGCGACACCCGTGACCGCCGGGTCGATGGACTCCAGTTCCGCACCGGGGTCGACCGGGACGCCGTCCTCGTCGACCTCGACGACCGAGATCGCTCCCGTGACGGGGGCGGTCGTGTCCACGACCACCTTGATCGGCAGGTCGAAGGTGCGGGCGAAGTCGAGGTCGCGCTGGTCGTGAGCCGGCACCGCCATGACGGCACCGTGGCCATAGTCGGCCAGGACGTAGTCGGCCGCCCAGATCGGCAGGCGCTCACCGTTGATCGGGTTGATCGCGTACCGCTCGAGGAACACACCGGTCTTGGGGCGGTCGGTCGACTGACGCTCGATCTCGCTCGCTTTGCCGACCTGATCCAGGTAGGACTGGAAGCGCATGCGGACCTCGGGCGACGCGCCCGCCGCGAGCTCGGCGGCGAGGTCGCTCTCGGGCGCCACGACGAAGAACGTCGCACCGTGCAGCGTGTCGGGACGGGTCGAGAAGACCGTGACCTTCTCAGCGCGGCCCTCGATCTCGAAGTCGATGTCGGCGCCGACCGAACGGCCGATCCAATTGCGCTGCATCCGAATGACCTTCGACGGCCAGAAGCCTTCGAGCTGGTTCAGGTCATCGAGCAGACGGTCGGCATACTCCGTGATCTTGAAGTACCACTGCGTCAGCTTCTTCTTGACGACCTCGTGGCCGCAGCGCTCGCAGCGGCCGTCGACGACCTGCTCGTTCGCGAGCACAGTCTGGTCGTTGGGACACCAGTTGACGGGGCTCTCCTTGCGGTACGCCAGCCCGCGGTCGTACATCTGCTGGAACAGCCACTGGTTCCACCGGTAGTACTCCGGATCGCTCGTGTGGAGCACGCGACTCCAGTCGTACGACGTGCCGAACTGCTGCAGGCTCTCGCGCTGCTGTGCGATGTTCGAGTACGTCCACTCGCGCGGGTCGGCGCCGCGCTGGATGGCGGCGTTCTCTGCGGGCAGGCCGAACGAGTCCCAGCCGATGGGATTCAGGACGTTGTATCCGCGGTGGCGCCAGAAGCGGGCGACCGAGTCGACATAGGCGTAGTTCTCTGCGTGACCCATGTGCATGTCGCCCGAGGGGTACGGGAACATGCCGAGCACGTACTTGCGGGGGCGAGTGTCATCGTCGCCGCCTGCGCGGAAAGGATCGGCGCTCTTCCACCGCTGCTGCCACTTCTTCTGGATCTCGTACGGGTCGTAGCCGCCCTCGTGGGCGGGGGAAGCGGGGATCGTCGAAGACACGGAACACCAATCGCAGGAAAGTCGGGAACGCGCGCACGCGTCCTTCCAGATTAGCGGAACAGGCCTGTCACCAGCCCGTGGGCAGGCGCGCCCCGAGCGCGGCAAGCGGCCCGCGCGCCTTGACGCCGACCTCCTCCACCTCTGCGGCCGGCTCGGATCGCCAGGTGATCCCGCCGCCCGCCCCCACGTAAGCCCCGAGATCATCGAAGACGATCGAGCGGATGATCATCGCGAGGTCGGCCGCGCCGTCGTCGCCGACCCAGCCGAAGCAGCCCGCGTAGACGCCCCGCGGGCCGGCCTCGAGCCCGTTCAGAAGGGTCATGGCCGCCAGTTTGGGAGCGCCCGTCATGCTGCCCGCCGGGAATGCGGCGTCCAGCACGTCGCCGATGCGGATGCCGGGGCGAAGGCGACCCGCGACGGTGCTCACGAGCTGGTGCACCGCCGGATACGACTCCACTTCGAGCAGACGCTCGGCGGCGACACCGCCCGTGAGGCACACACGCTGAAGATCGTTGCGCATGAGATCGACGATCATGACGTTCTCGGCGCGCTCCTTGACACTCGTCCGCAGCTCCTCGGCGAGGGCTGCGTCGGCGGCCGCGTCGGTGCCTCGCGGTCTGGTGCCCTTGATGGGACGTGTGCGGACGACGCCCTCCGACACCTCGAGGAAGCGCTCCGGGCTGGCGCTGGCCAGAGCGAACGAGCCGCTCCGGATCAGGCCGCCGTGATGTGCGGGCGTCGCTGTGCGCAGACGCATGTACGCGTCGACGGGGTCGACGCGGGCGGCCACCTCGAAACGGGTCGTGAGGCAGAGCTGATAGGCGTCGCCGTCGCGGATGTGCTCCTGGCACCGTCGGATGAGGTCGGCGTATTCGTCGGGGCGGTGGCGCGCGGAGACCGCGACGGATGCCGGTGCCACCGGCGCATCGATGGCTCCTCCACGCCATGTGAGCACCTCGGAGACGAAGTCGTCGAGGTCGTGCTCTGGAGCCCAGGCCCACAGTGTGCGAGCCGCGTGGTCGATCGCGACGAAGCGCTCGGCCCGCAGCCAGCGTGTCTGCGGAGCGCGCGCGACGTCCTCCGACGCGGGCGCGCCGGCTGCGGCGGCGGCCTGGTCGTAGCCGAGCCAGCCGATCCATCCGCCGTGGAACGCGCCCGCCGCGTGCGACACGCTGCCACCGGCCATGACCCCGCGCGGCGGCGCGTCGACGGGCACGCCCGTGCCGAGCCAGCTCCACCCGCTCGCGGCGTCCGGTCCGGCGTCGAGCCAGAAGCTGTGTAAGGCGTGCGCGGGCCCGGACAGGTAGAGCTCTGCAGGGTCGATCCACACTGGCAGGGCGCGCGCGGAGAGAACAGTCGGCACGTTCTCAGGCTAGAGCCCGTGATCGTCATAGGCTGGCGTGGTGAACGAGTTCCTCACGTGGCTGCTCGACGCCGTTCAAAGCGTCGACCCGGTCGTGAGAACCGTGCTTGCAGGGGTGGCGATCATGCTCGAGACGAGCGTGCTGATCGGTCTCGTCGTGCCTGGCGACACCGTCGTGATCGTCGCAGGCACCGCCGTCGGCGGGCCCCTGGAGGCCGCTGGGCTCGTACTGGCCGTGATCCTCGGTGCGCTCGTCGGAGAGAGCATCGGCTTCTGGCTCGGACGCTGGCTGGGTCCCCGCATCCGGTTCTCCCGGCTGGGCATGCGTGTCGGCGACCACAACTGGGCGCGCGCGGAGCTCTACCTGCGCAGGCGGGGCGGTCCCGCCATCTTCCTGTCCCGGTTCCTTCCCGTGCTGCACTCTCTCGTTCCCCTCACGGTCGGCATGAGCGGCTTCGCGTACCGCCGCTTCCTCGCCTGGACCGCACCGGCGTGCACCGTGTGGGCGATCGTCTACGTCTCTGTCGCCGCAGCGGCGGCCGGCACCTACCGAGAGCTGGCCGATCAGCTCCATTCAGCCGGCTACCTCTTCGTCGGCATCATCGTCGTCTTCCTGGTGCTCGCCTACATCGCCAAGCGCGTCATCGTCGCGCGCGAGGAGCGCCACATGCATCTGGACGAGGGGTCTTCATCCCGTGCCGACGAAGGCATGGGAGACTGAATCGATGTCTTCAGCGACCGCCCCACGTCCGAAGGTGCTCTGGCTCGCTCGGCTCGAGTATCGCTTTCACTCCTGGCGGGAGCGCCGAGCACGCGCTCGCGGACAGCAGCCGACGGTGGCGGCGTACCCGGGCTACGGGAGCGACGACTGGGTCCGTGTGCTCGGTCGCGTGCTGATCGTCCCGCCGCTCAAGCAGCGCCGCACGGGCGAGTACGCCGCCGTCCGCGGCTGGCGCAGCTTCGCCTCGGTTCCCGTCGGCTTCGCGCAGGTGACGGTCACGATCGACGAGGTGTCGCACGAGGTCGTCGCTGACCGCGGGGGTGTGATCGACACCGTGCTGCCGGCGCGCATGGCTCCGGGCTGGCAGACCCTGACGATGTCGGTCGAGGGAGGTGACCCGGTCGAGACGCGCGTCTTCATCGTGGCGCGCGACGTCTCGTTCGGGATCGTCTGCGACGTCGACGACACCGTGATGGTCACGGCGCTCCCCCGCCCGCTCGTCGCGGCCTGGAACTCGTTCGTCCTCGACGAGCACGCACGGCAGCCCGTGCCGGGCATGGCGGTGCTCCTCGAACGTCTCGTGCGCGACCATCCGGGGGCGCCTGTCATCTACCTGTCCACGGGAGCGTGGAACGTCGCGCCGACTCTCATCCGCTTCATGCGCCGTCACCTCTTTCCACCGGGGGCGCTCCTGCTCACTGACTGGGGACCGACGCACGATCGCTGGTTCAGAAGCGGCAGAGCGCACAAGAGCGACAACCTCCGGAGGCTCGCCGACGAGTTCCCTCACGTCAAGTGGATGCTGATCGGCGACGACGGCCAGCATGACGACGACCTCTACACCGCCTTCACGAGCGAGTTTCCTGAGCACGTCACGGCTGTCGCGATCCGTCAGCTGTCGACGGCAGAGGCGGTGCTCGCCGGAGGTCGCACGGCCGTCAACGATCACTCGGCGGCGAAGGTCCCTTGGGTGTCGGGTCCGGACGGCGCCGACCTGCTCGAACGGCTTTCCGCCGCGGGCGTCGTCGACGGCGACTGAGCGACCGCCCGAGCGTCTGGAGCAGGCTCTAGGCTGGGCGCATGTGCGGTCGCTTCGTCGTAGCCAGTGCCGGTCCTGAGCTCGTGGGTGTGCTCCGGGTGGATGTCGTGAGCGACGACCTTCCCGCGCCCTCCTTCAACGTAGCTCCGACCGATCGGGCGGCGATCGTCCTCGATTCCGCGAAGACCGACCCTCCCACGCGCCGACTCGAGTCCGCGCGATGGGGTCTTGTCCCTGCGTGGGCGAAGTCGCCCGCGATCGGCTCCAAGGCGTTCAACGCTCGCGCCGAAGAGGTCGAAGACAAGCCCATGTTCCGACAGGCGCTCATCAAGCGACGCGCCATCGTCCCCGCGTCGGGCTATTACGAATGGCACACGATCGACGGTGTGAAGACCCCGCACTACATCCACCCCGCCGACGGAGGGCCGCTGCTGTTCGCCGGACTGTACGAGTGGTGGAAAGACCCGAGCAGGCCCGACGACGACCCGTCCCGCTGGCTCCTGAGCTTCACGATCATGACCCGCGACTCGGTGGGCGAGCTGGGCTCGATCCATGATCGGATGCCGCTGTTCGTCGACGCGGACCACGCCGACGCATGGCTTGATCCGAGCACCGACAACGTCGGCGACGTGCTCGATGCGGCGATCGACGCCGCCCCGGCATTGGCCGACACGCTCGCACACCACCCGGTGTCATCGGCCGTGGGGAATGTCCGAAACAACGACCCGTCGCTGATCGAGCCGGTCGCGGGCGACTGACGACCCACGGCGGAGGGCGGGAAGCGACACTTCCCACCCTCCCCGTGTCGATCAGTCGAACTCGACCGTGGCGGCCTCGTTGTTCAGGACGATGACAGGGGTCACGGGCGACAGGCCCGCGGCTCGGATCTTCCCGGAGTCGAACCGGATGAGAGGCGTACCGGTCGTCACCCGATCCCCCGCCTTCACGAGCGTCTCGAAGCCGTCGCCCTTGAGCGAGACGGTGTCGATTCCCACATGGATGAGCAGCTCGGTCCCGTCCGTGAGGGCGAGTCCGATCGCGTGGCCCGTGGGGAAGACGGACGCCACCGTCGCATCCGCGGGAGCGACGATCGTGTCTCCCGTCGGGTCGACCGCGAGACCCGGTCCCATCGTCCCCTGCGCGAACATCGGGTCCGGGACTTCAGCGAGAGCGACTACGGCGCCTGCGACCGGCTGCCGCAGGCGCACCGTCGTCGCCGCCGGCGCCTCCAGCGTCGTCGTCCCGGGCGCGGAAGGCGCTGGTGAAGGAGCCGGCGACGACGCGATGGGACGCTCATGGATGATGTCCTCCATGGCGTCCTTCACGAACTGCACGTTGAGCCCGTAGACGACCTGGACGGAATGCGCGCCGGTCTTGATGGTGCCCGCTGCGCCGGCGCGCTTCAGTGCGTGCTCGTCGACCTTCGAGGTGTCGGAGATCTCGAGCCGAAGCCGCGTCGCACAGTTGTCCACGTCGACGATGTTCTCCTTGCCTCCGAGACCGGCGATGAACTTCGCAGCGGTCCCGTGGTAGCCAGCGAGGCTCGTGCCGACGTTGTCGGCATCCTGGGTGTCCTCGTCATCCTCGCGCCCCGGAGTCTTGAGCTGGAACCGCTTGATGAGGAAGTAGAACGTGGCGAAGTAGATGAAGAACCACGCGACGCCCATCAGCAGCAGGATCCAGGGGTTCTGCGCCAGCGGGTTGGCCCATTGCAGCACCATGTCGATGAATCCCGCGGAGAACCCGAAGCCGAGTCTCGTCGGCAGCAGCGCGGCTATCGCCACGGAGATGCCGGTGAAGACCGCGTGGATCAGGTACAGCCACGGCGCCACGAACATGAACGCGAACTCGAGCGGTTCAGTCACGCCGACGAAGAACGAGGCGATCGCCGCCGACAGCATGATGCCGTAGGTCACCTTCCGGCGGTTCGTCTTCGCCGTGAGATACATCGCGAGCGCCGCGCCCGGCAGGCCGAACATCATGATCGGGAAGAATCCGGCCATGTACTGTCCGGTGACGCCGTACTCCGCCTCGGGCGTGTTCTGGAGGAAGTTGACCAAGTCGTTGATGCCCGCCACGTCGAACCAGAACACCGAGTTCAGGGCGTGGTGCAGCCCGGTCGGGATCAGCAGTCGGTTCATGAAGCCGTAGATGCCCGCGCCCAGGGGCCCGAGGGTCGCGATCCATTCGCCGAAGTTGACGAGCGCGCCGTAGACGACCGGCCAGACGAACAGGAGGACGACGGCCACCACGAGGGAGACTCCCGCCGTCACGATCGCGACCGACCGCCGGCCGGAGAAGAAGGACAGCGCATCCGGGAGCTTGGTGTCTTTGAACCGGTTGTAGCACCAGGCACCGATGAGCCCGGCGATGATACCGACGAACACGTTCTGCACGCGCCCGAAAGCAGGGTCCACGGAGGCTTCATCTGCGGCGCCGGTGAGGTTCGCCACGGTGGACGGCGCCAGCAGCGTCGTGATCGTCAGCCAGGAGACCAGTCCCGCGAGCGCGGACGTGCCATCGGTCTTGTTCGCCATTCCGATCGCGATGCCGACGGCGAACAGAAGCGGCATGTTGTCCAGGAGGGCGCCGCCCGCCGCGCCGAGGAACGTCGACACGAGATTCGGCCCGCCGCTTGCGGACGCGATCCAATACCCGATACCCGACAGGATCGCTGCGACCGGGAGAACCGCGACCGGCAGCATGATCGATCTGCCGAGCCGTTGGAAGAACTTCATGGGAGAAACTCCATCCGTCGAGGACCGCACTTCATCGAGCGGTCTGTGTCGGAGACGCTACCCCCGATGCCGAGCACCGTACAGCATTCACTCAGGCAAGCCGCGATGCGTGCCGGCGAGCACCAGCCGCCGCGGATCTCGCTCCTCGCCGTCGTGCCGTGCGCTCGGCATCCATGCTCAGTGCGAGCGGCTGAAAAGCCTCCTCGCGACCTTGACAGTCAGGAACGCGCCGAGCACCCAAGGGCCGATGACGATGAGCGGATCCAGCCAGGAATGCCGCAGATCGACACGACCGGGCCGCAGCCGCGACCGCAGCGGACCTCGTCCGATCTCACCCAGGACGCCCGATTGCGTGATGGGATCGTCGGGGCGGCGGGTGAACAGCGAACGTGCGTGGGCCGACGCTGATTCCACGCGATCGGCAAGCACCAGCAGCAGCCAATGCGGCGTCTGCCCTTCGCTGAAGCGGGCGTAGGCGATGCGGCGGATGCTGCCGGCGGGCCCCTGCAGGGGCTGGGCAGTCCCGAACACGGGTGTCAGGCGCTCGTGCTCGATGGAGCGTTCGCGTCCCTGCGGGGGCTCCGGCTGCTGCTCGGGCAGGGTCCAGTGCGCGCCCGTCTCGATGCCGGGCTGTTCTCGCGGGAAGGCGGGGCGGTCGGCCGGGTCGAGGTCGGTGCCCCATCCGGGAATGCGAGCGCGGAGCTCGTCGGCAGTCGGCGTGCTCGTGGGCTTCTCAGGGGTGTACGGCATGGAGATCCTCCGCAGTGCTTCAGGCGGCCGGGGTGACGATCGGCTTGACGATGTCGTCGAGCTTCGACGAGAAGATGTGGTAGCCCTCCGCGATGTGATCGAGCGGGATACGGTGCGTGATCATGTCGCGAGGCCGTATATGTCCGGCCCGGATGTGTTCGAAGAGCCGCGGCCACTGTCGTTTGACGGGAGCCTGGTTCATACGCAGTGTCACGCCCTTGTTGAGCGCGTCGCCGAATTTGACGGCGCTGAACAGCGGCCCGTATGCGCCCATCACCGAGACCGTGCCGCCCTTGCGCACCGCATCGATCGCCCAGTTGAGCGCGACCGGCGAGCCGCCCTGAAGCTTGAGCTTGGCTGCCGTGACGTGCTGAAGCACGTGTCCGTCGGCCTCGGCGCCCACCGCCTCGATCACCGCATCCGCACCGAGGCCGCCCGTCGCCTTCTTGAGCGCGAGCACGATGTCACGCATCTGTCCGAAGTTCATGGTCTCGGCGTAGGCGAATTCCTCGGCCTTGCGCAGGCGGTAGTCGAGGTGATCCACCACGATCACCCGGCCCGCACCCATCAGCCACGCCGAGCGTGCGGCCGCCAGCCCGACAGGGCCTGCTCCGAAGACCACGACGGTGTCGCCCGCGACGATGTCGGCGAGCTGAGCCCCGAAGTACCCGGTCGAGAACGCGTCGGTGAGCATCAGGGCGTCTTCGCTGTCGATGTCCTCCGGAATCACTGAAGGCCCGACATCGGCGAACGGCACGCGGACGCGTTCGGCCTGGCCGCCGTCGTAACCGCCGGCGGTGTGCGAGTAGCCGTAGATTCCGCCTACGGCCGTGGCGTTGGCGTTGACGTTGTGGCAGTTCGAGAACAGTCCTCGTGAGCAGAAGAAGCAGCTGCCGCAGTAGATGTTGAACGGCACCATGACACGGTCGCCCACCTGCAGACTCTGCACCGAGCTCCCGACCTCCTCCACGGTTCCGATGAACTCGTGCCCGAACGTGTGCCCCACCCGTGTGTCCGGAAGCATCCCGTGGTACAGATGCAGATCAGAGCCGCAGATCGCCGCAAGTTCGACCCGGATGACGGCATCGTTCGGATGCTCGATCACCGGATCGGGCTTCTCTTCCACCCGGATCTTGTAGGGACCCCGGTATGTCATCGCCTTCATTCGGCCTCCTCGTGTCGATCCCGAGTATCGACGCAGTCGGGCGGCCTCGAAGAGGGGGTTGCATCCGGGACGAGGGCATGCCAAGCCTGTCGCCGAGTTGGCGGTGCAGTGCAGCTCTGGGTTCTCGACCGCGCGACGCTCACCCCGATCGACGCGTTCGAGATCGGCCGGCGATCGGTCTCGCGACATCGAGATCCTCGCTCCCGGCGAATCGAAGCAATGGGTGTTCAATGCTCGACGCGACCGGCAACTCCACGCTCAGGTGTGGTCCACCGACTCGAGGGCCGTCGTTGGGTTCTCGATGTGGAACCAAGTGTTGAAGGACGTGACCGAGCGTTGGTTTCATATAGAAGGGCCTCTCCATCGCCGGTTGCGGCGGCGGTTGCGGCTGTGGCGGTGACGTCCCAGGGGTTGGTGTAGTTTCCCGGCTTGAGTGTCACGTCGATGACG